>CAZSSY010000042.1:0-24313 GCA_964609565.1 uncultured Natronomonas sp.
CCCCAGAAACTCGCGGTCCAGGCCCGTGTGGTGTAGGCAATGGTGAGCAGCGAGCCGATGAGGAGCGCGATCCCGGCGATATAGGCATTGAGGCGGACAGCGACGTCAAACACGAGGAGTTTCCCCACGAAGCCCGACAGTGGAGGGATCCCGATGAGCGACAGACAGCCGACAAGGAAGGCACCACCGATTGCTGGGAACTGTCCCGCCAAGCCGTTGAGGTCGGCGAGCTGGTTGACCCCGGTCGCATTGCGGACGGTGCCGGCGATAAGGAACAGCATGCTTTTGGTGAGGGCATGATGGAGCGCGAACACGAGGCTCGTGAGGACGGCGAGGTGATGGATGGTGGGGTCGGAGACCATGGCGCCGATTGCGAGTGGCATCACGATGAACCCGACCTGTCCGATACTGGAATAGGCGAATATTTCTTCAAGCGAGGCCGCTTGGACAGCCCCGATGCCGCCCACGGCGATACTCGCGACAGCCATCACCAACAGCGCGAGGCCGATGAAGCCGAGTATGGATTCGCTGCCAACCCACGGGACTGTGACAGCGACGTCGGTGCTGGAGAACACGGTGTAGTACAGTCGAATGATGGCATAGACGCCGACCTTCTTGGTCGCCCCGGCAAGGAGCGCCGTCACCGGGAGGGGAGCTGCGGTGTATGCGCTCGGAACCCAAAACTGGAAGGGAACCAGGCCAGCTTTTAATGCGAAGACGGTAAACAGGAGGCCGGAGAGCCCAACGACTGGCCCAACAGCGACCCCATACGCGACAGGGTCAGCCAGTCGGCGGGCCATATCGGCGAAGTTGAGCGTGCCAGTTGTCGCATAGAGTCCGCCGATCGCCAACAGCATGAGGGCACTCCCGACAATGTTGAGGACGAGGAACCATAATGTCGCGCGGGTGTGTTTCGGGCCGCCGTAGAACGCGATCAGGACGTAACTCGCCATGAGGATGACTTCAAACCACACAAACAGATTGAAGAGATCCCCGGTGAGAAATGCTCCAGAAATCCCGGCCAGGAGGAAGTGGAATAAGGGATGATAGAAGATCTGTTGGTCGGCCGAATCGAGGTATGGGACGGAAAATAATAATGCCGGGAGGGCGACGGCGGCAGTCAGCCCGAGGACGAACACGGCGAGGGCGTCAGCAACGAGCGTGATGCCGAATGGGGCCGGCCAGCCGCCGAGTTGATACGCAGCGGCGCCTGGTGCCGTCGGGGCGAGGACAACCAGCCACGCGAGAAGACCGACAGCGACTGCGTATGTCAGGATACCGAGGAGACTGACTGCTATGTGGATGCGTGGCCAGCGTCGCGACATGAGCGCACCTGCCGCAGTGACGAGCGGAATGACAATGGGGGCGACTGCCAGGTGTTCGGTCGCCATCAGGGTTCACCCCGGAGTTCATAGACGTCAAGGGTGCCGTGTTCTTCATAGACGCGATAGGTGACGACGAGGGCGAACGCTGTCATGCCGAAACTGATGACGATTGCGGTGAGGACGAGTGCCTGGACGAGCGGGTCAGTCGTGGTTGGGGGTGTGTCGCCGTGGGTGGCAAGGATGGGGACGGCGTCGAATCCCATCTCGACAAAGCCGCCCATCGTGAGCAAAAAGAGATTCGACCCTTGGGTGATGACCGCGATCCCCCAGATGACGGCGACCAGGTCCCGCCGAAGGATGAGAAAAGTCCCGACGGTGAAGAGGCTTCCGAGGAGCGCGGCGAGAACGACAGTCATTCTGACCCCACCACCGAAATGATCGTTAAGAGCCCGCCGACGACGACACAGTAGATCCCAAGGTCGAAGATGAGGGCACTGGCGAGTTCTACCTCGTGATAGAGGGGGACATCGTGGATGATGATGAAGTCCTGACTCAGGAAGGGGATACCCAGGGCGACGGCGGCCAAGCCACTCCCGAGGGTGAGGACAAGCCCGATGACGAATAGTCGTCGGTAGGCGTCAACGACGCGGTCTTCGAACGCGTTGCCACCGGTCGCGGCGACATCCCCGAGGAGGATACGTTCGAGATAATCTAACCCGAAGGTAATGTATATGAGGACGAAACCAGTGGTGGTGAGGACACCGCCGATGAAGCCGCCGCCGGGGAGATTATGGCCTTGGACGAACAGAGAAATCGAGACGAGCACGATGATCGGGACAACCACTCGTGTCGTGGTCCGCATGATGACTGTGCTCATGAGGACTCCCCTTGGTCACGCATTAACACGACGGTGAGGACGGCAATGGCGGCAATCACGATGACAGTGCTTTCACCGAGGGTATCGAAGCTGCGGAAATCAACAAGGATGACGTTGACGATGTTCGTCCCGCCCCCTTGTGGGACTGCCTGTTCGGTGAAGTACCGAGCGAGCGCCGAGTCGGGGCCACCAAGCGAGACGAGAACGGTCACAAAGATGGTGGCGCCGACGAGAAGTGACAAGAGGATATCACGGGCAACCACCGGGGGATCCATCTCACCGTAGTAGGCGGGTAGTTCTTCGATCACGAGCAGGAAGATAACGAGGGTCAATGTCTCAACCACGAGTTGGGTTAATGCGAGGTCTGGAGCGCTCGCCAGGATGTAGAAGATCGCGATCATGAAGCCGAGGACCGACAAGAGGAGGACGCCAACGACTTGTGAAGGATCAGTCGTTATGGCAGTCGCCGCTAAAGCGCCGACGAGTAAGACCACAATCAGTGCCGTCGGCTGGGTGAAAACGGCAAGCGGCGGGAACGGGATGCGTCCGGCGAGGTAACCGAGGAGTGTGAGCGCAGCAGCGATGCCGACCAGCCAACTGACATACGTCCGTAGCAACCCATTCTGGATATGGGGGATGACGGTGGTGCCAATCCGGTCGAGGCCGCTGACGGCACCGTCATACCACCAGGTTGCACGGACCGGAGGGACCACGCCTAATCCGTCCCGAATGGCCTGGTGGAGGCGGCCATACACCGGATAGAGACCGATTCCACCAAGGATAGCGATGATGGTCATCATGAATGCTGGTGACAGGTCAGTTGGGAGACCGATGTGGACCGCGTCCGGATTCCCGCCGGTGGCTGTCATCGCTGCAGCCACACCCCGTGGAACCGCAAACTGGGGATGGATACTGAGTGCAGCGACGACGACCGCGAGAATGCCAGTCGGGACCAGCAGCGTCAGGGATGGGCGATGGATTGTGCCCAGCGTAGACGGCCGGTCTCCGAGAAAGATGGCGAGAAATCGGAGTGAATAGAGGACGGTGAAGACACTAGCGATGACCGCCACGGCCGGATAGAGCCAGGCGAGACCGCCGAGTTCATGGCCGGCATGGTAGGTGGCCTCGAAAAACAGTTCCTTTGAATAGAATCCGTTGAATGGGGGTATGCCGGCCATCCCGAATGCGGCGACTGCAGTGATCGCGGCGGTGACCGGGAGGTCGTGGCGGAGGCCGTTGAGATCTGCGAGTTGGCGGCTGCCGGCTTCGTGTGCCACGATGCCAGCCACCAGGAAGAGCGCTGCTTTAAACGCCGCATGGTTCAGCAAGTGGAAGACACCAGCGGCCGCGCCATACATCGACGTGAATCCGAACCCCGCAATCATCAAGCCGAGATGGCTCGCAGTTGAATATGCTAACAGCTCCTTCGTATCCGTCGCAGCGACTGCCAACATCGCGGTGATAAGCATGGTGGCAAGCCCGAGGGTCGCAAAGAGAAAGAGCCACTCGGGACTGGCGAACAAGGGGCGGATGCGGCCAACGAAGTAGACGCCGACTTTCACCATGGTCGCCGAGTGCAGGAACGCCGAAACCGGGGTCGGGGCCGCCATGGCGTTCGGCAGCCAGAAGTGTAGCGGGACCTGCGCCGATTTTGCCCCGGCACCAATGGCAAAACACACGAGAACGACGACGAACAGCCCGCTTTCGCGGAGGCCCGCTTGTATCGCGCCACTGTTCTCGAGCATCGTGACAAGATCAAATGTCGCTGTTCCGACGACCCCGGCTGCAGTCTGGCGCAAGAGGATGATGCCGATGAGGAGCAACAGGCCGCCACCGATGGTCACGAACATCGCCATTCGTGCGGCATACCGTGACTCCGGGTCAGAATCGTAGTGCCCAATCAGGATGAACGAACAAACACTCGTAATCTCCCAGAAGAGAAACAGCGCGATTAGGTCGGCAGCAAGCGCGATCCCGAGGATCGAGCCCATGAACGCTAACAGCGCGGCATAATACCGCGGGAGTGAAGATTCCCCATGCATATAGCCGACCGAATACGTGAAGATGAGAACGCCGATACCGCTGGCAAGTAGGGCAAACATGAGCGCCCACGCATCAATATAGAACTGTAACCGGATGTTCAACTGTGGAATCCATGCCACGCCAACAGCCCCCTCTCGTCCGTATTGGGTCGTGAGCAGTCCGAAACAAGCAACCGCGACCGCAGCGCCTACATACCCGGTCCGGTCTCCGACCGTCCGGTAGACGAAAGGGATAGCGGGGATAGCTGCAAATGGAAGAAATACTGCCGCGAAGACGATCACGAGATCGGGGGCGGTAGTCATGTTCCCACAACAAGGTCCATGGCCATCGCGCAGCTATCGGCACGGTAACGCATCTGAATGACTACTCCATGCTGCGACGCACGCAACCAAAATTCTAATGATGCATACTGTCATCCCCGCCATGACCACATCCCGCGTTCCTCGGTTCGTCGTGACTCACGGTATCGCTAGATGTCCCCGGTGAGTCGTCGAGGCGTTTGATCGCGGTGATAAGTGCTGTTGGTCGGTATACCGTTGTCTGCACGTGGGGTAGTGAGGAGGTCTCCAATCGGTGGACACCACGACGGTGTTGTCGGCTAGGAGGTGGACGTGGAGGTGTTGGATTCGCGGAATTGGCTGGCTGGTGGGGTGTCGATGCGAATGGTGTCGTCCTCCCAGCCGAACCCGGAGAGATCGACGGTGAGTTCCAAGGTTTCGGACTCTGATTCGGGTTGCCACGTGACGGAGACGGTGTGGGTGCCGGGTTCGTAGCCGTTGATTGGGTAGCGGTCGTCAACGGTTCCGTTCGTCACCTCTGTCCCCAAGAATAAGGCTTCATCATTGGGGTTTTCGTATTCGAAGGTGGCTTCGAGATCATCGGTCGTGTTGGTTTCGGTGGCACCCACAAATTCCACGGTCGGGTGGTGGGGGCGTATGAGATCATCACAACGATCTGCGTCCGGGTTGGTCGTCAGCTCGATTTTCTCGCCGTCATCATCAAAGAGGGTGACACTTGAAACGTAGGACCCGTTCGTGCCCTCAGAGAACTCGGCAGGCACGTCATCGGGAATGGTGATGGGGGTGTCATCGACGGTAAATGTGAGGAGTTGGGTGTCGACGCCATCGCTGGCGTACATGACGCCACCCATCTCGACCTCAGCGACATCGTCACCGTCAATTCTGACTGAATCACAATCGATGAATTCTGCGGACGCATCAGCGTCGTCGACGTCCCCATCGCTCGACGTCGGGGTGGATTCCTCCGTTGATGGGGTATCGGTATCGTCGGTAGTCGTGTCTTGAGGCGTGCCTGCACCGGTGTTGTCAGTGAATTCTGCCGCTGGTGGCGTGTCCACCTGGATGGAGGCATTCGACCATCCAAATCCTCTCAGATCGACATCAAGGAGTAGGTTTTCGTCGAGCGTCTCTGGCTGCCAGGTGACGGTGAAATTGTTCGTCCCGGGCTGGAAACTCGAGGTGGGGTATTCGTTGCCGACCGAGCCTTCAATGATACGCGTACCGACGTAGAGTGGGTCGTCATTGGGGTTTTCGTACGTAAACGTTGCTTCCAGGTCACCGGACGTGGTCTCGGTGGCGTTCGTGAATGAAACGGTTGGCCGGTCGGGCTGGATTTGGGCTGCACAGGCTTCCTCGTCGGGCTGGCCAGCGGTGGCGATCCGTTCGCCATCGTCGTCCATGAGGAGAACGTATGAAACATAGTAGCCGTTGAGCCCCTCATCGACTGTGCCCGGTTGAGGAAGGTCCGTTGGCTCAGTTACTTGAGTGCTGATGACCTGTGTGTCGATGCCATCCGAGACATAGACGACGGTCCCGAGTTCAACGCTTGAGACGTTATCCGGGTCAGTGATGTGGACGGTATCACAACCACGGAACTCGACTGCTGACGCTGCCAGTGTCTGGGGAGAGTCCTGCCTGGCGGGTGCGTCCGCGTCGTCGGCGGTCGCGTCGGTACCAGGGTTGCTGGCGCTAGCGGCTGGGGTGGACGTAAAGTCTGGCGGACTGCTGTCAGGTGGTGTGGATCCGGTGGGCGTGGCTGGAGACTGAGAGCTGGTGTCGTCTGATGTCGTGGTGTCCCTGGTGGGTGATGGGGTGTCGGTGTCTGTCGGTGGTGAACTTGGAATGTGGACGCCTGGGGTGAGCTGGCCGGCCACGAGGGCATGGGCTTGATGGACGGCTTCTCCTTGGTGGTCGGTGGTGGCGGCCGTGTCGTTGTGGGGGCTCCAGCTTGTAATCTGCCAGGTGTTATCCGCTGTTTTGGATTTGGCATACGCCCGGAAGACGCCAGCCGTCTGTGGCGACACGGTGACCTCAATGTACAGGGAGTCAGTGGTGGTTGTATCGGGGGTGGTGCCTTCGATGTATGGATAGCGTGTTTCCGTCTGCGTTGTTCCGTAGTTGCTGCGGGCTTGGGATCCGGGTTCGATAATGGCGACGGTTCCTGCGGGCCCAAAGTTATGGTCTGTCACCGTGATGGCATCCGCCGGATTTTCACGGTCTGTGAGTGTTGGGAGGCCGACGACGAGTGATTGTCGGTCGGCGGCGCCGTTGTTTGTTGTTGCGGCGACGCGGATGGTCACTGGATTCCCGGCGGTGACTGAGTCGGGGGTGACGTCAAGGAACGTGACTGTCGGCTCTGGGTGCGTAGCGCGATCAGCAATGTGATCAGTTGCGCGTTGAGAAAGCAGCGTTGGCACGGGATGTGTTGTGGTATTGCGATGCGGTGCAGGAGAGGAAGCGGAGGCATTCGTGGAGGTGGTATCGTTGGAAGGCGAATCAAGCTGGGTGGGAGTGGTGTTGGAAGCCAGTATTTCACCGCCAACAAAACCACCTGCCAGAATGGTGGTGACAGCGACGACCACGGCCACTGTACGGCGGGGCGAACTCATATGTTTAGGAATTCACTCGGGAACCGTTAATGTCTTGTTTACCGACATGTTTCCAGTTGCCTGGACTTACATGGCGTTTCCAAATTGTTAGTGAGGTCACCGTCGACCCGCGTTAGTTGCGTGCTATGGACAGCTGTCAACCGGTGATGAAAGCTGCGGAACCACGAGTGAAAATAGCCGCACGAAGCAGTGATTGCATGAAGCATCGAACCGCGGAAAGACACCGAATCCGCTGGACAAATCTAGATTCTCTACCGGTCGAGCAGGCCAGTTCGGTGCAATCATCGAATCAGTAAACTGCCTATATCGGTTAAGCGATACCTCCAAGGCTTATTACACCCCTCCACTATCTCTTGAACGATGTGTCAGAGGCCACGCGATGGCCGGCACTATGGGATGCCGGCCCAGCATACAAGAGGCGAGTCTCGCCAGCGGCAAACTCGACCTTCTCCATTAAATGCTCCACCGCGTCTGTTCAGAGGGAGCCAACAATGTTCCCCAGTAGAGAACAATCCGACGCGGTGTGGACATGTCCAACGCCAAGCACTGGAGGTCGTGTATTCACCGCAAACACTCGGTAATACGCACCGACGGGAACGGCTGGGGGCTGGGTACCGATGAGCGAGCAGCTAGTGCTGCTGGTTGAGGATAATCAAGGCGATGTCCGTCTCATCGAAGAAGCCTTCGAAAATCGGTCGTTACCCGGGACGCTCCGCGTTGTTGGTACTGGAAGAGAGGCGCTGGATTGGATATTTAACGGCGAGGAAGACACAGCTACCCGCACGCCCGATGTCGTCCTTTTAGATCTGAATCTCCCGGGGGTCGATGGCCATGAAGTCCTTGATGAAATCAAGAGTGACCCCGACACACGACACATTCCCGTTGTGGTCTTGACGAGTTCACAATCGGAGATGGATATCCTCCAAGCCTGGTCGAACTACGCCAATGCGTGTATCACCAAGCCGGTCGATCCGGAGGTATTCGGTGATCGGATTGAAACATTTGCAGAGTTTTGGCTCGATATTGCGATCCTCCCGTCCCAAGATGAGGACGAACAGCCAGACAAGTCAGAGGAACAGTAGCTTCGAGCAGTGACCCGCCTCCCTGACATGTGTGCCAGTGGGTGACAAGGACGTCTCCTCCAATTTTTTGACGGGCCGCGGTGATACCTGGGAGTGCATGTCCGATGAATACGATGTGTATGTCCCTGATCGCTCAGAAGCCAACGCCTTTCCAATTGACGTTGATGACCCGGTCCAGATTGACGTGGGGGCGAACACGAAGCTTGAGAAAATGAATGCTCGCTTATGGTTTTTCGAACCGGGCGATAAAGTGAGTTTCCACTACCACGATGTTCAGGAAGAATTGTATTACGTCGTCTCTGGGACCGGGAATATCCTTGTCGGGTCAGACGCTGAACGGGTCGAAATCCCAGAAGGTGGAATGATCCGACCAGCACCCGAAACCCCGCGACAACTCCGGAATGATACGGACGAGACCGTCGGCTGGTTGATTATCGGTGCCCCGCCTGAGATTGAAGCCCAATTGTGGGATTCCTACGATGACGACGGATATCCGGCTGATGATGGCACGTTTACCGACCTCGAGGAGTGGTTCTAGTCGCGCGGTGTGGACGTCGCTGCTGATTGAGATGAATCGGCTCGTTCGGCTGTCCACGACTCCATTTCAGCGAATACGGGGCAAAGGGATGTCCCTTTCTCTGTTAAGGAGTAGTATGTTGCCACGGGGCTGGCTTCTTCCAGCCGACGGGCAACAAATCCCATGTCTTCTAGATCAGAGAGGACCCGGGAGAGGGTTCGGGGGCGAGCGCCCGTTGACCGTTCTATTTCGGAAAACCGTTTTTCCTCGTCGAGAAGATCATAGAGTACGATTAACCGCCACTCGGACCCGATCTGTCTGATGAGATCAATCACCGGACATGGATCTTCACCCGGTCGGTTGTCAGATTCATAGTCGTTATTGACGGTCACCGTTGCCACCTGCCACTATATCGATAGACTGGGTTATAGGTCTTGGCCGCGGCTCGCATCCACTGAGAGCTGCGTCGTTTTCGCTCCCTTTACAGCGATGCAAGCGCGGCGGGGAGGAGCAAATGGGGTGGGACGCAGAGAGTTGGAGTTCGGCCCTGGTATCGGGGGTGAAATATCAGTTATTTATGATAATAAAGACAGTTTTGAGTAAGCATAGAAATTCATATAAATTTCTATATATACTTGATTCGTATTATTTTATTGAATCCTTCCGTTCTCTGGAATATGAGCAGTGACATCGAAGGAAATAGGGTTGATCGTCAGCGTTGGTTGTCAAGAATGGAAATATTGGCATATGAGTCATCATACATACTTCTATGCGTTTCGACTGGCCAAGATATCTAAAGACCGAATACAGTGGATGAATGACTAGAATTGGCCAGATTTTGGTCTGGTCGGTGACCATCGAATATGAGCGGGGTCAATTGGATATTTTCGAGCCTATTCGGAGGTTGGCAATCTACGATGATCGAAATATGAGACATTATATATAAAATATTTATCTATATCAGATATATAGTGAATATTGTTTTTCTTCCTTATAAGTCGCTAATAGTATCAATCATCTGTTTAGTCAGATTCGTTTGGAGTCAGGCTCAATTTTGCTCCTCGTCCCACAACTGAGCCAACAAACGAATCGATCTTCCCCAGCCTTTACGTCAGTACTTTTGTAAAGGAAGTGGTGCATACCAGTCCCATGGCAGATACGGTGACGGATAGCAAGGTTGCCAGGATGATCGAGAAATATAGTCTGGGAGAGATTGACGATCGACTGGAAGCGGCCTGGACTGGCGAATATGGGTCACGCACGAGTCTCCGCGACCTAGCCGACCGATTCAATCGCGCCATCCTCGCGGCTGCATTCCAAGCGGCAGGGCAAACCGCAACCACGCATGACATCACAAGTACGTACCACATCCTCACTAGCGAGACCGCCGGCCGCGCAGATCAAAAACGGAAATACCGAGACCTCCAACAAGTCGGGCTTGACGTCGACACGCTCCTGGATGATTTCGTCAGCCATCAGGCCATGCATACCTTCCTCACTAAATATCGAAACGCAAACCTGCCGCCCGAAAACCAGGAGACCATCGACCGAAAGATCCAGGCACTTGAACGACTCGAAGGCCGTACCGAAGCAGTCACGAAGTCAAAAATCACAGACCTCACCAAAACAGGCGACGTCTCCCAGCACGAGTATGAAGTGTTCGTCAACATCCAGACCGTGTGTCGCGATTGCGGGTCAAATTACTCTACCATCGAGTTACTTCGAGACGGCGGGTGCACGTGCGCTCAAACATGACTCATATCCGGCGGTTCCACTGAAACTGAGAGATGCACCAGTTTGGCTAGCAGAAAACCACTCGAATCAACCATAGATCAGCGAAAACGGTGCGAGATAGGCGAAACGTTGTATGTGCGCCTCTCAAAGTGGTTGAGGATGGAATCGAATATCCGGTATTACCGGATTCTGAGTGGCGTCGATACCGCACCGTTTTTCGCGATAACAAGGGCGAAGAGTGACGGAAACGTTGAGGTATGCAATCCGGTAACCTCGGAAATTCCTACCATCTGGACGGCTGCAACCGTTGGTAGGAGATTAGATAAAATATCTCATTGACGGAGCAGCCATATATGTTAGGATTGAAACACGGAATCTACGCGTATGTCATGTTGACTTCAATGACGTTCGCAGCACTGAGGACCCGGCGGGGGATCTCGTTGGCGAAACGGTCGTCGTGCATGCGGCTGACTGGTGAGGAAATACTGACCGCTGCTATCACACGGTCGTCGTGATCGAGGATAGGCGCTGCGACACAACGCATCCCCTCAATGCGTTCTTCGTCGTCGGTAGCATATCCTCGCTCGCGGATGTGTTCGAACTCGTCGAAGAGTGCATCGCGGTCTGTCAGGGTGTTTTCGGTGATTTGTGGTAATCCATGTTCGTCGAATATCTCGGTGACGCGGGTGTCGGGGAGGTGGGCGAGTATGGTTTTTCCGAGGGCGGTTGCTTGGAGCGTCACACGCATCCCTGGATGGGTGTCCAGGGTGACGGCTTCTTCGCCTTTGGCTTTGTACAGGAAGACACCGAGGCCGTGTTCTTCGATCATGAGGTTGGCGTGTTCGCCGGTATCTTCTGCTAATCGGTCGACAACGGGGCGGCCGACGCGGTACACTTTCATTTGTTCCCGGGCATATCCCCCGTATTCGAGAAACCGTGCACCGAGCCGATAGCCGGTGGGTTCTTTCACGACGAAGTCCAATTCGATGAGGGTACTGAGATGGTCATGGACGGTGCTTTTTGGGCGGTCGATGTGGTCGGCGACCTCGCCGACTCCGGGGTAATCCAGTGTTTTGAGCGCGTCAATAACTGCAACGGTGGTTGTTGCAGATTTGACCCGTGGCGCGCGTTGATTACTCATTATCAGGAAGTCGGGGGAAATGAGGATAAATGTTCGGTAATACCGGATGTAGTATGTCCCTGCTCCCTGGCCAGGATCGACGGGGACAGTGCATGCTACTCGCTGCCTTAGAGATTGTATCCGGTAATATCGGATGTCGCTGGTATGGAAATCGTTTTCACCTCTGTCCATCAAACGAGTGCGCAATGCGATTCCTTCGATACACCACAACCGGGCCACCGCAGTGGGGGGTAGCTATCGATGACACGGTCTATCCACTCAGCGAAACACCCCGTGGTGAGCCCACCTGGGAAGACCTGGCAACGCAAGGTTACAGAGAGACGGTTCAGCAAGCCCTGGAGACAGAGACGATGGGCGGTATCAACCACAATGACGTCAACCTCCTGGCGCCCGTTCCGGAACCACGGAAAATCGTGTGTGTCGGACTGAACTATCATGATCACGCCGAAGAACAAGGCGAAGACGTCCCGGAGAAACCAATGTTATTCGGCAAAGCACCCACCGCCGTCACCAATCCGGAGAGCGCAATCCGCCATCCGACAGATATCGACCAGGTCGATTACGAGGTGGAACTCGCCGTCGTCATCGGCCGGACTGCCAAAAACGTTGACACGGCTGACGCATCTAGCTATATCGCCGGCTATACGGTCATGAATGACGTTAGTGCCCGTGACGCCCAGTTTGAAGACGGCCAGTTCCTCCGTGGCAAATCATACGATACCTTTGCGCCAATGGGCCCAGAACTGGTAACTGGTGACAACCTCGACCCGAATAGTCTCGCTGTCGAACTCCGGGTAAACGGCGACGTGAAACAGTCGTCATCCACGGACGAGTTCATCTTTGACGTCTACGAGCTCGTTGAGTATCTCTCCTCGGTAATGACGCTCAACTCCGGAGACGTGATTTCAACCGGCACACCCGGCGGCGTAGGTGTGTTTCGGGACCCCCCGGATTTGCTCGAGCCCGGTGATGTGGTCGAAGCTGAAATCGAATCCATCGGCACACTCCGGAATCCAGTTGTCGCTGCAACGGAGTGAACCCCATGCCGCGGTTCGTGGTGGAATTGGGTTTACGCGTGAGTTATGTGCAATCAGGACGGTGGATTTCCCAAAGTTTATGCCGTTCTCGGACCGCGAGCTAAGTCAGGCACGTGATGGCCGTCAGCCATCAGTGTGGAGAGTAACCTATGTCCAACAAGCATCCCGTATTCCACGGATTGGATCGACGACAGTTCCTCACCGGGATCGGTGGCGCAGCAGCCGCCGGACTCGCAGGGTGTACTGGCAACGGCGACGGCGACAGCCTCGAGCTGGATTTCTGGTTGTTCGGTGGAACGCCGGCGGAACGCGAGTACATCAGTTCGCATTACGAAGAATACGAAGAGCACGACGTTTCCTACGAACACCAAGAGTGGGGTCAAAAATACCAGATTATTGCCTCAGCTGCTGCGAATAACAACCTCCCGGATGTCATGTCTGGGCAAGGCCAACAGATCCCTGATTACGTCGAAGCCCAAGCGATCGAACCGATCGACGAAGGCGATTTCGCCGACCGGGTTGCAGAGGCCAACGACGTGTTCGTGGAGGCGAACCTCGACACGCTACGCTACGAAGGTCTTGGCGATTACGATGGCGAACGACAATATGCCCTACCGGGCGGGTACGCCGACATGGGGCCATTCGTGGATATCAGGACAGACTACATGGAACAAACGAGTTTCGACGACCCGCCGCGGACGTGGCCGGACCTCCTTCAACTTGCCGAGGAGATGCAGGAACTCGATGACGTGGATGCAGCGGTCACGACATCCGGGAACGATCAAGGCCTAACGTCCGGCTACTTCATCGGATTTGTCTACGCCAACGGGGGCCGGTACTTCGACCCAGAATCCCTTGAGGCAACGGTCGACCAGCCCGGATTCGTCGATGCTGTCGCGCTCTATGAGGATTTCGCCTCCGCTGGCCTGTTCCCGAATGCGATCGCAGAAAATGACCATATTGAGGCCGGGCGGCGACTCATCGAAGGAAACTCAGGGATCTTCATCACGTACTCCCACGCGAACGCCGTCATGGAGACGATTGATGCTCCAGACGAGTGGTACGATGGCGAAGGCCACATCGTGACGCGTGCACCGCTACCGGAGAATCCCTCGGGGCAGTTTGAACCACGAGAGCTCTTATTGCAGAACGCACAGGCGTTCATGCTCGCGTTAGGGACGGAAGATGACACCGAACGAGAGGCGGCCTTTGACTTCCTCGAGTGGTGGAATCAACCGGAACAGCTTGCCCCGTGGTCAGGCGATCCAGATGTGGGGATTCGTGGCCGCGTCCCGACGCTCCAAAGCGCGTTCGAAGACCCACCAGAACTCATGGAAACGCAGTTCGGTGACTTGATCACACTCTATGAAGAAAACAACTTGTTTAACAACACAGCACGGTTCCCATCGTTCTCCGGATTGGCCTCCATCCAAAGCCAGATCAACCGAAGCGTCCTCCAGCCCGTCATGTTAGGGAACGCGACCGCCGAAGAGGCCTGCAACAACGTGAACAGCGACATCCAAGATATTATCGACGACAACCTCGCGTGAACTGCCTCAAGCCTTGACCGCGAGGCACTCGGCCTGCTCCACCTTGAGACTGCACGGCCCCTTTGGTGGCGAAATACTTTTCGTGCCAAGTAATGAACCACTCTACCACGTTCACGCGTTTCCATGAGTTACGTTGACAGATCACGGTCTTCTCTCGAAGGGCTGCTCAATCGGGTGCCGGACGAACTCCAGGTCTATCTCCCGATTCTCCCAGTATTGCTCCTCGTCGGTGGCTTCATCCTGTATCCCATTGCGCAAGCGATCTACTCCAGTTTCTTTGCCAAAAGCCTCCTTTCCCCCGACGACGCCGAGTTCGTCGGGCTTGCGAATTACCAGGCGATCTGGACCAGTTCAGAGATCCATACCGTGTTGTGGAACACCTTCCTGTGGGTCGTGGTTGGAAGTTTCGCCGCCATCCTCATCGGGTTCCTCATGGGGTGGCTACTCTACGAAAAACTCCCGTACACGAGTGTGGCCAGCGCGATCGTTCTTATTCCATGGATTCTGCCACGGGTTGTTGGGGCGTCAATCTGGCAGTTCATGTTCGGTGGCGACCAAGGGATCATCAATGAGCTGCTCCTCCAACTCGGTGTCATCGACGAATACATCGTCATGCTCGGGAACCCAGAGTTGTCGCTGTGGCCACCGATCATCGGGATCATCTGGCGGCTCGCGCCGCTGTTCGCCCTGTTGACACTCACGTCATTCCAAGGAATTAACGAGCGGTTGTACGAGGCCGCACGGATGGACGGCGCAACCCCATGGGAAGAATTCAGATACATCACCCTCCCACTGATGCGGTATAATCTCGCGATTGGCTTCCTGTTGATGCTCATCTACAATATCCGGAACTTCTCGATGGTGTGGGTGATGACGGAAGGCGGCCCCGGTGTCTCCAGTTCAACGCTCCCGGTGATGATCTACCGCGCCGCCTTCGTCGATTTCAATGTCGGGTTTGCCTCCGCGCTCTCGATGCTCCTGTTCGTCGTCCTCCTCGTCTTCTCGTATTACTACATCAAGGTCTACGACAAGCTCCAAGGTGAATTCTAATGAGCAACGACACCCCCGATCCAGCAGACGAATTCCGGCGGAACACATCGTGGTTATTCGACACGACAGCCGGCAAATACGTACGGAAGACCACGGTCGGCCTCCTGACTGTCGTGATCGCCGTCTACGTCCTGTTCCCCCTCTATTGGATGGTCGTCACCGCGTTTAAGACCACACAGGAAATCCAGCGAATCCCCCCGACAGTCGTGCCTGCCAACTGGTCGCTTGAAGCCTTCATCTTGGTCATCCAGTCCTCCATCTCCGGGACCGGCTTTGAATCGATTGTCGAAGGCGCGCTGAATGTGAATGTGACATCCGCAATTGACCTTGATGTCATCGGAATCGTCATCAATAGCCTGACCGTCTCCGTCGGTGCCGCATTAATCGCCGTGCTCTTCGGGACCATCGCCGCCTACGTCATCTCCCGACAGGAATTCACCGGGAAAACCCTGATCATGAGTGTACTCCTGGCCTCCTTGATGTTCCCCGGTGCAGCGATCATGGTCCCGATGTGGGAACTAGTGAACACACTCAACCTCTATGACACCCATATTGCATTGATCTTAATCTATGGAGCAATGACAGCCCCGTTCGTCGTGTGGTTAATGAAAGGATTCTTCGATGAATTCCCTGGGGCTATCCTCGATGCAGCCCGGATGGACCAGTGTTCACCGTTCGAAACGTTCCGATATATCATCCTCCCGATGTCCGTGAACTCGTTGATCGCGTCGTTCATCTTCGCGTTCCTCCTGGCGTGGAACGAACTCGTATTCGCGCTCACGCTCTTGAGCGGCCCGAACTTCACCGTCCCACCCGGACTGCTGACGTTCGTCCAAGGCTTCAACACCCAGTGGAACGTCGTCGCCGCTGCCTCAATCCTCGTCTCGATCCCCGTCCTTGCTGGGTTAGCGTACATCCAGCGGTACTTCGTGCAGGGCTTAACCGGCGGCGCCATCAAAGGATGACCCCGCGGAGTATCACTTGGGATGCACACTGCTGGCCCAACCGGGTGGGTCCCCCCGGGTGCCTGGACGCCCAGTGACGGCCGCCCCGCCTGAACGGGCGAGTTTCCTCCAGGATTCAATTGACCCGGTAACAACCGTTGTCTTCCCGTCTAGCTGGACCGGGGTTCCGTGCCGTCCACGCTGTAGACGGTAATGATTTTAATGCATACACTCGAAAATGGAGTTACGATGACCCGGTTAGAACTCGACAGCGTCACTAAACGGTTCGACAGTCCTGGCGGTGAAATCGTCGCTGTCGATAACTTATCCCTGGAGGTCGCAGATGGTGAGTTCCTCGTGTTACTCGGGCCGAGTGGGTGTGGGAAGACAACGACGCTCCGGATGATCGGTGGGCTCGAGGAGCCCTCAGAGGGCGATGTCTTATTCGATGGGATGCGGGTGAACGAGGTGAAGCCACGGAACCGGGATGTAGCGATGGTGTTTCAGGATTTCGCGCTGTATCCCCATATGACGATTCAGCAGAATCTGGCGTTTGGCTTGAAGCGAAGCGACACGTCGTTGTCGAGTGCGGAGATTACCGAGGAAGTTCAGGACGTCGCCGCGATGCTTGGCATCGATGGTATGCTCAAAAAGAAGCCAGCTGCCCTGTCTGGCGGCCAGAAACAACGGGTGGCACTCGGCCGGGCGATTGTGCGTGAACCGCGGCTGTTTCTCTTTGATGAACCCCTCGCGAATCTCGATGCACAACTCCGGAAAGAGATGCGGACAGAGATCGACGAACTACAATCCAGAGTCGGGATTACAGCCGCATACGTCACACACAACCAGGAAGAAGCGATGACGATCGCCGACAAGATCGCGATCCTGTATGATGGCCGGCTGCAACAACTCGGGCCGCCTGCCGAGATCTTTAATGAACCCGTGAATCTGTTTGTTGCGCAATTCGTGGGGAGTCCGAATATGAACGTGTTCGACGGGACGATGACCGCGGACGGCGATAGCGTTCGCGTGGAGTTGGCGGATAGTTCATTCACGATCGATGCCGAACTCGTCGAGGACACAGACGCGACCGATGTTTCCGTCGGATTTCGACCACAAGACCTCTTCAGAGTCGCCAGTAGCGCCCGTGTTGAAGGCCACGATGGCCCGCAATTCGAAACCACGATTGGCGTGATTGAACCACTCGGGACGGACGCGATCGTGCATGCGGATACACCGACCGGTGGGTTGACCGCCACGGTGACGCAGTTCCACAAAATTTCGCGTGGTGACGACGTTCAGTTCACGATCGATCCACGGCACATCTACCTCTTCGAGACGGAGACAGAACGACTCATCAAGGGCCGTACAGATATCGAAACCCAACAAGCGGAAATGGTCGACGAAGTGCAAGCCTAGCCCACCGGGCGACGGACGGTAAACTACTCGGGCCTGATCGCTCGCGGTCGCTATCCACTACCGAGTACGAGTGCGTGGAATCGCCGGGGTTGTTGACGGGGCAGCCCGTCGTGAGGATGGTTACTGGAGGGTGTCGATGGCGTGTTTGATGGCTCGTTCACGGAGCCAGTCGCGGTCTGTGTCGCTGAGGGTGTCGACGTGGTCGAGCCAGGTGACACACTCCTCGTAGGTCGCGGTATCGCTCACGTTTGGGTAATCTGCACCCCAGATCACGTGGTCTCTCCCGAACGTCTCGACGAGCCACCGGACGTGCTCGTGCATGTCTTCGTACGGATAGGCGTCATTCGACCGGTGTTGGATTTCTGAAATCTTCGGGTAGACGGTGTCATACGCGGCCAAGTCGGCATACCTGGTGAATGCCGATGTTGCCGGATCGTGCGTTGGTTCGGCGTGGGAGAAATGATCGATGAGGTAGGTGAGATCGGGGTAGGTGTCGACCAACTCGTAGACCTGGTCGAGTTGGTCGATGTGCGCGAGGATTTGGACAACTGCGTCTGTCTCGTGGACTGCCTCCCAAAAGGCGGTTTCCTCGATGGCGCTACGAAGCCACTCGACAGTCGGATCGAACGTCTCCCACATCCGGTCGTATGGACTGATCGCGCCCAGACGGAATCCAAGGATACCATCGGTCGCCATGAGGTCCCGGAGGTGGTCGGCCGCCCCGTTGGCGAACTGGTCAACCATCACGATCCCGTAGAGACGGTCGTGCTCACTAGCCACTTTGACGGTATACCAGTTATCTGTCCACGCACAGATCGGATAGCCGACAACGATCGCGTGATCGACACCTGCGGTATCCATGTCTGCGAGGAGTTTCTCAGCCGTGTAGGCAGCGTCCGTCGAGAAGGTGTCGACGAGTTCGATGATATCACCGTTCACCCACGGATGCTCCTCGCTCGGTAACCCCCAGGCGTGGGTGTGACTATCAAAAACCATCATCGGAGACGTATCGAGACCGCCACCTAAACGTTTCGCAGCATCCGGCCGCGTCCCCTGTTCGGTGTGCTCCCAAATGCTTTGTGTGCGGTTGCAGTACCCGTACTCGCGATGGAGCGAATCGCTTTCCACTTGGAGATCAAGCCTGGGCAACGCGACGCATACCGCGAGGCACACACCGACGTGCCGGACGCGCTCGAAGAGGCCTATCTGTCATCGGGCGCCGGGATCGAACGATACAGTTGCTTTGAGAAGGACGGCCACGTTTTCGGGTATCTCGAGCTCGACGATCCAGACGCAATCAAAGACGTCATGGAGACGAGTACAGTACAGGCCAACTGGAACGACGTCATGGCCCCCATTCTCAAAGACGACGATGATGATATCTGGATGGATGAAGTCTACCGCATGATGTGAAGTGAAGGGAATGGAAGGGAAGTGGAGCCGGTCGAATCCGGCCGTGGTTATCCGTTGAACGAGAACACGGGTTTGCAGGTCTCGGAGTTGAGGAAGGCTTCAAAGGCGGCTTTGGGGTCATCAATCGAATACGATGTGTCGATAATGGTGGCGGCGTCGACCGCGTTGTTGTCCATGAGGCGGAGGGCTTGTTCGAAGTTTCGCCACGTGGAGCCGTAGGACGTATTCACATCGATTTCACCACGGACGACCGGGGTCAAGAAGAGGTCACTCGATTCACCAGGAAGCCCGATGACCACGATTTGTCCTCCTTTTCGGACAACGTCGATGGCCATTTCGCTCCCTGAATGATGACCAGTGGTGTCGAAGACGACATCGAATCCGATGTCATCCGTCGCCTTCGCTACGTACTCCTCAAGGTCGGTGTCATCCAGATTGATGGTGGCGATATCGAGGTCGTCGACGAGCGGGAGGCGGTAGGTTCCGTCGCGGCCGAGGCCGGAGACGGTGACGTTCGCACCGATGGAGTCGGCGATGCATGCGGTTAAGACCCCGATCGGGCCGGGGCCTTCAACAAGGACGTTATCACCTGGCTCGGTTACTGATTGCGTGAGGACAGCCCGGGCAGCTATACTGGTCGGTTCGGTAATGGCGGCATATTCGAGGGGGACGTCGGTGGGGACGTGGTGGAGGTGTTGGGGTTCGACGGTGACGTAGTCAGTGTAGGCGCCATCGCGATGCATCCCGGTGATCGAGAAGTTCTGGCAGACATTTGGTTGGCCGTTTTTACATTGGAAGCAGTGCCCGCAGTCATGGATGGGTTCCTCAACGACTTTGTCGCCGACGGCGAATGTTTCGATGTTGTCGCCAACGGCAGCGACTTCCCCCGCGTATTCATGGCCCATGACACGTGGTATCGGGATCCATTCGTAGCCGCCTTCATACCGGTAGGCGTGGGCGTCGCTCCCGCAGAGCCCGGCCGTGTGGACTCGGATGAGTACGTCATCGGCGCCCGGCTCGGGTTTGTCACGCTCCTGGAGTTCGACAGACTCGGCTCCCGTTTGGATGATTGCTTTCATGGTTAACCGACGCTCTCCAAGGGAAGGGGGAGTGCGTGCAGAAAGTATCATGGTTGGAGCCTTATACCTTGGGTCACACCGGCTGGCGGCGCAAACATTTATGGTCGTGTTCGGTGCTGTTTTTAGGAAGGACCGTTGCGGCGTGGTCCACCCTGGAGCCATGCACATTACCGATATCTCAGTTACGAAAATCAGTACCGATTCCTGGGGAGAGTTCGTTGAGTTCCCCTTGGTCACGATCATGAGTAAATACGATGAGTACAACAACGCTGATGGGGATAATCCGCAGGCGCGACGGAAATGGATGGGGCCGGTCGGTGACGTGGTCGTCGAAATCGAGACTGATACTGGTATCACGGGGGTTGGCCACGGGAATTGGGCGACCGGCGCCATCGAGACCATCATCAACGAGACACTGTCAAAACTCATCCTCGGCGAAGATCCCCGAGAGCGAGAACGGCTGTGGGATATGATGTACCGGGCGACGATCCCGTTCGGCCGGAAAGGCGCGGCGATCGAGGCGATCAGCGCGGTCGATATCGCGTTGTGGGATATTGCGGGGAAAGAACTTGATAAACCCGTGTATGAGCTACTCGGCGGCCCGACCACCTCGGAGATCCGGAGTTACGCAAGTAACCTCCATCCCGTCGACCATGAGACTCTCGCCCGAGAAGCCCGGGATTATGTCGAACAAGGCTTCGACGCAGTGAAACTCCGGTTCCGATATGGCCCCGAAGCTGGCAGAGAGGGGATGACAGAAAACGAGAAAATCGTCGAGACCGTCCGGGATGCGGTTGGTGATGACATCGAGATTGCGGGTGATGCCTACATGGGGTGGACCGTCCGGTATGCGAAACAGATGATTCGACGCCTCGAGAAGTACGATATGGCGTGGGTCGAAGAGCCGGTGATTCCCGACGACATAGCGGGCTATGCAGAGATTCGTGACGCCGTCGACACCCCGATCTCGGGTGGCGAACACGAATTCACCAGGTATGGACACAAGGAATTACTCGACCGGGAAGCCGTCGACATCATCCAGCCGGATGTCCACCGGGTCGGCGGGATTACCGAACTGATGCGGATCGCTGACCTCGCAGACACCTACAGCGTGCCCGTGATTCCGCATTCCGGGACGAACCCGACACTGCACTGTATTGCAGCGTCGGCGAATATGCCGGTGGCGGAGTATTTCCCGATTCCCGAGTGGTACAAGGAACGCCAGCGCGAGGCTGACGATCGGGAGTCGACGTATGCCGACGCAATTTACGCGAATCCACCGAGCGCAGAAAACGGCTCGATCCCGTTACCAGATGGCCCGGGTGTGAGCGCAGAGCTGAATCGAGACGCCCTCGAGCATTACGCGGTGGACGGGGCATGACGAATCTCCAGTTTGAGTATAACATCCCGGTGTTCGCTGGGGCTCCCGAGGCGGGGAGTGAACCGGTCCATCGAGACACCCCGTGCTATGAGTCACTCGAGTGGGACACCACCCGAGCTGGGATTGAGCGTGCAGAGAGCCTCGGGTTTGACGCCGTCTGGGCGCCCGACCATCTCGTTTTGGGCCGTGATCACGCCGAGTATGAATGCTGGACGCTACTCTCCCATATCGCGGGCTTCACGGACGACGTCAACGTGGGGTCGCTCGTCTTGTGTAACGATTATCGGAACCCGGCGTTGGTCGCGAAGATGGCCGCAACGCTTGATGTACTCTCAGATGGCCGCCTCGAACTGGGCTTGGGCGCCGGGTGGCATGAACCGGAATACAATGCGTATGGCTGGGAGTACCGCGACGGCTTCGAACGGCTCATGCGGCTGGATGAATCGATCCGGCTCATCAAGCGGATGTGGACAGCCGACGCTGACCCGGTCTCGTTCGATGGCGACCACTACACAGTCGAGGAGGCATATTGTGAACCCGGTCCCATCCAGGAGCCGCATCCACCGATCCTCGTTGGCGGCCAAGGAGAGGACGTCACACTGAAGCTGGTCGCCAAACATGCGGACATCTGGAACACGGATGTCTTCAATGGTGACGTCGAGACGCTCCGTCACAAAATCGGGGTGATTGAAGACCACTGTGAGACCGTCGGTCGAGATCCTGATGAAATCACGTACTCGTGGGACGGCCATGTGATCTGTACGCGGGATGATGACGTGGAGAAATTCGATGACTTGCTGGAGTTGATGCTCCCCATCCAGTTCGAAGAAGAGTACACCGACCAACCCGACATCGAAACCTACGATGACGCCCGTGACTACTTTATCATGGGCACACCGGCTGAATGCGCGGACGCCATCGAGCAACGCATCGACGAAGGCGTAACGAAGTTCCAGTTCTGGTTCGTTGACTTCCCAGACCTCGGTGGGATGGAATTATTTGCCGACGACGTCCTCTCAGAATTCAGGTAAGTCTAGCCATACTCGACAGCCAACCTGATCGTGGTCAATAGTGGAGCGCGTTCGATGCCCTGTGGGCCGGTTATGATCGGGTTCGCACGGCAGTTCCGGAGTGGTTCACCCATAGCATGCCTTTGGCCATTTCCTCGTAGTCGAAGGTGGCCCCAATGACGGCGTCTGCGCCGAGATCCGTGGCGGCGGCCTGGATATCGTTTATCGCTTCGGTGCGTCCTGTCTCGATCTTCTTCTCGTAGGATCCGCTTCGGCCACCGACGACATCTCGGATGCCGGCGGCGATGTCACTGACAACATTCGCCCCGATGACTGCCTCGCCTGACACGAGCCCCAAATACTCGGTGAGTTCCTGTCCTTCAAGGCTATCGGTTGTCGTGATGGTGATGGTCGACATACAACCAGGCATGGCAATTCACCCCCTATAAATCCCGATATATTGGAGGGCCGGCGGAGGCGCAGTATTCTGTAGTGTTTGCATTGGATATGGGTCAGGGTACCAGTGGAATGGTGCGTGGAACGACATATTGGCTGGGAAGTCATCTGTGTGGTGGGGGGTGCCGGTTGGTACGGTGTGTGGGTCGGTGAGGTGGTGTTGGTGGGGTGGTGGGCGAAGAACTAACTCGCTGCCCTCGAATTGCTGTATACTGAAATGTCGACGTCAGTTATCGAGTCGTTTGCGGCGTCACTCTCCAGTCTTGAGGTGCCCTTGCATCGGACGCCGGCACAGGAGGCGACCGACCATCTCGAGGACCTCCTAGTGGAGCCGGCTGTCGGCAGCCCGATTCCCCTCGCGGATGTGGTTCTCCCGGATTCGGTGACACGGGATCCGGCACCGAGTGACCTTGAGGCGGCGACGGGGATTACGCCAGCTGGCCCGGCGATTGCCGAGTATGGGTCAGTGGTCATCGCTGGTGACGACGACGGTGGCGAGCCGGTCAGTTTGTTCGCGGAAACGCATATTGCTGTGGTTGGGGCGAGTGACGTGGTTGCATCGATGGGTGAGGCCGTATCGGTCCTTGGGCCGCGGGTCAGAGATGGATTGCGGAGTGTTGTCGTGGCGACGGGGCCGTCGGCAACGGCTGATATGGGTGAACTCGTGTACGGCGCTCATGGCCCGGTCGCCGTCCATGTGGTGCTTGTGACTGACCGATGAGTGAGCGCGACCAGAAGGCTGCACGGCTTCGGGAGTTGATGGCGAGTGAGGGTGCGTCGATCGAACAGAACACCCAAGGATTCAATGCCGGCCGGTATGCGTCGACGGCGGATTTGGCCGACTATGAGTCGTTGAAGGATGACGCGCGGGCGATCAAGGAAGAAGCAATCGAGCGGCTGCCGGAACTCATCTCGGGGGTGACTGAGGCAGTTGAGGCCAACGGCGGGACCGTGTATATTGCTGACGACGCTGAGGAGGCGAATGCGTATATTCGGGATGTGGCGGCGGATGTTGACGCGGAGTCGGTGGTGAAATCAAAGTCGATGACGTCGGAGGAACTCGAGGTGAATGCGGCGCTTGCGGAGGATGATATTGACGTCTGGGAGACGGATCTTGGTGAATTTGTCTTGCAGGTTGCTGATGAAGCGCCGAGTCATCTGGTGGCGCCAGCGATCCATAAATCGCGGGCGGATATTGCGGCGTTGTTCAATGCGCAGTTTGAGCCGGATGAACCGTTGGAGACCGCCGAGGAGTTGACGCGGTTTGCCCGGACGTATCTTGGTGAGCGGATCCGGTCGGCTGACATCGGGATGACGGGGGCAAACTTCATCACTGCGGATACGGGG
>CAZSSY010000042.1:24323-27903 GCA_964609565.1 uncultured Natronomonas sp.
GGGGAACGCCCGGAAGTGTCTCGCTGCCACCGACACGCATATCGCGGTGGCCGGCGTCGAGAAGTTGATTCCAACGTTCGAAGAGCTCCAACCGTTTATCGAACTCATTGGGCGTTCGGGGACTGGGCAAGATATCACGTCGTATGTGTCGTTGTTCACGCCGCCGGTGGATTCGCCGACGCTGGATTTTGCTGAGGATACCACGGGGAGTGGTGGGCAGCGGGAGTTTCATTTGGTGTTGGTTGATAATGGGCGGACGGCGTTGCGGGATGATGCGGAGTTGCGGGAGACGTTGTACTGTATTCGGTGTTCTGCGTGTGCGAACTCGTGTGCGAATTTTCAACATGTCGGTGGCCACGCGTTCGGTGGGGAGACGTATACGGGGGGGATCGCTACCGGGTGGGAAGCAGGCGTCTACGGGCTGGATACGGCTGCTGAATTCAATGATCTCTGTACCGGGTGTACCCGGTGTGTGAATGCGTGTCCCGTGAAAATCGATATCCCCTGGATCAATACGGTTGTACGGGACCGCGTGAATCGGGAGGGCGAGAAGGGACAGTTTGCGTTCTTAGTTGAGGGGCTTTCGCCGGATGTGGAATCAGGTGTGGATCTGCAAAAACGGTTGTTTGGGAACTTCGAAACACTCGCGAAATTGGGGAGTGCAACGGCACCCATATCGAATTGGCTGGCTGACTGGCAGCCGATTCGTATCGTGCTCGAGCGGGTCGCTGGCGTGGATCGTCGTCGTCCGCTGCCTCGATTCAACCGCGAAACGCTCGTCGAGTGGTTCGCGAGCCGGCCGGAGCGAGGCCCGCAAGATCCAGACCGGTCTGTTGTGTTGTATCCGGATCTGTATACCAATCATGTGCTTGTTGATCGGGGGAAGGCGGCGGTTCGGGTGCTTGAAGCCTGCGGTGTGGATGTCGTGGTGCCGGGGGTGCGGGCGTCGGGGCGGGCGGCGTTATCGCAGGGGATGATTGCGACGGCCGGCAGGCAAGCTGGTGCTGTGACGGAGACGCTCGGAGAATATATCGGGGCGGATCGTGATGTGGTCGTGATTGAACCGTCGGATGTGGCGATGTTCCAGCGGGACTACGAGCGGCTTGTCGAGGAGGCGGCTTTCGAGGAACTCGCCGACAACAGTTATGAAATCATGGAGTATGTTTATGGGGTGTTAGCGGGCGATGATGGTGTCGGGCCGTTTGTATCGAGTGACGGTGATCGGGTGGCCTATCATAGTCATTGTCAGGGACGGACGATGGGCCTTGAACCGTATACGACGACGGTGTTGGAAGATCTCGGGTTTGATGTGATGACTTCTGATGTGGAGTGTTGTGGGATGGCGGGGAGTTTCGGGTACAAACAGGAGTATTATGAATTGAGTATGGCGGTTGGCGAGGACTTGCAGGCGGCGTTTGTCGATGAACCGGAGGTCCTCGCGAGTGGGACGTCGTGTATTGAGCATCTTGAGGATTTGCTTGATGATCCACCGCGTCACCCGGTGGAACTCCTCGATGAACGCATTGACTCGTAGCTGAATATCGACCCGATTCATGGTCGATGGAGCCTTGTTGGGGTCGAGGTGGTCATGATCCGGGTGTGGTGGCTAGTTTCTCGTGAAGCTGGTTCCGGATTGGGAGGGGATAGCCGTGTCGTGAAGGCCGTGGGTGTTCCCGTGGAAATTATTCAATATAATGGTTATAGTTTGTCTTTATTGTCTGTTTTCCAATATTTTTAGTGTGGTCCATGTGCAGGATGGATCGATGACTTCCGAGGGTGTGGTGGGCCGGCGCAAGCAGAAACCTACCTCTGCAGGAGAAAGCCGAAAGTCACCATTATCATCGAGTGTTTTCACCGAAGGCTGCGGATCTATTTTGTTCTATTCATCTCCGGGCATCCGCTGTCATAGCTTGGAGAGGCACGAGAGTACTTCGATGGTAGACACATCTATAAATACTATATATTAAACTAATGTTGAGAATTGATATGTAGTCCTTGATGAAGGTGGTGGGATTTGCGTGCGTTTAGCTCAGGGTTTCACCTATTGTGTGGATCGAAGCAGAGGTGGTTGTGACCGATTGGTGGTTGACTTCATATGTTCATTGGATGAGATTTATGAAGGTTCCTCTCTACTTCGAGGTATGGGTAATTCGGGGTCGGCGCCAAATGTGACGATGGAAGAGGCCAGACGCGTCTTTGCAGAGTTTGAGCAGCCGTGCACCCCTGTGACGACCACCGAAGCCGCAGCGGCCCTTGAGTGTTCTCAGGAGGCGGCCGAGCGGACACTCGGAGAACTCGAAGCTGATGGCGCAGTGTACAGCAGGGATCTTGAGGATGGCGGCCGGGTGTGGTGGCAGACACCAACGACCGGGACAGATATAGTCGGTGAAAGACAAGCGGAATTGGCGCAGTTTGGGGCGTTTGTGCATGCAGTCAAGGATTATGCGATTTTCATGCTCGATCCAGACGGCCAGGTGGTGAGTTGGAATGATGGCGCAGAACGGATTAAAGGCTATAATCGGGAGGAGATTCTCGGCGAGCATTTCTCGGTGTTTTATCCCGAGGAGGCGTGTGCGGATGGCGTCCCTGATCAGAACCTGGAGACAGCCGCTACGGAGGGGCGCGTCGAAGATGAAGGATGGCGGGTGCGGAAAGACGGCACTCGGTTTTGGGCGGACGTTGTGATTACGGCGATCCGTGGCCCCGACGGGAGCCTGGAAGGGTTTACCAAAGTGACGCGGGAGCGGACCGAACAACGGGAATACGAGAAAGAACTCCGGCAGGAACGAAATTTAACCCAGCGTATCCTTGAGACGGTCCCGGTGAGTATCAGTGTCTTGAAACCCGATGGCGAGTTCGTTGATGCGAACTCACGGACACTCGAGCGGCTTGGGATCGATGAGGCCGCGCTTGGGGAGTATTCAGCCGAGCTATGGGCGTTGTTTGACGAGGTTGGCGACCCGATTCCGGATGCTGAGCTGCCCTGGCGGCAGGCCGTTGACACAGGGACGCCAGTCTATGATTTCGAGTGTCAAGTCGAGCTACCGGACATTGGGAGCAGCTGGCTGTCGATCAATGCTGTTCCGCTTGATGCCCGCGGGCGAGACGACGGCCTGGTGGTCCTCTCGGTTCAAGATATCACAGACCAGAAAAACCGAGAGCAAGAGCTGCGCAGAGAACAAAACCAGACGGAAGAGCTCCTCCGGACGGCGCCGGTCGCTGTCTCTGTTGAAGATGCCGATGGAAACACCATTTTAGCAAACGAACGAGCACAAGAAGTCGTCGGCTATCCAGATGAGGGCGGAATCGAAGATATACTGACGGACGACGACTGGCAAGTGTATGATGCCGACGGGAACCGGGTCGAGCCGGATGACACACCGCCGGCGCGCGTCCGTCAAACGGGCGAACCGGTCGGAGATGTCGAATTTCGGATCGAGACGCCCGATGGCGCACGACGATGGTTTTCGGTGCATGCAGCGCCCGTCTTGAATGCCGACGGCGAGGTCGAGCGCGTCATCACGATCGGAAAAGAGATCACCGATATCAAGACACATGAACAGGAACTTGAGACGGAATT
>CAZSSY010000043.1:0-27289 GCA_964609565.1 uncultured Natronomonas sp.
GTGAATCGAGATATCTATCTGGCAGGTGGTGGAATCCTCCCGTGATGAGTCCGCCGCCAACACGGGTCGAAAACATCGGGTTATTGGCACTTGGCGGCCTCGGATATGGCGCGTTACTCTTCGTG
Organism: uncultured Natronomonas sp.; assembly: GCA_964609565.1. Taxonomy (GTDB): domain Archaea; phylum Halobacteriota; class Halobacteria; order Halobacteriales; family Haloarculaceae; genus Natronomonas. The sequence continues at coordinate 126 of CAZSSY010000043.1, forward strand.
TGGTTTACGCTCCCCGCATATCTCCAGCCCATCATCGACGACCTCGGGCTGACAGGGACACAGGCCGGCGTATTGGCCGGCGCGGTCCCACTGACCTACATCCCACTCGGGCTGGCGAGTGGCCTGGTTATCGACCGGGTTGGAGCGCGCGCAGGCATCGGTGCCGGAATCGTGCTCGCCGGACTCGCGCAATTGGGACGGGCATTTGCCGGCGGGTTTTGGTCGATGCTGGCCCTCACACTTGTCTTGGGAATTGGCGCAACCGGCCTCACATTTGGATTACCCAAACTGGCATCAGAACTCTACCCCGCTGACCGCGTCGGGCAGGCTGCCGCGGTGTACCTCATCGGGTCATATGCAGGGAGTGCAGCTGCATTTGCTCTCGGTCGTCCGGTGGTGGGGCCGGCCCTTGGTGGCTGGCGTCCGTTGTTCCTGACAAGTGGAGTCGTGACGCTCGGGGTTGCCGTCAGTTGGGGGATCATCGCCTGGATGATTCCACCGGGACGATATACGTCAGACTCGGAGCCGTTCACCTGGACATCCCTCATCAGCGACGTTCGCGCTGTCATTGGCCACCGCGATCTCCGATTATTGGTGGTCCTCGGCACGATGTACCTGTTCGTCCTCCATGGAATCCAGGGATGGCTTGTCACGATTTTAGAGACACGGGGTGTCTCACCGGGGTTGGCTGGCACCATCACGAGTGTACTCGTTGTCGGCCAAGTCATCGGTGTCGTCGTCCTTCCGACAGTCGCGGAGCGATTCGACCGGCAGCGACAGACGCTCGTCGGCGGTGTTGGACTTGCGTGTCTGGGTGTCCTCGGACTTCTCACCGAACCCCGTGTGGCCGTTATCCTCGTCGTGCCGGTGATACTCATCGGATTTGGCATGGGTGGGGTGTCACCGCTCATTCGCGCCATCCCGGTGGACCTTGAGGGCGTCGGTCCAGCGTTGACCGGGACCGCTGTGGGCCTCATCTTCGCCGTCGGTGAAATTGGCGGATTCCTCGGCCCGGTCCTCATCGGAATGCTCCGTGATGCAACCGGATCCTTCACGCCCGGCCTCGCGATCGTGGCTGCCGGGACGCTAGTCGCTGCTGTCGCGGGAGCGTTGATGACGAATTTGTCGTGATGGCAGAATCGACCCAGGGGTTAAATGAGCCGCGTTATCCGTGTTGAACAGCTTTATGACATCCTCCCCGGCGTTCACGCCGGGGTTTCCCGACCGCAGGTGGGATATTATGGTTTGCAGTCCGCGACCTGTTCTCGCAGGGCGAAACGGCCCTCGCTACGAGCGAACAGGCGGACCGCTGGCTGTGCCATCCAGCCGTTATCCCTATCTCCCCCATCACAGGCGAGAGTCGGGAGTACCTTTTCGCGGATGTTTTCCGCACCGTTGATGTCGGCGTTCGCCACCATCTCGCACCCGTCACAGACGTACAGACCGCGCTCGACGCGCTGACGCTTGTCCGTCCGCCCGCACGCCGCACACGTCTTTGACGTGTCGCGTTCGGATTCTCACTCGACATCGATGCCGTCGGCTTCCGCCTTGTATTCGAGCATCGACGTGAAGCGGTCGAACGCCCACTCGTGCAAGTCGAGATTGCCGTGATCGCCCCAGTCTTTGCCGTCGCGGATACCGCCGAGGTCGCCCACGACGATGGTGCCGACGCCACGCTCGACACACTCGGTGACGATGTCTTTCGACAACGCATGCACGAAGTGTGTCCGGCGCTCGGTCCGCTTGCGATCGAGACGGTCGGCTTCGATCGAGGCTGCATCGTCACACTCGGCGCGCTTCTTGGCGAACCAGTATTCGTCCTCTTTGAGCGCGCCTCCAGGGTACAGAATCCCCTCGTCGCCGAACGACACGGCCGCGACGTTGGAGATACCGAGGTCGATGCCGGCCACACCGTCACCGGGCGCGTCGGCATCGATTTCGTAGCGACAGACGAAATGGAGCCGCCATTCGCCACGGTCGTACACCGCCCGGACCTGTTGGACGTGCTCCACGGCCACGTCAGGGTCGGCGGCGTACTCACAGAGGATGAAGTCGCTCCTCCCATCCTTGAGGTTGCGGCCCTTGGATAGCCGAACACGCCCGTTCTCGGGGTCGTGCGTGTAGCCGTCCTCCTTGAACGTGACCGTCGAACGCGGGTGCTGGTCGCCGTGCTTGCGGTATGCTGGCGGATTCGCTTTCTCATTCCCGTTCTGCCGGTGACCGTACCACGACTTGAACGCTTCAGCGAGTTCTTGGATAACGCGCTGACTGGACTGTGCATTGAGGTCCCCATAGCGTTCGTGGGTTTTGAGGTACGAGGAGAGGTCGGCGTGGCCGGGAATACGGCCCGTTTCGCTCCAGATGCGGTCGGCAGTCCACCGGGCGACGTTCCAGAGTTTCGAGGCGGCGAACCCGAGCGAATCGAGGTCGTCACGGACCTGTCGCGGGTTGCGAATGGACGCGACGTGGGTTCGTGTGACGGTTTGATTCGCCATACGTAGCCTCTGTCAGTGAACGGACTTACAGGCTGCCCATCCGTGGTGAAAGTGAACATCCAGCCGACGACCGACGCCGGCTGCATTACCGAGTGACGCGATTCACGCCCGCCGTAAACGACGGGACTCTCTCGCAGTTTTAGGTAGCTTGCCTGTGGGAGAGTGAGTATGAGCGTGGTTGACGAGACGTTCGAGACGATCCGGATTGAAACGCCAACCGAGCATCTAGCCCAGGTGGTGCTTGATCGCCCCGAGGATCTGAACACGATTAGTGACACGATGTTGGATGACCTTGAGATCGCTGTGGACGGACTTGAGGACGCAGCAGATATTCGAGGAATCCTCATCACTGGTGCGGGCGATCGGGCGTTTTCGGCGGGTGCAGACTTGGGAGGTGGTGCGCTCCAGCCGCGGGAGGCGGTCGAACATTCTCGTCGCGGCAAGCAGGTGTTCGGTCGATTTCGGGAGAGTGATCTGCCCGTTGTTGCTGGAATTGATGGGTACTGTCTCGGTGGTGGGCTTGAACTCTCGATGTGTGCGGATCTCAGGGTGAGTAGTTCCTCGGCTGAGTTCGGGTTACCGGAACATAACCGTGGGGGCTGCTTCCGGGCTGGGGTGGGACCCAGCGGCTCCAACGTCTCATTGGGGAGAGTGCGGCTAAACAGATCGTGTTTACGGCCGACCGCTTCGACGCCGAACGGATGTATGAATTCGGGTATTTAACAGAAATATTTGATGACGACGAGTTCGACGACCAAGTCAGTGCGTTTGCGGGTGATATTGCCGCTGGACCACCGATCGCGCAGCGGTACACGAAGCGGGTGATGCGGGAGGGATTCGAGAACTTGGAGGCGGGGTTGGAACTGGAATCGCATGCGTTTGGGTATTTGCTGGGGACAGAGGACTTGATGGAGGGTATCACAGCCTTTGCGCAGGACCGCGAGCCTGAATTCGAAGGGAAGTGACACGGAGCAGTGACATGCGTCGAGTGGTGGATTGGGTCGGAGTTGTCGGAATCACGCCCGCCGGAAACGGCGGATTTCTCTCCTCGTCAAAAGATAGTATTCCCGCCGATAGCCGGCGGAACTTTCACGGAGGTTGGTCTGTACGCCAGTGTATGGTAGATGGACAGCCGACAGAGGTGATGTATCGGTGAGTTATACACGGGGGACGTTCACGGCGCTTGTCGACGCGCTCATCCCTGAAACGCCAGATCTCGCGTCCCGTGGCGAGGTCCACGTCCCGGGTGGAATCGAGGCTGGGTTGGTCGATGCTGTCATCGGGCGGGTCAACAATTTCCTTGAGACCCGCGGGATTGCCTCACAGGTGACCGAGGCGGTTCCCCTCGCTCCAGCAGTTGCACTCTTGTTGAATATCGCCGCAATTGAACTCATTGTCCGCGGACACGCCAAGGACGGTCTCACGACACCTGCCCCAGAATTCTCACGAGGGGTGTTTTCACGGCTATCGCGACAAGATCGACTCCGGGCGCTCAGGTTGCTTGAAGACGATGGCGTGTTCCCGTGGCTCGCCGACCGGTTTAACGTCGCGGCCATCGGCACCATCCAATTTCTCGCCAGCTCCATGCCGATCCTCATTGAGTTTGTCTACTACTCGGACGCCTGCGCCGAATCATCCACCCAGTATACAGACACGACCACATCCAGTGAGGAGACCGCACCAGGTATGGACGACAGTCGGTCGCTTGGCTGGCAACAAGCCGGCTATCCCGGGCCAGCTGACGGGTATCCGGTGATGCTTGGCTATGAACTAGAATCCTTCGAGGAGAACGAATACGAGGATGCGTGAACGAATAACGGATGTCGTTGTCGTTGGAGCGGGTGGGGATGGGCCCGCACTTGCGTGGCGACTTGGCGAACTCGGAATCGATGTGACGGTACTCGAAGCAGGCCCGTTCTATGGTAACGAAAAGTGGGATGCACCGCGTGATGCCCCGGGTGGCGAAGCCTCCCGACGCCCCGAGGATCTCTCGGGTGCCCTCTATGATGCGCAGTTCACAGCCAAAGAAGGCGATATGAATGATCCCGTCACGGGGAAGCTTCGATGGGGACCAGCTGATGCGGACCGGCCGCCGTGGCAGCGAACGGTCCCCCAACAGGCGTTGATTTCCCAACTGGCGGGTGTTGGCGGAACGACGCAACATTATTATGCGAATCATCCACGGGCCTTCGTGGCTGCCATCGACGATCAGCCGCAGTGGCCAATCGATTACGCCGACCTCGTACCATATTATCAGCTGCTCGAAGATATCCACCCAATCAAGCCAGCCCCGACCACGCCGAAGGCAAAGGTGTTCTTTGATGGCGCCCGTGAGGTGGGATACAGCCTGAACGACGGGTACAATGTCACAGACGAGGGATATCGACCGTTCCCCAATGCAATCATGCAGCCAGATCCACGGCTCCATATCGACCACGAAACACCCGTCGACACCGGAGACGAACGGGAGCGTGACGACAGCGAAGCGGTCGCCGGAGACGGGCGAGGACCCGGTCCAGAAGAGGCGGACAGGTACCGGTATCCTGACTTCGAAGGAGATACGCTGGCGATGCACGAACACCAAGGCGGACCGCATCCTCGGGGAGCACCGTTCCGTGAACGGGCGAAACGGTCGGCAAACGTATCACTTGTCCCGCGCGCGCTCGAAACCGGGCACGTGGAGATCCGCCCGAACGCATTCGTCACCGACATCATCACCACGAATGGCGCCGGAGCGCTCGAAGTATCGGGTGTAGAATTCCGGGATACGTGGGCGTCGACAACAGAACGGGTGGTCGCCGACGTGGTCGTCTTAGCAGCGGGCTGTATCGAGACGCCGCGACTCTGGCTGAACGCCGACCTTCCGGATAACGGCTGGGTGGGCCGGGGGTTGACGACACACTGGTTTGATTTCGTCGCCGGGACATTCACCCCTGACACGCTCGAGGACCTCATTGGGCAACGCGCTATCGAACCCCACCAAGGGCAGGCGGCAGGATCCCGGATCGATGTCCCCGGTGTCGGTGGTATTGCCGTCAACACGTTCGCTCCTGGAATTACTGCTATGGCCATGTATGCGGCCGGGCAAGGTGACTTCCATTTCGATCGAGACACTTCCGGGGAGCCATGGGATACCCGGGGTCGGCTCGCGGGGCGTGCGCTCAAAGAACAGATGGCCGATTACCGACGAACGCTCACCCTCATCTGTCACACCGACGACCGGCCCCGCAAGACGAACGGGGTGTCGATTGATGCGGCCACGCGCGATGAGCACGGGCCCGTCCCGCTTGTCGAATGGGAGCCACATCCCGACGATGATGCCCGGCGAGATGAGCTTGCACGACGGGCCGCTGAAGTGCTTGAGGCAGCGGGTGCGAGCCGTATCCATCGGACTGATGCGGCCCCGATTTTGCTCCATATGCAGTCATCGATGGCGATGGGGAAAGTCATCGATACCGGCGGTGAAGCCTGCGATGTCGACCGCCTCTTTATTGCCGACCACTCGGCGCTGGCCAACGGGGTCGGAGGCGCAAACCCCACGCATACGGGTCAGGCACTTGCACTCCGAACCGCCGAACACATTGCCGATCGATACTTCGACGGCGTTGACTCCCCAATTGGATCGCCCAGTTAACCATGTCTCATCATCGATACCCACAATACAAGGATAAAGTCCGTGCTGTCACTGGGTTTCTCCAGTGGAGGCGGCATTCGATGTAGCCATCTGGTAAGTACTTTTGGGTGGCTTCGGAGGTCGAATCAATAATAGCTTAAAACGGGATATCTCCCGTAAATACCGGGTAGACGAGTCCGTGAGTGGTCCATACAGGCCAAGCCGGGCTTGTGGGAAGGGATCAATGTATGGCTAATGAGAAGCGAGGTGGGAGCGGGACTGCCGAGAATATATTGCTCGGGAACGGCGAACACGCCGACTGTGAGGAAGCTGCCTGCATGCGCTTGTTGGAAGTCGACCAGCCAGAGGCAGTGGATGTCCTCTTTGTAACGTTCACAAAATCAGCGCGAGAACGACTCGATGCCTGGAAACGCCATGCGGATCAACCACCGGCAAATATCGGGATAGTGAGCGTCCAAGTGGGCGGGTCAAACGGCGGTGACCGCGACACCGGTGCAGCAGTCCGCCGGATCTCGGATCCGAGTGACCTCACTGGCGTCGGGATTGCAATCTCAGAGTTCCTCTCCCAATGGAGCGAAAACGACAACCAAACAGTCGTTTGTTTCCAATCCCTGACGGCGTTACTCCAGTATGTCGACGCCAACCGCGTCTTCCAGTTCTGTAACGAAATCACGTCGAAATTCGAGCAAGCCGGCGCCCAAGCGCATTTCCACATCACGCCAGGCGCCCACGAAGAACAAGTTCTCAGCGTGCTCTCGTCATTATTTGATGATAAACTCCGAGCGTCCGAAGTCGGGGACGACGACTCAAGCAGTGACGCCCCGGAGAATGCAGGTACGATCGATCCCTTCGAATACGCAGCCGGGAATTCCGACCCGTCTGGAGACGACGTAGTAACAACGGATACTGATGAAAATGTCTTCTTGAGTCGGACAGAAGCCACCGATGAGACATCCGACCCGGCGGATGTCGTCTCGGCGGTCATGAATGACGAGACCGCCGATGAAGACAGCGAGATCGACGAGACGCCGCCCCCTGCTGACACCGCTGACGACGAGACTCCAAGTGAATCCACGCCATCATCCCCTGGTACAAGCGACAGGGATGGTGATGAAGAGCCCATCGCGTCATCGGCGAGTGAAGACGATGACCATCAGCAGGATGACCGCGAAGACCTGCGACGTCGGCTTCAGTATATTGGCCCGAATGCGGCGGCCACATCGGGCGATGACTCCGACGATGAGTCCCGTGATGAAGCTGATACCCGGTGGGCGTCACGCGCCCAATCGAACGCTGGATCCGACAATCATGCCTTCTATCATCGAACGACAGCGACCGTCATTGGGGTCGTGGTCATGCTGGTTCTCATCAGCGTGTTGGCCGCGGCCGTACCATTCCCAATGGGCGACCCGGGTGACGCACCTGACGATGTGGAACCAGACGTGGAGGCCACACCGGATGTGGACGAAACTGCCTCAGGTGGGGCCAATGATTCAACTGAGACGGAAACGCCCACAGCGACACCGACGGCAACCCCATCACCGACTGAAATAGAGATATCATCATCTTCGTCGGGTGGGTCGTCGAGCGATTCAACCCCAACTGAGACTCAGTCAGGGTCTGCACCTGAGGAATCGAATGGCGATGACGGTGATGATGGCGGCGACAGCGTCACTGATGTCGTCAATGACGATAATGATGTCACAGATACCGTTGAGGACACCGTCGACGAGACCACAGACACCGTCAACGACACCCTTTCCGGCGAAAGTGATGATAGCGATATCACCGACACCGTCGACGAGACCACAGACACCGTCGACGATACCCTCTCCGGGACACTAGATGGCGATGGCGGCGACGGGCTACTCTAAGAAGGCTGCCTTGTGTGGTGTATCGGGAGTAGGTTACGGCCAGGCTGTGGTTGCTGGTGTCGAGTTGGATTCGTAGGGTTTCTCTTTGTGGAATGCATAGATAGCTGGCGTTGATGGCAACGCTCGTCACGTCGGTTGCTGACATCCCAGATGATGGGTCGTATCTGTTTACCGTCAAAGAACCCGATGGAGGGAGACAAGAGGTGATCGTGGTTAAGCTCGATGGGAGTGTGGCGGCCTGGAAGAATTTTTGTCAGCATGAACCGGATCAACGGCTCGATCGTGGTAATGGCGCTGCGATTCGGGATGAGATGATAATTTGTCCGAAGCATGGATCGTCGTTTCACACCGTGACCGGTGATTGTCACAATGGCCCGGCGGCTGGAGCGACCTTGGAAGAAGTGGATATCAGTGTCCGCCACGGCCAGGTGTATCTCACTGATGATGTAGAATTTGTAAGTGAGGGCGGAACGGGCGACGATGACGATCCAGCCTCGAGTTCCCATCTCCGATTTTGACACAACGAGGTGTCACTGGTCCGATTGAACGTCGGCGTTAATCTGTTGGTGTGTGGGCGTCGAATAACGAGTCAAACATCTTCCGTTCGGCGGTCCGGAGATGTTGAGTGAACGTCGCCGGTGAGATACCGAGATCGGCCGCAATCTCCTTCCCGGTGGCGTCGCGAGGCCATTCAAAGAACCCGGCATGATACGCGGTTTCGACCGCCGTCCACTGTCGATCCGTTAAATCTTCGGTGAAATCCAACCGGAACTCACGCGCCGGGTCTGGGGACCGGGCAACTTGTCGGCGAGCGAGAAGTTCCACGTTCGAAAACTCAGTTTTGACAATGTCGACGATATCTCTGACATCATTCCCTCGGGGGAGGTGGATGATCAATGTGAGATCGTCATCTTCGAAAATCGCCGATTGGGTGACGCCGCCATAGTTTGCGATGGATTCGATGAACAGCGAGTCGGTGGCGTGGATTTCGAACGACGCCGTCGACCCAGCGGTCTCCCTAATATGGATTGAGTCCCAATGTGGGAGTGTCGCAACGAGTGTATCGAGCGTCTCGATGGCGTCGGTGGTCACCGTGCCGTAAAGGAAATACTCATCGTTGCCGATCTGGTTGACGCGTTCGACCACGATACGGCCGTCCGTTGCTGGAGTGTCGTATTCCGCGAAAACATCTCTGATGCGGAACGCGACCTCTTGGACGTGGTCGCTCATCAAGGCCCGTTTTCGTTCGACAGCGGCGATGGCGTGTCCGATGATTTCTCCGAGTTGTTCGACGATTTGTCGTTCTTCATCGGTGAATGCCTCTGGTCGCTCAGCGTAGATATTCAAGATACCAAACACCGTATCCTCGTGGACGATCGGGATTGTGGCGGACGATCGAAAGTTATAGGCTTTGGCTTGGTCGCGCCACGGTTCGAAGTGAGGGTCGGAGAGGACGTGTTGGCAGGTTTGGGCTCGCCCGGTGAGATAGGCTTGGCCGGCCGGACCATTGCTTAACTTATTGGCTGGGTCGATCGAGACGTCAATCTCCTCGAGGTACCCGTCTGTGCCACTCCGAGCGCGGGGAACGACCGTATCTTTTGTCGTGTCGACATCGCCGATCCAGGCAAACCGATAGGAAGACGATGCGGCGAGACGGTCACAGACCGCTTGTTCAATCTCTTCTCGCGTGGATCGTTCCACGACCGTCTCGGTGACGCCGCGGACAACTTCATGGAGGCTGTTGAGGGCAGCTAAGCGTTCTCGTTGCCGTTCGAGTTCTTGTTCACGGGCTCGACGCGCCTCGATATCCCGGCCAATTCCGGTAAGGACGGGATTGCCATCAGGATTTTCGAGCGCGGATGCCACAAACTCATACGGGAGTTCGTCCCCGTCCGCCGTTAACACCGCTGTTTCGATCCGAGAACTCCCTGTTTCAAAGACCTCCTGGATGGCTACAGAAATGTCCTCGTGGAAGCGCTCATCGAAGAAATCCAATGCGTGCATGTCCTCGATCTCGGCGTCGGTATAGCCGGTCACGTTACAGACAGTCTCGTTCCACCATCGGAGATTCCCCCATTCATCGAGCGTATAGAAGACGTCATCTAGGGCATCCATGACGTCATCGGTGAACGCCTTGTACTGGTGAAGCGCCTCCTTAGCGTGGCCGCGTTCGAGTTCGGAACTCAGCCAGTGTGCCGCAAGTTTGACGAACTGGTGTTCAGCTGCGGTGTACGGGGACTCTCGCGGTGCTACCGTCCCAACACAGAGGGCTCCATGCATCTCGCCGTCGACAGTCACGGTCTCCGCGAGGCAACTTTCCAGTTGCCACCGTTGAGCGACGTCGCTGTCAGCCGCGTCGTTGACTGACGAATCATTGATCAGCAAGTCATTGCGGCACACCGATTGATAAGAATACGTCGCTTCTAATGGGGCGTCCATCCCAACACGGATCTGGTCTGTGTTTCCGCTCGTGTGGGTGATTTCAACATGCTCCTCGTCTTGGTCAATCGCTGTGAGATACCCGATATCAACATCGAGATACGTCCGGATGAGAGTGAGGAGACGTTCAATTCGGTGATCAAGGGATTGGTCAGTTGTTGTCCCAATGGTAGCGAGTTGATCGAGGGTGGCGGGGTCTTGGAGGTGACGCTGCTCGACAGCTGATTCGGTCAGCTCCACCATCAGGATTAATCCCGTATTTCCTGTGGCGTGGTCGTCTGCCACCGGGACAGCCTGTAGCTGCCACCGCCGGCCATGATACGGGACGGTTACAGCGTGGTCGTCGCCCGACAGCACAGCCGGAAAGATCGATTCCACGAGAGTAGCCGTCGGATCGTCCCACAGCTCCCGAACCCGACTGCCTTCCATATCGGCTGGCTCGGCCGAGATGCGGTCGAAACCATCTCCAGCGGCCCGGATGAACTCGAGATTCGTATTGAAGACAGCCACGATACCGCCAGGAACATGGTCAGCGAGTGCACGAAATTGCTGCCCTGCACGGGTTGCAGCTTGGGGCTGGTGGCTTTTCTTCGGGTATGCAGCCGCATCGTTCCCCGGTTGCCTCGTGTCTCCCGAAGCCCCGTTATGGCTCGCCGGTGACGCATCTGAGTCTGGATAGGGTGGTGCAGCCAGAGACGCAGCGTGCTCTTGCCGTTTGCCGCCATGCTGTTTGTTGTCATCCTGGGGCATCACCATGCCGCGTCGGTCAGTCCTTTCCGCACGCCAAGGACGCTGGTGTCCTTGATTACCAGACACACCGCGACCAGGCGGATGGAACTGGTGGTCTTGGCGGCAGCGAGCCGTCGTCTGGCAGGTCAGTTCATCGGTTTGCAGAGCACTGACAGAATCGTGTCGACGAGCAGGACAAACCCTGGGGTGCGATGGGTGCTGCTCGTTGGCCTGAATTACGCCGATCGCTCCCTGTCCCGTGTCATCCGTCCTGTGGGGCAGGAGGTGAAGATCACAATACACGATATCATTGGTTTGAGTGGTGATTGGGAGGTGTAGATGGGCGGTATCACGATCAGTCTGGCCAAGCAACTGCATGATTCGCTTGACTCGTTGGGCATCAGGTTCATCCACGAGAGCTGAGAAATGCCGTCCGTGAAGTCTATCTCGGTCGTAGTGAGTGAAATGGAGGAACGAATCGTCAAGGGATACAAATCGACCGTCAGTATCGAGCTGAAAGACCCCGTCGCCGACTGCTTCAAGGAGTGTTCGACTATGTTTGCGAGCGAGCGCTGAGATGGCACTATTGCCAGTCGCTTCCACGTTCCTTGATGAGTCTGGCATTTTTAGCTCCTTGCGATGAACCAGGAAAAGGATTCTCGTTCATTGAGTGACACTTGCATGTGAGGTCGTTTCATACGCATACCGAATCCCTCACAGACCACATTCGACTCGAAGTCGACGAACACGTATGTCCACACGATCACTCGACGGGATCCGCAAGACGCCCAGAGACCGGGGAAATACCGTACTCGATTACAAATCCACCCGTCCCTCAATCGATGAGGGAGTTAACTAGCCGTCGACGCACAACCCCGCTGGTCGGCATATGGTTGACCAGGCGATCGATATCATGTTCCTGTCCCCGTCATACCGGTATTGACAGTCGAACCTGGACAGGAACGGCCTGCAGTAGTTGGCCTCAAATGAAGTACTTCTCGGTTAACGCTGAAGCAAATCGTCAGTGGGGACCAAAAGCTTTTGGAGGAGAGGACTTCCCCCATCGCTCCATACTCCCTTGGTACATGAGTTCCCGTCCGAATGAAAATTTGCGGCGATCCGACGAAGGCCCCACGCCGAACCAACCGCTTAACGCGATCTTGCCTCATCTTACCGACATTCGTCGCCAGATACTCCGGTGTCTCTCCGAAACGGACACCCCGGTCGACGAGCGAGAACTCGCCACCATGATCACATCAGAAAGGAATCAGACTGCAGCGAGCGACGAACGTATCGATCGATGCCACATCGAGTTACAGCATCGGCACCTACCGGTGCTTGCGAATGCGGACCTCATCACCTGGGACAGACATAACGAACGCGTCCAGCTCACTGACCATGATGTGTTCGCTGACCCATGGTTCCGTCGGCTTCTCGACACGAATGCGGAACTTGATGACGTAATCACGTGTCTGGTTGATGATCGCTCTCGCCGGATTCTCGCAGTGCTCGACGATGCAGATGGAGCACTCACCCGAGATGAGCTTGCAGAGGAACTGAGTACCACCAATGACACGGCCAAAATAGGTATTGCGTTACACCACGTGCACCTTCCAAAACTCGCCGATCATGGGCTAATCGAATACAACGATGAGGAAAACCCACTGGTCCGGCGTGTGCATTCAGATATCGAACAAGCATGGTTCAGTATATTCCTCGACGGGTGACAACGCGTCTGACGGAGAGGCAAGATTTGTCTACTGGGTGAAGATAGCGAAACGGAAGCTGACACCGGCCGAGCCAGAATCCGTTATGAATCAAGGTATGCAGTAGCGCTGGCATGTATCCGACGTCTCGACGGCGGACTGAAGACCGGTCTCTAATGCCACGTCGAGTGAGAAGTATTGGCGTGGACAGTTGGAGGAGAATGGGTGAACTAGTGGGATGCCTGTATTCTCCACGAGTTGCCTCCAGCCCCTACAAAGAGAATCCTTGCGCTAACGCCAGGGGATGCTGTCAATCGGTGGGTGGCGTGGTGAGTGCGGCAATCATGTTGGAGAGATATTCAAGTTCGTCTCGATCGATACCGTGACCCATTCCTTCGTAGATGCGGGTCGTGACATCGGCATTGAGTTTTTCGAGTACGTCTGCGGTGGTGTGGACGCGTTCTTCGGGGATATGCGGGTCAACATCGCTACAGCCGAGGAAGACGGGTGTCTCTGCGAGATCGCCCTCGTAGTCGTTGATATCGATGGTGTCGCCGATGAGACCACCGCTGAGGGCGGCGAGACCCCCATACTGGCGTGGATGTCGGGCGACATATTCACTGGCCAGACACGCCCCTTGAGAGAACCCGGCCAGAAGGATACGCCGACAGGCCAGTCCGGCGTCGGTGATGTCGTCGATGATGGTTGTGATAGTGTCGATCCCGTCGGATCGGCCGGGTTCATTCTGGTCGACTGGTGCAAGAAAGGAGTTCGGATACCACGAGTTCTCGGTGGCCTGTGGCGCTCGATAGGCGATTTTCTGTGTATCGAATTCATCGGCCATGGCCATGATGCTTTGGGCGGTCGCGCCGCGGCCATGGACGAGGATGACAGCCGCTTCGGCCTCGTCAAGCGACGATCCAGCTGTACGTACGGGTTGCTGTTGGTGGTCACGTGTCATACGAATGAGGGTCGGCCGGTGGGCAGGATCGGTTCGCCATCGGCTGCGAGGAGGGAGTCGGTGGTATGGTGCATCACTGGAACACTATGCACACTTAGCGGGCAAACTGGAAGAAGTATTGTGTTTCTTGCGACGAGTGCACGGTATATTGCCGGTGCGGCATCGATCGTACCGGGAGTACCACAACGAGATGAGGCGAGGCGGGCGTCAACGGGGAGTGTTATGTGAGTGTGGGTTCGTGGAGGTGCGAAAGGTATGCAGTGAGGTCCGTGGTGGTGATGATCCCGATGAGGCCTGCATCGTCATCAACGACGGGGACGTGGTGGAAGCCTTCCTCGAGCATCGTCTCGGCCACGTCAGCGATGGAGTCTTGTGCTTCGGCCGTAATGACGTCGGTTGTCATATAGCGGGAGACAGGCGTATCATCTTTGGGTTGGCGTTCTTTGACGATGCGGACAAAGTCGGTTGAGGTAAGGATACCGGCTAAATGGTTGTCGGCATCAACGACGAGAACCGACCCGATATCGTGCTCTAAAAGCTCTCCTGCGGCGTCTTCTACGAGCGCGTCTGGTGAGACCGTATATACGTCGGTGCTCATAACGCGAGCGACGAAGATATCTTCCATACGTATCGATACCCGGACAGCTCTGTTAAACGTTCCCACTGCCATTCCGGGATTCGCGTGTATCTACTCCCTGCGTTGGCCTCTTGGCCGTGAGTGTCTCCGTGTGGGGTGGAAGGCGGCATCGGTCGGAGTGAGCCGGCACGACCTGGCTTGGATTGGAAGGGGAGTGGGGTCGCTATGACGAGTGAAGAGAGCGGGATTGTTGTGTGTCGGTGATGTCTGCGTGGGAAAGTGGTGGCACATATGCTCCGACGTCTTCGCGAATCCACCACTGGCCGGTTTCGGCGCGTTCCCCGGGCGTGGTGTATCGGTATCGATATCGGCGAGCGCGAATGTACGTTGGTGGGGTGCCATCAAACGGATCGGTTGCGACGAGTGATAAGACGCGGTCGTCAGCCTGGAGGAGGCGTTCAAGGAGTCGGATGAACCATGGATGTCGATGTGGTGTTCTGGACATCGCAGCAAACCAAAGCTGCCAGTCAAGCCGGAGGTGATATGGGGCAATTTGCGGGGGGCGGCGGGCCGGGTCGGTCGGCTTCCCGGGGAAGGTGTATGGGTGCCATGTTGTATCGTCGGTGAGTTCGTGGTCTGTGGTGGCTTCGATCACGAGTTCATAGCGGGTACGCGTCACCGATCCGAAGGCGCCATAGCTGTTGACAAGATGGAACGGGTCGTACGAGGTATTCATAACTTGTCTGTCTGATAACATATTCCGGGTCGGGCGGACACTACGCATAACCACGAGTAAAGCGACCACGCCCGCCAAGACCTGGAGATACAACGGGGCCGCTTCGACACCCGTCGTTGACACCGGTAGAAAACCAGCCAACACAGAATCACTGAACGTACTGACCGCGAGTACAGCCGTCAATGCATTCAACCACGAAAAATTCCCCGTCAGCATTAACCAGGCTTGAAACACGATAGTGACAACCCCCGCGGCCGCCGCGACGGGCTGCGGAGCAAAATACAAGAACGGAACCGCTAACTCAACCACATGATTGCCGAACGTCTCCACCCGATGAAACCGATCAGGAAGATGATGAGCATACCAAGACAATGGATTCGGGATCGGTTGCGTCTCGTAATGAAAATCCAGACAGGTTAACTCCCGCCAACAGTCATCGCCCCGTAGCTTGATCAACCCGGCACCGAACATATTGCGGAACAATACCCATTTCAGGAGCCAGATAATGACCGTCGGTGGATGACTCCCGCCGGCACCGAGGAAAATTGCAAGAAACCCCGTCTCGAGCAACATCGATTCCCAGCCATAGCCGTAAAACGTCTGGCCAGCATTCACAAACGAGAGATACAACACCCACAAAACCGCCCACAATGCCATTGACGCCGGGACAGCATACGGGGCAGGGAGATAATACGGGCCAGCAACAAAAAGAACCGTCGAGACAACGACACCCATCCAGGCCGCGGCCGCAATCACTCGATCATCCGGGATCAGATAGAACAGACTCGGTCGGTCTCGAAACGACCACCGGTCCCGATACGCCGCAAGCGGCAGCAGTCCATCCTCGCCGGCAAGCGGTCGGAACTGTGTGGCCGCAACAAGAAACGCAAGCAAATACAGCAGCGCCAACCCGCGTTGAAAAAGAAACCGAGCCAGCCAGTAGCTCTCAACCCACGGCAGCTCCATATCCCCCGTCATAGGGCAGACCGCTAAATGCTTACCCGTCACAGCCGAGCAAACGAGCATCCACACTACCTCATTCCTCTTCGTTTCATCCACCACTTCGGGTTCCTCGTCGCATCCCGCAGCGAGAATCACCGTCTGGTTATCGCCCCAGGATCTATTTGCCCGGGCTTGCCGCCAATGAGACAACGCCTTCCCATAGCCGTGTTACAGTCTGGATGGTTGGATTTCGCGATAGATCCCGGCAATAACGCCGGCGGCGCCGAAACCGGCTATAGCGATAGCGATGGTATCCACCACGAGCCCCCACCGGCAACGACACGAAGCCAGAGTCCAGCCAGCATGACCAGGCCACCGGCGACCATTAGGATGATGAACCGCTCCATGGCTATCCAGTGAAGTGATACGCCGGGTATGGTGTTTAGTCCCTCGGGTGGGCGGCACTTCGCGTGCTATGTGACTCTGGGTGGTGGGCGGGCGGGTTTCGGTGGGGTCAAGGGCCTATACTACGAGCATGGAGGTGACCAGGTGTTGTATGGCCTACGGATTCGTCGCTATGATGGCTGCCGGCGGCCTCGAGTGGAGGATGCAGGCAGGGCTGGATCCAGCGATGCGATGGGCATGGTTCGAGTGGCGTTTACTCCTTATCCCACCGATCACCGGGATTATTGGGTATTTGACGAACTGGGTTGCCATTCGGATGTTATTCCATCCCCTCGAATTCAGAGGTATCGACATCCCCGGGCTGGAGTTATTCACCTCTAATTTCCAGCAGCGACTCAAGCAAATCCCGGGGGTTATGGAGGGACGAATCGGATGGCAGGGCATTATTCCTTCCCGTGCCCGAAAAATGGGGAGTATCTCTGTCGATAATGGTATCGCGCGGATTGCCAGCGAAGAAGAATTCTACCAACAGTTTGACCCCGAACGAATCGCCGAACATATCCTGGCGACTGCCAGTGACGATATCCACGCGATGGTCGAAGAAATCATCCGGGGAAAACATCCCCGATTGTGGAATAATGCGCCACCGCCCGCCCGGGATGTAATCCATGCCCGCGTCAGTGACCAACTCCCAGAACTCACCCGTCGAATCACCCACCGGATCGGCGATAATGTCGATGAACTCTTCGATATTAAACGAATGGTCATCGACTATCTCGGTGCACATCCCGAATTAATCAACCGCATGTTCCTCGAAACCGGTGACCGCGAATTTAAATTTCTCGTGAACTCAGGCTTCATCTTCGGGACACTCCTCGGGTGTCTCTCGATTCCGTTGTTCGTACTCATCGACCAATGGTGGGTGCTGCCCGCCGCCGGCGTCTTTGTCGGCTACACCACGAACTGGTTAGCAATAACGATGATCTTTCAACCGATGGACGCCCGACAAATCGGGCCCTTTACTTTCCAGGGCCTGTTTGTCCGCAGACAAGACGAAGCAGCCGAGACGTACGCCTCGATTGTCGCCGAAGAAGTCATCACACTCAAAAATATCGCCGATAACCTGCTGTACGGTCCGAACGCTGACCGGACGCGGCGAATGATTCGTGAAGAACTGAAGGCTGCGATCGATGAGTCAACCGGAATGGCGACACCGTTGGTCCGGATTACGACCGGGAGCCAAGAATTCGATGCGATCCGTGAAGAAATCGCCGATCGTGGTGTCGATTATGCGATGGAACCGATGCGAGATCCCGCATTCAACGAAGAACGGAGCAGCGTCATTCAACAACTGATGGCCGACCGGTTAAAAGAACTCCCGCCACCCGAATTTGCGCGGATGCTCCGTTCGGCATTCAAGGAAGATGAGTGGTTACTCATTGCGGTCGGTGCCGTGCTTGGATTCGTCGCTGGCTGGATTCAACTCATCGTCGTCACGGCAGTTTGACATCCTCCCCGCTAACGCGCGAGGATTCCTCCGTTGGGGGTTCGGCTACCGACCCACGGAGGTAAAACCACAATACTGCCTGCGTGGCGGCTTCGAGATTATGGGCGTCGGTCGGTGGGAGATGGATCCTCAATGTGTCCAAGTCGCTCGGCAATCGTGCCTGGGACCGGCGTCCGGCAGTACTGGCAGTACCACGAGCGTCCGGTCGTCGTCGACTCCCGAATCAGCTCGTCACCTGACGAGAGCGTCGCGCCACACCCATCACAGGTATAGCTTGGCGCCATACTCAACTCTCCATACAGCGGCAGGGGTCTTTGTTCCAAGGGTCCCTCCGACAGCAGCAATAGGGGTCATATCGAAGCATCACGGCTGCCACCGTCAGCTACCCATCCCTGTAAGGGAGCTTCCGCGCTGCTACCACTGTGAGCCGTTGGGCTGTGGACGGAAGATGACCACAACAATAGTTGGAAGGCCAGATGTTTAACAAACTCCGCGTGTTGGGTGGGATATGAACGAATCGACCGGGACCACGAACACCGAGTGGCTGACCAGGGAAGATGCGGGGTCAGGCGAGCGTTTCAGGGCGCTTGCGAGGACGGTCGATGGCGATGTTTGTTTGATTGACGCAGACTATCGGGTCATCGGTGTCAATCGTGGGCTCCTCGATATCACGGGATACGAACGCAATGACGTCCTTGGAAACCCACTCACCAGTCTTTTCGGAGAAGCGATACTCGACTTTGTCCAGACGCTTCGAGATGAGCCACCGCAGCAGCCGACCGACGCCAAGGCACGCCGTCGCAAACTGCAGCTTGAGACCCAGGGTGATACTACGGTGGCCTGTACTGTTCGGGCGACGCCAGTGACGCCAGAGAAAGACCGCCAACAAACCGTCTGTCTCATCCAGCCAGAATCACCAGCTGCGGCGCAAGACCGAGCGCTGGACCGCTACCGTCAGCTCTTCACGGAATCACCGGATGTCAATGCCATCTTGAACGCTGATGGGACCTTTCAGTATCTCCCGCCAGCAACAGCGGACGTGTTGGGCTACGCTCCCGATGAACTCATCGGCGAAAATACCTTCGATTACGTCCATCCCGACGATCACGACCGAGTCTGGGACACCTTCACTCATCTCATTGAGAACCCAGAGGCGGAGCCAACCGTCGAGTTACGGTATCGGCACGCCGACGGCCACTGGATCGTGATGGAAGCTCACGGCCTGAATTTACTCGATGATCCGGCGCTCGAAGGGATTGTCGCCTACACGCGGGATGTCACCGAGCGCGTCCAACGCGAACAACAACTCGAAACCCTCATGGAGAATATCCCGGGGATGGTGTATCGATGTCGAAATGACGTCGGCTGGCCGATGGTATTCGTCAGTGAAGGCAGCCGGGACGTCACCGGCTACACGCCTGACGCGATTGTTGACGGAGACGTGTCGTTTGGTCATGACATCGTCGCGGATCGGGACCGTGAACGGATTCATTCGGAAGTCCAACAGGGAATCGAGGAGAATGGTGAATTCCTCATCACCTATCGGATTGAGACCGCCAGCGGCGATATGCGATGGGTGAAAGAACGTGGCCAGGTCATGAAGGCCACGAGTGGAACGACCGAACTACTCGAAGGAGTCATTATCGATGTAACCGAACGGAAACGCCTCGAAGCTGAACTCGATGAGATTTTAGGGCGGATTAGTGATGCGTTCTACGCACTCGATGAGCACTGGCAGATCACGCACGCGAACGAACAAGCCCGAGAACTTCTCGAGTATCCCGGGATGGATATCGTTGGAGAAACGCTGTGGGATGTGCTTGAGATGCCGAACGAAGCCACGCTCCGGTCAGAATACGAATCGGCGATGGCACGTCAAGAGCCAACATCGTTCGAATTCCATATCCCTGGTCCGAGAGACGCGTGGTATGAGGTCCGCGCGTTCCCATCAGATACAGGGTTATCAGTGTATTTCCGGGATATCACGAATCGGAAGCGCCGTGAACGAGCACTCGAAGAAAGCGAACGCCGCTATCGAACGCTTGCTGAACACTTCCCGAATGGAGCTGTGGGCGTGTATGACCACGACCTCACATTTACGTTGACACGGGGGGCAATGCTCGGCGAACAACTCCCTAGCGCCGACGACCTTGAAGGATACCGCATGCCGGACGTATTCCCGCCCGAAGCCGTGACCGACCTTGAACCTCTCTACCGGTCCGCATTGGATACCGGCGAAACCGCTCAAACAGTCATCGAATTCAACGACCGGCAATGGCGCGTATGGGCAACGCCGCTTCGAGACGGCAACGACGACATTTTTGCTGGTCTGAGTTTCGCCCAAAACATCACCGAACAAGTGGAACGGCAAGAACGCCTGGAAGAACTCATAGCGGACCTCGAAGAATCCAACAAACGCCTCGAACAGTTCGCGTATGCAGCGTCCCATGACCTCCAAGAACCGCTTCGAATGGTATCGAGTTACCTCCAACTCATCGATGAGCGCTACGCCGAAGAGTTAGATTCCGACGGCCAAGAATTCATCCAGTATGCGGTAGACGGCGCCGACCGCATGCGAGAGATGATCGATGCGTTATTAGAATATTCACGCGTGGAAACCCGCGGCGACCCACTCGCCTCAGTCAATTTAAACACCGTCATTACGGAAGTTCTCGAGGATCTGGCACTGCAAATCCAGGAAACTGATGCAGACATCACCACCCACGCCTCCTTGCCAACGGTCAGAGGTGATGCCAGTCAACTGCGCCAAGTATTCCAGAATCTCCTTGACAATGCGATCGAATACAGCGGCGACAATCCGCCAGAAATCGAGATCGATGTGTCCAGCGACGACGATGAATGGATAATCTCGATAGCTGATGGAGGGATCGGAATTCCATCGGATGACATCGAGCGGGTGTTCCAAGTCTTCAAACGATTACACACCTACGACGAACACGCCGGGACCGGGATCGGGCTTGCCCTCTGTCGCCGTATTATCGAACGACACGACGGCGACATTTGGGTCGAGTCCGAACCAGGCGAAGGCTCCACCTTCTACGTGTCACTGCCACGACCGGACACCCAAGACACCTAATCCACAAAAGCCATCCCGCCCTGCTCGCTCTCGTAGGTATGGGGTTCGGAGACACTGCGTGCCCTAACTGTGGAAGCAGATTCCTCGTCCGGAAAATAAAGACGGGTGGGATTTTCTTCGGTCATACGCTCGATGAGTACAACCTCCATCGGTGTTACAAATGTTTCACTAAGTTCAGTCCCCACGATGAAACACCGATAGAACAAGCACGTCATGGTGAGATCCTCGACGTCTCCCTCACCCTTACCACCGCGGGAACGAAGTACAGCGTCGATGAATTCACCATTACTCTCAAAAACTCCGGGGATCAGCCGCTGAATATCGACCACGTACGGCTCACATTTGATGAGGCGGAATCGAAAACCGCCCCGGCATCCACCCCAGTCATTGCGCCTGGAGCGGTTGAAACGATTGAGATAGATTGGAGTTGGATGTATCTTGAACACCGGGATATTAGTATAGAAATACACGGAGAAGGTGAAACGGTTGCCCAAACCCACCATGTGGTATCACACAATAACTGACCGTGGGGGATAGAATGCGATCGACTGGACTAGACGACATAATCAATATCCAAGTACCGATTGCAAGAGGCTTATCGTGGTGGAGTGCGCGCAGCCCTTTTCGGTGAGAAAGAGAGGAGGATGAAAGGTGGCGGGTTAAAGAAGTCTCTTCTCGGTAAACCTCGTTCTGTTAATACCGATTTGAGTACTGCCAGCTATAACCGGTAAATTCATTGAGTTTCAATGGAAGCTACGTCTATGGGTCTCCATCAAGCATCGTTCCGACTCCGGCATGAGTGTCCCTACCGCGAACTGTCCGAACAGTACCCGGACCTCACAATCAGGGAATGGTATCTGAGTGACTGCCAGGTACTCGAAATCACGACGAAACAGGCACCGACCGATGAACTCCTAGGCGACATCGATCATCTGGGTGAAATCCTCCATCGATCCGTCGACGAGACCGGTCTCAACGTAGTAATGCAGTCCTGTCTCTGCTCGCTCGAAAACTCAATCATTCAACGTTTCGAAGACCACAATTGCCTCTATCAACCACCAACAGTCCACCGTCACGGCTGGGAACATTACACAGTCATCGCGTTCGACGAAGCAGATATCCGCGCCATCTACCAGGAACTCGAACACGACCGAGACATCGAGATCCTCTCGAAGACCGGGCTCGATGACACCCAGATTCCCCACACGATGCTCGCCCCTGTCGACCAACTATTTGACGACGTCACCGACCGCCAACTCGCCGCACTCCGCGTCGCCCTTGATAACAAGTACTACCAACAACCCCGCGGTGCATCAATCAACGAACTAGCTGCCAAGACGAATATCGCCCGGTCAACCTACGAGGAACATCTCCGAAAAGCCGAAAATAAACTCATCAAAAATGCCGGGCATTTCGTCCGCCTCCTGATCGGATCAGACGGCATGGACACACTCGGCGCGACTCCAAGCCACGACACACAACCAGCACAATCCGATTAACAGCAGCCCGGAAATCAGCCGGAAATCGCACCCGACTACTTGCCTCCGCACCCTATGTGGTAGTCGCGGTGACGAGTAAATATTCGAGTTCGACGGTGTTTTCGGCATCATCAAAGAACTGGTCGATGACGTCGATCATATCGGCCCGAAGGTCACGACGCGCAGGCTCATCGAGGGTGGCGACAGCTGGGCCGAAGACACTCGATGTTTGGGCGGTTTCCTCCCATACATGGGCCGGTGATAGCGTTGGGCGGTGGAGGGTCCCGTGGCAATACGTGAGGTCTGTTACCTCGTCGCCGATCCGGGCGGTGACGACGTCTTGATCGCCCCACATGAACGGTGGTTCCGAGTAATCCGGGAGAACTTCAGGAGGAACGGCGGTGAGTAATACCCCCGCCATCGAGGGATAGAGACTCGTCGGTGTCCACGAGAGGAAGCCGACATGTCCGCCCGATTTCGTGACTCGGAGGAGTTCATGCCCGGCCTCGGCAGGTGGGTCTGCATACATGTGGCCAAGACACGAAAGGGTGACATCGAATGCGTCATCGGTAAAGGGGAGATCGGTTGCGGTCCCTTCGCGCCACGTTATATCCGTGACAGCAGCGGTTGAGGCGTTCTCTTTGGCGATGTCAAGTAATCGGGGGGTAATATCCAGGCCGGTGACCTGTGCGCCCTGACGAGCGGCCGAAATGGCGACGTTTCCCGTTCCGGTACCGATGTCAAGCACGCGGTCATCCTCGCCGATGGCGGCTGCTGTGACGAGTCGGCCTGCCAACGGAAGGAATTGTAAGGCCTCTGTTTCGTACGATCCGTTCGCCCATAGCTGTCGTGCTTGTGTGTCAGTCTGCATCGCTTGAGAAGACGCCGCCACTGTCATTAAGAGAGCTGCGGGTTATAACCGACATTGGGCGGAAGTTGGTAAGTCTGCGTTCAGCTGGCCACGTGCGATGACACCCCGATGGCAAGCATGTGGTAGCGTGGAATCGGCCGCGAAGCCGGACACGAGGGAGTCATTGGCGTGAGATGGCGAAACAATGTGGGGGGAGATACCGCTCGACTGACCACAAGTCGCATTGAAAGTTCCATGCCATACGTCTCTCGGAGTGATTACTGGTCTGATCGATAAATTGGCGATCGGATTCGGATGGGGAGACCATACCATCGAAGTTCAACGGCACTCCAGAGGATGGCCGTGAGAAAGCCACAGGCCACGGCAAAAAACTGCGGGCGACCCATCCAGACAGGCGAGAGATAGATGATACCATTGACGAACCATGGGGGAAAGACAGCTTTCACACCGGCGGTAATCGACGCGAATGGATCGAAGCCGGTCCGTGTGGTCTGGTGGCCGGTTTGTGAAGTAAGGTTGAGGTGAGTGGCGGTCTGGCCGCCAGTACTTCCCGGGCCGGTCCCGAGTCGTTCGACATCGTAGGGATGGGTGACGGGAACAGACCAGACGATTGAGCCGTTGGGAGCGAGTTCAAAAATCCGTTTACCGTGTGTATCAGCGACAAGGGTGTGGCCATTGGGGAGGCGATCGACATCACGAGGCCACTGCAGGCGGTCGTCCGTCCAGCTCCACGTGCGATTCCAGCCGGACCCGTCTCGTTGATATTCGACCAATCGCCCGTTTTCTGAATCGGACACGAGGACCGCTGGACCGCCCGCCTCTGGCGGGAGATAATCAGGGTTATGTTGCTCATAGAGCGTGCGATGGGCATCGTCGCTGCCAAGTGTCCATGTCGGGTCAAGCCCCGTTTCTGGATCGATGAACACGACCTGGTCCTGATTTCGGAGACTCACCATTATTCGGCCATCATCAAGGAGTTCGACATCGTTGATATGCGCCCAATCATCTGGATAGGGACCCCCGCCCGACACCGGGAAATCACTTTGGGCATCCCACAACCACTCGATGACCTCTGTATCCGTATTGACGAGGAAGACCTGGTCAGCAACGATATCCGCAATCAGGATGTGGTTTTCATCGACGCGTACGTGATCGTGCCATTCACCTGCGCGCTCGCGGTAATCGTAGCGGGCATATACCTCGCGTGTCTCTCCTGTGGTGAGATTCACGCGTTCGATCACGTTTCGGGTACATGGCGGGGTTGTGCATTCTGGGCCACTGCGGTGGATGGTGTCGGTGGCCGCATATTCGACCGTGAGCGATTCATTCCCGACCGGATCGACATCGAAATATTTCGTATGATTATCACTGTAGTAGAGGAGCGATCCATTCGGATTCCACGCAATGAGGGTCCCATACTTCGCTGATTCGGAGACGACAGTGACGTTATCCCTGGGGGCCGGTTCAGGAACCGTGTCAGCACTCGAAGTCTGTGGCGCTGTTACCGCCCCGTAGGCCAGCACACCGGTCACAACAAGAAGTATCGCGAGACACAATGCCCGAAACCCCCATCGATTCATACTGAATAGTCGAAGCGTCACTCTCAACAACAATAGACGTATCGTCACAGCCCGAGATCGATCACGATCGTCTTCGATCAGGTGTTCACACGGAATAGCGGCCGAATCACTGGCAGAAGAGACCACCACGGCGTCCCATGTGCCAGATACAGGAATGATAATTTATCATAGATAAGGGGAAGACTCTGATCGATGAGTATGTAGGGCATTCGAACTGGGAGTCCAGGCATTCGGAGTCGTGCCTAGTAAATGGGTCAGTGATCTGGAGAGGCCATTGGTGGTGCTGCCGACGTTAGTTCACGAGTTGCTGTCGAACGTTGGGAGATGGTGCAGTGCGCCGATATCGTGGCCACGCCGTATGAGTTCCTTGCGGATGGCGTCCCAGTCTGTCACGTCGGCGAATCCATGGAGTGTCCGCTCGGTGCCGGCTCGCCGGCGGCGGTGGGCGGATTCGTCGGAACGAAGTACATAGACGAGTGTACCGCCCTGAATCCTGTCGTACTCGATTTGATGTACATCCTGGTGTGATTCGAGATGGATGTCGATAGTATGCATTGGTAGTTCTCCTGAGTACGACACCCAATCGCATGACAGCGGAGGGATCGTACCCTAGCGACTCTCTGTAGTATGCTGCCATAAATCTATGTTATACATTATATATGACATAATAGATTTGCTTTGCTATATGATGCAGGCTACCCTGAAATAACTTGACAACACGACAGTTATGTCAACTATCAATATCTTCGAAGTCTCTGGCAGATACGAGCAGGCCCTGGCCGTATTATATGTCCGACGAGACCGCTGATTCCCCGAGGAACTCCGACCCGATAGCTAATGAACCAACCCGGGGGACGACACCTCCAACGTGGCGGGCCATCGCTACAGACTCCAAGATGGAGGATGGATTCATGAATTCCCCGACGCCGCGCCAAATTCGATGGCTCCTGCCGTGAACCACCAGCGAAAACCAGTTACCAGCCAATGCCCCACCTTTCGACGGGCCTACTGACAAATCATGGGGACTCCCATACCGGCTACATCAAGTACTCGAACCTGAGGGATCGTGGTAGTTCAATCAAGTTCGTGAGCGGCCATACTGTGGAGGATGGAGTGGGACTGCCGGTAGTGGCAACTAGGGGAGGCGGCGGCGTCATCGAGCAATCGATTCGACGGATATCTCGCGTCTGATCCGGGCAGTCGAGACAATAGATTCATATGGAACGCGGGTTGAGGACGCTCTCGACCAGATACTGTCGGGTGTGGCTGTCGCGTGCATCGTGGTAGAGGATAGTGGGTGGCTGTTGGCTGGCGGTTTCTCCGGACGTCTCCCTCGGTCGCTGTGTGCGGGTGTGATTCTCATCGCCTGGCCGGCTGTGCCGCTTGGGCTTGCTCTGTCTATCCGTCAGCGATCTGACTCGTAATGGCTTCCGGTTATTGCTGTCATACCGTATATAGCGGCGGGGATCGGAGCGCTATATCTGGTACATCGATACATTCAGACCAGAGAGTGAGCGGACGGGAATCCGCCAGCTGAGCGCTCGGGTTCGAATGGGACACGCATCGTGGAGGCTGCCTGTATTGAATGCCCGTTATCACCGGGCTGTGTCGGGATGGAGTGGTCACTAGATGGTGGTCTCGGCTGACGGCAAAGAAGCGTTCGAAATAATTTTAGAAAATGAGGTTCTATTCATGATACATGAGTCTACACAGAATATATGGTTGTAGAAGTGGAATTAATTTCGATTATAATCTATGACTGTTTTGTTTTGTCCACTTCTCTGAATCCTATTGAATAATGGAACGGTGCTTCTACCGAAATTCGAGAAATAATATTGTATTTGTGCATTTATTTTGAATATTCTATGATATTTGCCACGGTTAGAACCTTTATCCCTTTCAATATTAATCTGTAAGTGACGGCAATGACGACGGAAGAACTCACACCGAGCGAACGAGAGGTATTGGAACAGATCGAGCAGGAACGCGTCGAATTCCTCCGCTTGCAGTTCATCGACATCCTTGGGACGATCAAGAACGTCTCTGTCCCAGCCGACCAGGCAGAGAAAGCGTTCACCGAAGGGATCTACTTCGATGGCTCCTCCATCGAAGGCTTCGTCCGCATCCAAGAAT
>CAZSSY010000044.1:0-27024 GCA_964609565.1 uncultured Natronomonas sp.
ACCCCGATCCTGTACTGACCGATCTGAAGCCAGAATCATCGTCGCGTTCCATACGAGATTCTTAATACCGCTAGTTTGGGCCAACCATGAGCGGTAACTAGAGGGGATGCAATTAGCAGGAGCTACAATAACCAGAGCAGATGTAATACCGGCCGTGATCCACCCCGGAGCACTGACCGTCGATCCATGACCATCACTGAACGTGAGGATACAAAACAAATAGCGGACTACATTCTTGCACCAACGACCGAATGCCTCCGCAACACGGCAGAATTCATATTAAAACGGGACAGATGGGTTAGTCAATAGCTCTGCTGGAATCCGATGTAGTTAGCGGCCTGGAAAATGACCAGGATATCAACGGGGAGTGGTGAACAAGAGCCGTGTCGGTCGTCTACGTATGATGGTGTACCGACGGAGTTGTGAACTCCAAGCAAAGCTCCCGAGGGAGCCCACAATAGGGTGGGTCACTGCTGTTGGTGGGCAAGATTAGGTGATGTGGCTATGGGTGTGCGGTGAGTGAGATGCTTTTGACGCCATATTTTTGGCAGGCGTTTGTCGCGCGGTCTGAGATGAATTCGTATTGGGGGTTTTCTCTGACTTCGATCACGTCGAGGCCAGCGTCCTCAATCACGTCGGTGTATTTGTTGATTTGCATGGCGCCGCCGATACAGGCAGCCCACAGATCTGCGTCGGTTTTGATGCTATCGGGCATCTGGGTTTCGCTGATGATATCGGAGAGTGCCAAGCGACCGTCGGGTTTGAGGACACGCTTTGCTTCTTCGAACACGCGGGCTTTCTCTGCGGAGAGGTTGATCACACCGTTGGAGACGACGACATCGAACGTCTCATCGTCGAACGGGAGGTCTTCAATATACCCCGTCTCGAAGGAAACCTGTGTCATCCCGGCATCATCCCGCAGTTGACGGGCCTTCTCAAGTTGTTCGTCGGTCATATCTAATCCCGTCACACCCCCGGCGTCGCCGACAGCGACTCCGGCGACAAAGACATCTGTTCCGGATCCGCTGCCAAGGTCTAGGACGGCGTCACTTGGCAGGATGTTGGCGAGGTCGAAATGATACCCAACGCCGGCGAACGAATCGAGGGCTTCCTGCGGGATGCGATCGAGGTCGTCTGCTGGATAGCCCAGACGTTCGGCTAACTCACGACCCATCTCGAAGTGATGGCCTGCATCCGGAGTTTCGGCGACGTCACGATAGACATTCTTGACTTCTCGTTCGAGTTTTTCGACATCGAGTGACTCGGTCATTCCTGGACACCTCGTTCTGGCGCCACAAGTGTGGTTTCGAGCGAGACCTCGTTTGAGATATTATCGATGAGTGGACTGGTTGTTTCGACGCGTTCCCGGAGGTCTGCCAGTTCGTCGTCCGTTGCGTCGGCGTCAATGTATGTTGTGCAGGTGACGGTATTGTAGCCAGCGCGAACATCCTCTGAGATGCCGAGGAATCCGCGGAGGTCAACGTCACCTTCGAGTTCAAACCTGAGATCGTTGAGCTCGATGTCCATTGCGGCCGCATTCGCGGCGTAGCCGACGCTGAGACAGGAGCCGAGGGCTGCGAGTAAGAGTTCGACGGCGTTTGGCGCGGTGCGATTCCCGAGGATTTCCTCTGGCTCATCTCCGTTGATGGTGAATTCTTGGGTCGTTATGTGGTCGCCGGCTTGATCGAAACCGTTGATTGTTGTGACGCTTTGTAAGGCGTCAGTCCATTCGGTTGCCGCGCGAAACTGGAACTGGCCGCCGGTTGGGTCGTCCGTGATCGCTTCGATTGTTTGTCCGAGTTGCTCTACATTTACACCGTTGTTCGTTGACATGCTGTGGTAGCTCCGTGGATTGGTGTGCGTTGCAGTCTGATTGGTTGTGGATGCGGTACACGTACTCTCACCGGTCGGTGAGTGCCTTACCACCCACTCTATATCCAACGGCTGACGGGATATGTAGGCATCTAGTGCTATCTGGGCAGCGGCTAGCTGGCTTGCAAGGAATGAAAATGAATCACTCACTGCAATCGCCCACTTGTAATACCAAGTAATCCCCGAGGATACGCGCAACAAAGGGGTGTCGGCGAGAAGCTGTCCGGCGAGCCAGGCCACCCGCCCACAATGGCTGTTGGCACACCAGCTTCGAGTTAAGCCAGCGGCGGTTCGAGAGAGAGGGTGGGGAGTTCGTTCCGGTAGGTCTCATAGACTGATTCTGCCCAGGCACGTGCCGCTGATGCATCAGTATCGATCAAGACTCGGACAGTGCCGCTCTCAACGTCATAGCCGCTGATCACTGTCCGGTCATCAAGGAGACCGACGCCGTACGCCGGGAGATCGTCATGGACGCGTAATGTGAAGTTCCCACTCTCGAATGCCTCCGCGAAAAGTTCAGGATCAGTCGATCGCATGTATTGAACGAGGCCCGGTGAATCGATGACTTCCGTCTGCATCCCATCGAGAATCAATTGCTTGAATTCAGTCTTACACGGCTCAATCAACCCCACGTCACATCCAACAAACCGGTAGCTGTCGGTCTCCCGTGCCAACGCAAGAAACCGATTCACCGGTCGGTATGGATTGTCGGCATCAGCGACCGTGACGGTTGCATCGGCACACATCTCGATGGTGAACCCGCTGTCTTTATCGGGAAGCCACTGCCAGACATCGCGGAGCGTCTGTTCGGTTTCGGCTCTGTCAATTAAATCAGCCATCGCCGCCGCGAAATACGCCCCGAGTTGACTCGCCTCGAACTGATCGCCATCCTTTACAACCCAGCGTCTGTCTTCAAACTCCCGGAGCGTCCGCCCGATGGTGGACCGAGACACTCCGGTCATCGCCCGGAGGTCGGCACGGCTTTGCGGCCGGCGGGCCAGTGCAGCGAGAACAATGACACGGTGTTTCGACCGCGTCAGGAACTCAATGTCCTCAAGCGCCTCCCGCATGTTGTTCATTGGCATACTACATCTATCCCTGCATCCGTAATAAGTACTCAGGCCTCACTGGATGCATTCGACCCGACAGCTACCAACCCCCTCAGTGCGACGAGCGCCGAAACCATGACACAGAGCGGGCCCGCCGGAAAAGACCCTAGTGGTTCACGTAGCCGGACCGGATTCGGGGTAGTGTGGTTGTGCGGGGGAAGTATTTGGTATGGTGGGGTTGAAATGGCAGCTAACACCCAGTCACACGATACTGGACCGATGAGAGGACCAATGACAGGAAATGAAACGTACAGTGATCGAGTCCACCAGCAAGCGGTGGCGACACCCGACGTCTAATCCATGGATTTCCAACTGACACCGGAGCAACAAGCGTTACGTGAGGAGATACGAGAGTATGCACAAACAACGATCAAACCCGCCGCGATTGCGTTGGATCGAAACGAAGAACATCCGAGTGAAATTTTCGATGAGTTAGCTGACCACGGCTATGCGGGCTTAACACTGCCAGAAGAATACGGCGGAATGGGAGAAGGATTGGTTGAACTCACGCTCGTCATCGAAGAAGTGGCAGCGGCACTCATGCCCGTGGCGAGTGCCCTCGCGTTGCACCTCGGGGTGGCCACCATCGTCGAACGGTTCGGTACACCGCAGCAGCGCGAACGGTTCCTCGGAGATATGGCGGCCTACGATACGGTGTGCGCGTTGGGATTGAGTGAAACGAATGCCGGAAGTAACAAATTAGAAATGGAGACGACCGCCGAACAGACGGGTGATAGATGGCTGATAAACGGGCATAAGCGATGGATCACGAACTTCCTCCATGCCGACTACGTCCTGACGTACGCAAAAACCGGGCCAGACCACGACGCCCCCCACAACATTAGTGCATTTCTCATCCCACCTGACGACTTTACCGTCGAGACAGTCTGGGATACCCTCGGTGCAAAAACAGTCAAATCACCAAAAGCAACACTTGATAACGTTGAGATTCCCGATAGGTACCGTATCGGCGATCGGGGTGAGGCGTACGTCCAGCGGAGCGAGATCGACATCGGCGTGAACGTGCCTGCGCGAGGTGTCGGTATCGCACGAGCCACACTCGATGAAGCCGTCGAATACACCCAAGAACGCGAACAATACGACCACTCAATTTCGGATTTCCAAGGGGTAAAATGGCAGATTGGGAAAATGGCTGAGCGCGTCGAAACCGCTCGGTTGTTGACGCAACGGGCAGCGGCGCGGGCTGACCAGGACATGGATACAACCCGCGAATTCAGTATGGCGAAAGTGTATGCAACACAGGCCGCCGTGGAGAATGCCAACGACGCCTTACAGCTCCACGGCGGGATTGGCTATACCACAGAGAAACATGTGGAACGACATCTACGGGATGCTCGCCTGCTGACACTCGCGGGCGGACCGAATGAAGGCCATCGAGATACCCTGGGCGAAGCTGTATACGAAGCCTATCCCCGCGTGAATAGCACATGATACGATAGTAAAACTCGACACAGCAAATCCAGTAAACAATGAATTAATACCAGGACTCGGCGAACACTCAGTAATGACACCCGGTCGGGAGATTCCAATGAAATTCACGGATCCATCATGGAAGTATCCACTTATCGCTGGCGGAGTGACAGCCCCCCTCACAGCGTTGTTCTACTGGCAGGCAGCAACCCAATTCAACCTAACCCCCGTCCTGGTGGCCGGCGTAATCGCCGGCTATCTCTATGCTGACAAAGGCCCAAAAATAACACAGATTGGTGTCCGTGCCAGTATTATTGCCGGTATTCCCGCGCTCGGATTGTTGTTTGAAATCGCCACAGCAGCCTACTCCGGCATTGGTGGACCCGGCTGGTTCCAAACCGCCGCATACATCGGTACCGCCGGATTCTTCGCTTTCATCTTTGCAGTTGTGGTGGTATCGGGGATAGGTGGTGCCCACCTTGGCCGCTGGCTGGCAATGAAAACCGGGCGCCACCATTCCGTATCAACAGCTTCAGATGGGCATTGATGGCACACCCAGTGAGATAGCTCCCTCTGATATTTCGCCGCATCCATATCGCCGTGCATCTTTGAGTGTGCAAGGAATAGTCCGATCTATGGGTCGGAATATGCTTGTTGATGGGGACTGGAGGACTGATGTTGAGCCGTTCACGGATGAGACGGGGGCGTTTGACCGGGTCGAAACCTCGTTTCGCGACTGGATTCGTCCCGAGTCGGACGCTCGATTTATCCCAGAAGCTGATCGGTATCACCTGTATATTGCGCGGAACTGTCCGTGGGCTCACGGCGCTGCATTAACCCGCCGGCTTGCTGGGTTGACTGATGTCATTTCGATGGATATCGTCGACCCGATCCGGGAGGACGACGGCTGGGAATTTTCACCGGTGAAAGACGGCTGTACCCCGGATACCGTCAACGATGCTGACTACTTACGTGAAGTGTACGTAGCGGCAGATCCTGAGTTTACAGGGCGGGTGACCGTCCCGGTGTTGTGGGATCGCAGACACGAGACAATTGTGAATAATGAATCGATCGAAATCATGCGGATGTTTGCGACTGCATTCCGAGCGTTTGGAGACGGGCGTGACCTGTATCCGGAGGGATATCGATCTGAAGTTGATCGAATTATTGACGCGATTTATTCACCGGTCAATAACGGGGTGTATCGCGCCGGGTTTGCGTCTTCGCAAACAGCCTACGATGAGGCAGTCACAGACGTGTTTGAGGCCCTAGATCATTGGAATCAGGTGCTCGGCACGCAACGATATCTGGCGGATGATCGGT
The DNA here is from genome assembly GCA_964609565.1 of uncultured Natronomonas sp. Taxonomy (GTDB): domain Archaea; phylum Halobacteriota; class Halobacteria; order Halobacteriales; family Haloarculaceae; genus Natronomonas. The sequence continues at coordinate 5,736 of CAZSSY010000044.1, forward strand.
TGACATTGGCCGATATCCGGTTGTTCCCGACGCTAATACGGTTCGATGAAGCCTACCATACAGCGTTCAAATGCAACCGTCAATACATCCATCAGTACGAGCATTTGTGGCCATATCTCCGAGACCTCTATCAGACACCGGGCGTGGCGGACACCGTGCGGATGGACCACATCACCGACCAAGGCTACTACCAAGGAGAAATCACCCCGATAGGGCCAGACCTCAACTACGAGGCATCACATAGCCGCACAGAAGTATCAGAAACACCTTCTCCAGGGCCATAGGGCACATCAACGTTGCAAATTACGAGGACGGAATTTCAGCGGGAGTGACGGGTTCCCCCTCCCCCGCCACTCGCTGTGGCGGGGGAGACCGGGCCTGCGATATAGAGAGCAAGTGGACTCGTCACACCCCCGGCAGTGTGGATCAGGGGGCGAAGCTGGAATGTGAATCGTAACCAACAGGTTACTCTGAGTGAAACATCGTTGGTATGGTTCTCGAGGGGGTTGTTGATGCGGTTTCTCACTTCGTGTTGGTTGTTGGGCTACCGGTACTCGTTATCCTCTTTTATCTGGAAGGCCTGGTGGTTGGGAAGATCCTTCAACCTCCAGCCGTGTTCGTGACGGTTGTTGCTGTCACAACACCTTCATGGCCGATTCTCGCGCTCCTCATGATTGGATGTACCGTGTCGGTAGTTGCTGGCCAGTGGACAACCTACCGAAGTTTTGATGACACGACCACGGATCGATTCGGCCTCCAGCGCCGCGTTCCGTATCTCAACACGCTCCCAACGCGAGCAGTCGAACGGATCGGCGAACGACGACTACGTATCGTTGATCGCCTGTTCGCCCGGTACGGCGGAATCGGGCTCTTCACGGCAATATTCATCCCCGGGATTCGTGGATTACTCGCGGTACCAGCCGGGCTCAGCGCCTATCCAACCGGCCGGTTCCTCGGTGTCACCTTGCTCGGCAACGCTCTGTATTTCCCCCTCCTAGTTGCGGTCGCCTACGGCATTCTCCAACTCATCGGCATCCGATGAACATCGACACGGCGTACATCCCACTGGATATGGTCGGCACCCCAGGTCGAATGCCACCCCTAGCAGTGCTCTCGGGGACGTGACGCCATTCAAACTAGCTGGCGACATTCCATCGTCGACAGATGAGCTCGGAAGATGGAGGATTGCGATAACACGTGGTTTCGACTCCCTGGAACCAGGATCGACGGTGATTACCGTCCTGCAAGGCGGGTTACTTCTGCCCGGGCCGGGGGAAGAAAACGATTATTGGTATGGGCTGTGTTGGTCGGTGGTGATGCCCTCCATTAGTCGACCACGTCATCAGACGGAGTTTTGGCAAGCGGTCCTCATCGGTGGTGCGTATGTCTTGGCGGTGCAACTGGCGTTTTTGGTCATGCCTTTCACGACAGAAACATTGTGGATCGGAGTCCTCGGATTGTGGGAAGCCATCAATTACGGGCACCTCCTTGGGTTTTTGATGAGTGGTGAGACATGGCTCGCATTCGCGTTCCCGCTATGCCTTTTCACGCTGGGTGGCCTGGCTGCCTACGCGTATCTCGCCTATCAGAACCCGGTGCCAGCAGTCATTGCTGGTGTATTCCTCACACTACTGTATACCACTGAGGTCGTCTATGCCGGTCGCTTCGAATACGCGATCCTCTATGTCGCGGTGACGCCGGTCATCACCCTCTTCGCGATAGGCAGTCATCTGCTGGCACCTCAGCGACGACACCGCGCCATCACCTGACGGGTACCATGCTCCTTAGCAACCATCGGGACAGGCATAGCGAACACCACTGATGCCCCAGAAAGCATTGAGTTTCTCTGATATGCAGCGTATAGACCAGAGATCAGCGCGCAACACAAGGGTTGTCAGAGACAACCGGTGTTTCGACCAGGGTGGTTGAAGGGTATGACATCCAACGGGCAATTCCTCAACGTGGCCTCCAGGAATCTCGCCGTGGTACTCCCAAAAAGAGGGTTCCACATAGGAGATGAAACCAGAAATCGCGATTTCCCAGATGACAGGGACAACCTTCCACTCCGTATCCGTAAAGGAGACAAAACGAGGCTTGCATGGCCGCTGCTGGATGGTATGGCTGGTAATCAACCAGTTAGCGGGTATGTTGCGGTGTTGAGCACTGTGGTGTGGCTGGTAAGGTTTACGTAGATACAGCTATGAGTTGCGTTTCATGCGGGGTGTTCCACATGGGGCGACACACGATGAAGAATCAGGTGTCGATACTTCATTCCTGAATGGCGACAAGCAAAGCAGACTGACGCAAGTATATCAGGTTGTCAATGATTACTTTGCGATACTCACTGGGAACACAGATTATTTGGAAACCACACCGGAGACCGGAATTGACCGTCTCGATGAAGATGACCCACTGCGAGATCACAAGACGCGGACAGCCGTTCTCTCGGATATTGTTTCGTGGTTTGAGACCGAGTGGGAGTCGGAATCACTCATCGAAGTCCCTGATCTCGAAGTATTGCGCGAAGAATGGTTCGATTTCCGATATCTGAGGGAGTACCAAGAGGTCGAACGGTACTGGGTCAACCAGCCATATGCCTATGTTTCAATCTTACGAGATGACGCCGAGGGCGAGTTACATTACCGGGTAACTGAACCAGCGCTCGGTCAGTTCGAAGAGTATATCCTCGAAGAGCTAAACATGATTCTGCGGAATAATTTAATGTATGAAGACCTGGGAGATGAATCTGAGCGGGCCACAAAATTTGACCAGCGAGTCACTGAACTCATTGATGAACACACCGCAGCGATCTCTCCGTTATCAATCCATAAACTCCGATACTATCTCAGACGAGACTTCGTAGGCTACGAGCGGATCGACCCCTTCCTGTATGACCAAGCAATCGAAGACATTTCCTGTGATGGATCAAACCTCCCGGTGTTCGTCTACCATCAAGAATACCGTGATCTCGATACGAACGTTGAATTCAATGAATCCGACCTCCGATCGTTCGTCACCCGATTAGCCCAACGCGCCGGGAAACATCTCTCCGTCTCAAACCCAATGGTAGATGCCTCGCTCCCGGATGGTTCCCGGGTCCAACTCACCTTCGGCGGCGAGATCGCAACCCGTGGTCCGAATTTCACGATCAGACAGTTCTCATCCGTCCCGGATACGCCGATCGATCTCATCAATTGGGGAACGTTCTCCGTCGAACAGATGGCCTACCTCTGGCTCGCCATCGAGAACAACCGATCACTCCTGTTTGCCGGCGGGACGGGTGCCGGGAAAACCACCTCGCTGAACGCGGTTTCATTCTTCATCCCGAAGAAAAGCAAAATCGTGTCGATCGAGGATACAAAGGAAATCAACCTGCCGCATGACAACTGGGTTCAATCGCTGACGCGGGAATCATCCACCACGAATGATGCTGGTGATATCACAATGTATCAGCAGCTCCAAACCGCCCTCCGACAGCGGCCAGAATACCTGCTCGTCGGTGAGATTCGAACCGAATCCCGCGTGGCGCTCACCTTCTTCCAAGCGATGGCCACCGGCCACACCGCCTATACCACCGTACACTCCGAATCTGTGATGGGCGTCATCAACCGGCTGGAGAACGAACCGCTCGGCGTGCCCACCCAGATGATCAAAGAACTCGACATCATCTCGATTCAAAAACAGGTCCTGTTAGGCGAAGACCGCGTCCGCCGAAATGAATCGATCACGGAACTCGTCAGCAGCGGTGATAGCGGTGATATCCTTATCAACGAAGTTTTCGAATGGAATCCCAGCGACGATAGCTTCAACACCAAATATGACTCGAATGTCATGGACGAGATTGCAGCCGACCGAGGCTGGTCACATACACAACTCGAAGAAGCAATCGACCGCCGAGAACGCGTCCTCCAATACATGCTTGATAACGATATCACCTGGCATGAGGATGTCGCCCGAATCATTCATTCGTTCATTGAAGACGAAGAGACGGTCCTCCAACGGCTTGAAAATGATGAAATCATCCCCATCCGGACCGACGAAGACCGTGACGCCATCGGGTCCACTGGGGATTGACGATGAGTGACGTCGAGACCGAAGAAGAAATCCCGGTGCCCGATTATGAAGCCGATCAGTACCTCCCCATCAGCGATGCTGCTGCGAGTCGACGGAGTATTCTGGTGGAAAAATTCGGGCCCATCCGCACGTACTTCAAATCACGATCTGACCACCATTCGGATCTCCAACGCAGTCTCAATCAAGCCCGACTCGGCATCACGTATGACGTCTATCTCACTCGTGCAGTGTTATACTCAGTCCTCGTCGGGCTCCTGAGCGCGATCATTGGGATTGCCGGTACGCTGATCCTCTCGCAAGCCGGTGTCCTCGCCGGGATTGAATCACCGATCCAGTTTTCCAGTGATTCTCTCTTCTCGAGTGTTGTGTTCTTTATTGCTGCCAATCGCGTGTTCTTGTTCGGTGCGACGGTGACTCTTTTATTAATGTTACTGGGGGTTGTACTCACCTGGATTTTCTTGTATTACTATCCGTCAATTCTCGTCGATAATCGACGGCGGAATATCGATATTATGCTGCCGCATGCGCTCGTCTACATGTATGCGTTGTCGTTCGGCGGCATGGATTTTGTCAACGTTCTTAAACGAACTGCTGCTGCCGAAGACACCTACGGAGAAGTCGCCAATGAATTCGATATGATCGTCCGGGACGTGGAGATATTTGGGAACGATCTATTCACCGCGATACGGAACACCCGAAACCTCACCGCAAGTAACAATCTCGAAACGTTTCTCGACGATTTATTGAGCGTCCTGGATAGTGGCGGTGACCTCACCACATTTCTCCGCGACGAAAGCGAACAGTACATGCGTGAAGGCCAGAAGGAACAACGGCGATTCCTCGAAACGCTGGCCATGCTGAGTGAAGTATTCGTCGTGGCCTTCGTCGCCGCCCCCCTCTTCTTGATCGTCACGCTCATCATGATGACGTTCCTCGGCTCTGCTGGATTTACGATGCTGTTTGCCATCGTTTATGTAGTCATCCCGCTCGGCATGTTAGGCTACATTATTCTGGTGTCAATGCTTTCGGCACCCTACCAACCACCAGGCCACACCGTGACGACAGAGTCTGAAAAACCACTCTCACCGTCGAGTTTCACGAACGCCGACCAATACACAATCGTTCGGCGGCTGCGTCGTCGGCGTCATCTCACTGAATTCATGAAGGACCCATTCGCCGCATTCCGAAAAACCCCCGAACTGACCCTCCTCATCACCATCCCGTTGGCCGGTATCTATCTGGCTACCGCCACCGTTTTCGTGGGGACACCGGCTATCAGTGAATTCCTCGAAGAACCGTTTTGGACAACAACGACATTCGTCATCGCTCCCTTCCTGATAATCACCGTCCCATTAACAATTGTCCACGAACAAAGCCGCCGGCAAAAACGCCAAATTTCACAACGATTACCCGATGCCCTCGATATCCTCGCCAGTTCAAACCAGATGGGAGTATCCCTCGCCAATGGATTAGGGTTAGTCGCACGGAATGTCTCTGGCCGCTTCGCCACCGAACTCCGACACGTCCGCAACGATATCCAATGGAATCACGACATTAGGAACGCCCTCCTATCGATGGCCGACCGGATGGAAGTCCCACAACTCACCAGGACGTGTAAAATCCTCGCTGAAGGGAGCCGATCGACCGGGAACCTCCACCGAGTCCTGAAAATCGCCGCCGAAGATACCAGACATCGAATCCATATGGAACGAGATCGCGAGCAAGAACTCCAAACATACATCGCAGTTGTCGTCATCGGATTCCTCGTGTATCTCGGGACCATTGTCGTCATCGACCAGAGCTTCCTTGGTCCGGTGCTTGAGCGGATCGGTGACTCCGTCGAAGAAGGTGGTGACCTTGCTGAAATTATCTCGATTAGTGCAAGCGACATCACCACCTACCATGCACTCTTCATGCACTCTGCACTCATTCAAGCCGTCGGAACAGGCCTTATCGTCGGTGAACTCGCAGATGGGGACGTCAGAAGCGGCCTCAAATACAGTATCTTCCTTGTCCTTCTCGCACTCGTCGTCTTCGCCTTCGTCTAGCACCCACCCATCTCTTTGATTCACCCGCAGCCGTGCACTACAATATCCCACCGCGGTACGGAAACCCCGGCGATCACGCCGGAGAGGATGTCATATTCGAGCTCCCCAGATCAAGGACCCCGTTGCGAACCGTTCTATGCACGTGCGATCAAATACGGGTATTGCAACGTCTTCGAATGCGGGGGTTCACGAACCACTACAGAACCGGTATCCGAAGTACATTCAGGGTTCTTCGAGAGATCACCTTGCCTGACATGGAGTTGAACAATAACCGAAAAGCTCCGTCGGTGAAACGGATCTATCCCGATCTGGGCAGTCGACGAAGCCAACCATGTGACCGGGATTAGTGTGGGAGGTGAGGGGAGGAATGGCGAGCGCAGTTGATGTGGTGTGGTGGGTAGAAAACAATAAGCTATGCTTCAGGAATGGTTGATAGCCGCTCGATGAGTAAGAGAACCATGAGAACCACGAAGATGCCGCCTTGTAGGACTGTTTCGAATATGGTGAATTCGAGTAACGGTCGGCCCATGAAATACCATACGGCGGCTATTGCACCGACATATCCCGCTCCAACCAAACAGTAATTCGGCCGCCACAGCGCGGTGAAAAACCCAATAAAGGTAACGAGGAGGCCAAGCCCGAGGACGGCAAAGACTAATCGTTCAGTAACAGTTGCAACTCCTAGGTGGATACTGGCGGCGGTCACCATTAATACCAATAACAGGAATCGCCGTGGTGTCCATTCGATGTCGCGGAGTTCAAACCGGCGCTGGCCCATACCGTGACGAGTGGACCGGCTGGTCAATAAAGCCGGTTACCCGGTGCAGTGTCCTGAAATGCACAGATCACTCTCAAGATGGGTGTGAACGGGAGGAGGTGCCCTGTTGTGTCTGCAGGGGGTTTTGCCGTTTGGTGGGTTTAGGCCAGAGGTCGGCTTCGATGGCATGGGTGAGGTGATCGGTTGGTGTCGTGGTGTGTTAATTGACGAGAGTTGAGAGGACTTTGCCTTCGACTTTTCGGAGATGTTCGCCGACGGTGCCGGCTGAGACGCCGACGCGGTCGGCGATGTGTTCGTGGGTGGCTTGGCGAGGGACCTCATAGTAGCCCATATCGACGGCGGCTTCCAGGATTTCTTGTTGGCGTGGTGTGAGGACGGAGAAGAGTTGTTCGGATTCGGGGTGGTAGTCGCCAATGCCTTCGAGGGTGAGGGTGAGCGAATCGGGGACTGAATCGAGGACGCGTTGGATGGTTTCGTCGTCACCAACGAGGGTGACGCGGACGCCACCGCGGGGGAGGCAATCGACGGGCATTTTCAGGACAATCTCGTTGTCTTGGGGGATGGCGAGCAATCGTTCAACCGGGTCTGTTGGTTGAAAGTGCATGTAAGCCAGGCCTTCGCGGTCACCAGAGACATCGAACGTTATGATATCGTTTTGGGAGTCGAGGATTTCAGCTGCGTGTGTCAAATCACCACGGATGCTGTAGAGTGATACGCAGGTGCCGTCGGTGAGTAGATTGACCTGGTGGATGGATTCGCGGGTGACCGTCGGCTCTTCGGCCAGCGCGTGGTCGGCTGGCTGGAGGCCGCCTCCATTGGGCGCTATCACGACGGTCGCATACCGCATATTTTGGGATGCGTCGCGACTGTCTTACCAGTTGCGTTGTACCCACCGGGACGAATTTACCGTGCGAGTCGGGAATTGGTTGAGGAGTGATGGAAGCTTGTGGGAGTGAGGGTGGCTGGTTGGGATGCTAGAGAATAGCACACCAATTAGGACTGGATACTGTCTAACCAGTATTAACATGAAAAATCATAAGGGTTTTGTATCCATCGGCGGTCCCATGAATTGCACACGATGAGTCGCCCGCAACGGAGCTGTCGCCCGCTGAACGCTGACGATGTCACGACGGCTAAAGACGGGACTTCGTTGTGCGCACTTAGGAACGACCCTCGGGTCATCGAACGCACTGACGTTCGAACCCGCTAACATACTAGATACATATGGCACACGAAAACGACGGAGAGGACAAGGTCGCTAGCCGAGTCCAAAACACAGAATCGATCGTTAGAAACGTCGACAACCCCGCCGCGAGAGAACTTCGCGAACTCTTCGACACACAAGACTTCACGTTCGCACCGGGGCTGTATCATGCCCTCGACGCTCGACTCGCCGAAATGGCCGGTCTTGACGCCGCCTACATGTCGGGGTATTCGACGGTCCTCGGACAGTTCGGATTCCCGGACCTCGAAATGGTCACAATGACAGAGATGGTGGAGAACGCAAAACGGATCATCGAAGCAACAAACCTCCCGGTGATCGCCGACTGTGACACCGGCTACGGTGGGATCCACAACGTGCGGCGCGCAGTCCGAGAATACGAGAAAGTCGGCGCAGCCGCCGTCCACATTGAGGACCAGACCACACCGAAACGATGCGGCCACATTGCAGGCAAAAAAATCATTCCTCGTGAAGATGCCAAAGCCCGCTTTAGTGCCGCCGTTGATGCCAAACAATGTGAGGATACCGTTGTAATCGCCAGAACAGACGCCTATGGCTCTGCCAACGGGGATTGGGAAGAACACCTGGCACGCGGCCGCCTCTACGCTGATTGTGGAGTCGATCTTGTCTGGCCAGAAATGCCCGACCCATCCCGGGATGACGCCGTCGAATACGCAGAAACAATCCACGAAACCCACCCAGAGATCGATCTCGCATTCAACTACTCCAGTTCATTCGCCTGGTCACAAGAAGACGACCCGCTGACTTTCCAAGAGTTAGGCGACCTGGGCTATCAATATATCTTCATCACGCTGTTCGCACTCCACTCCGGTGCCCATGCCGTGTATGAAGACATGAAGAATCTCGCCGAAACCGACGAACAAGCCCAGTTCGACCTGGAAGACCGCTACCTCGGGCATGAAACCGAAAGCCACCACGAACTTTCGTTCGTGTCCCGCTTCCAAGAGATTGAGGCGCTCTTCGACCCCGAAGCCGAGAGTCGCATGGAGCAATCGGCCGGGTTTACTGAAGACGAAAATCAACCGCTTACCTCCGAGCAGGACGACTAACCACGAGGGATGCATATGACGGAACTCGACAAACGAATGCACGAACGGAAATTCGTGCGGACGTTCTTTACAACGCCAACGGCAGAACAGGGGGAAGACGACTCCGCCAAAAAACTGCGGAGTGCAATCGGGCTTCGCGGCATGCAAGCGCCCGATGTGTGGGTGCCCGACAATGAGGATGCAACGGCACCGAATATGCGGGATGAAGGCGCCACAAATATCGCCGAAGTTGTCGCCGAAGGGGGAGCTGATTTCCCAGGCGAAATCCATCCTCGCGTGGTATGGCATCGGGATAGCCCGGAGACGAGATATCGCGGGTTTCAGCATATGCTGGAAATCGCAGACCCCGCGAAAGGAGCAATTGAGTACATTGACGGCTTCGTGATCCCGGAGGTCGGCGATATCGATGATTGGAAGAAGGCCGACGAATTCTTCACGATCGTCGAAAATGAGTACGGGCTTCCGGAAGGCAGCCTCAAAATGTCGGTTATTATCGAGAGCGGCGCCGCAGAACTTGCCTTAGAAAAACTCCGAAGCGAGATGGGGAAACCGACGAATAATCTCGAACGGTTGTTCCTCCTGGTTGACGGTGAGGTTGACTACACGAAGGATATGCGTGCTATCACACCAACCGGTTCCCTGCCAGCCTGGCCTGAACTCCGGCATAATACCTCTCGGGCCGCTAGCGCCGCAGGCTTAATCGCGATTGATGGCCCGTATGATGACATCCGAAATATCGAAGGGTACCACCAGCGGATGACCGACAATCAAGCGAAAGGAATGCTCGGCATCTGGTCGCTCACTCCCGGCCAAGTGGTCGAAGCGAATAAAGGACCGCTCCCGCCTGAGGACGGCTACTGGCTTCTCAGCGTCAGTGGCGAAGACGTTGAACTCACCGACGAGGGTGACGTCCAAGTATACGAAGGCGACCGGCTGTCACTCCAAGAAACCGGTGACGGATATGTTTTCACCGTCAGCGGTGACGAACGTGAACTCAGTGAAGATGAACTCCGTGAGGAGTTACTCGACCGGACAGATTACGTCCCGAGTATGGATGATATCGTTGACTCGATGGAAGAGTTTGAGGCCGCCAAAGCGGCCGGGAAAGGCGCGATCGCCATGACGCAGGCAACAACCATCCGTATCAACGACATCGAGCTTGATATCAGTCAAGACCGGATGTGGGATGAAGCCACCTATCAGGCGCTCATGACACCAATCACGTTGTTCCAAGATGTGTACGAAAACCGGCCAGACCAGCATGCAGACCTCGCAGAACTGTACAGCGAGGATGTCGTCAACCGGGCAATGGATGTCGGGAACTGAGACAGGCCAACCGGGAACCCCGCCTCGCACCCGGCGTTGACAGCTCCCTATCTGACGGGCACACGGTTCCCTCTTAGTTCGAGACGGATATTAATGAGGGAAGACATCGAGTGATGTGACGGTCTCAGCGAACAGACGGTGGGTCGATAGCAGTGGTCGTTGGCGTCACTGAGTGGAAGCCACGAATCATGGTGGTAGAGTCACTATTACGGCCAGATTTGTGGAGTCAGGTGTGAGAGAACAGTCTGGTCTGCGAACGGAGTTTGTTCATGGAGGAGAGAGTGAATATCGTTTTTCGACGCGAGGTATTCGATGAGGCCACGGCGATCGGTATGGTTGTATCCGCCGATTGTCCATGGTGGCCAGACGGTAATGTATTCAAACCGGCCGTTACTGGCATGCCATCGTGCATAGATTTCGCTGGCGTCATCTGGTGTGACGATGGCGATGTCACCATTGGTTTCCCGCATTGTTTCCACGAAATCAGCGGTTGTTGCTGTCCCGGTGCCGGTGTGGGCGCTGAATACTTGTCTGACGGCTTGATGATCCGAGTGGGCCAACAACACATCTCGGAGTGTTTGTGTGTCACCGTCAGTCATCGGCCGTGTGTATAATTCACATACGCTTAAGCATCCGGGTTGGTAGATACGGCGAAGACCCGGGTGTCTATGCCAGAGGGCCAGAAACGGTGTGGTATGCTTCGGTATGTCACAACGAATGCGGGGAAAGCCCGAGAAGCGGAGGAATATTTGGGGACGACGGTATCCGCGTTGGGGTATGACTATCCCGAGATTCAGGCGGATGCCCTTGAACCGATCGCTGCCTATGGAGCTCGGGCAGCGTACTCCTATGTTGGGGAGCCTGTCATCGTTGATGATGCTGGATTGACGATTGAGGGATTCGATGGGTTTCCTGGCCCGTACTCAGCGTACGTTGAAGGGACACTGGGGATCGAACGGGTCGGACAGATGGCTCGCCGGGAAAACGCAACAGCAGCGCAATTTCGATGTGTTATCGGGTATTGCGATGGTGAATCATTTGATGCATCTCCAGAACCACTTGATATCGGAGATCGGCGGGGACAGGATATCGATGTTGAGGTGCGTGGTGCAGCCGCGACAGATGAAACAGTGACTGAAGGAACACTCCCGGTGAAATTATTCGAGGGGACGATCCCGGGGACCATCGTCAAACCACGTGGTGATGGTGGATTCGGATATGACCCGATTTTTGAACACAATGGCCAGACGTTTGCTGAGATGAGCGCAGCGGAGAAAAACGCGGTTTCGCATCGGGGGCGGGCGCTGGCGAAGTTCGCCGAGTGGTACCACGAACGATAAGAAATGGGCCTCGACCTGCCATTCTGCTTGTAACCCATGGATAACGCCTCGATTAAAGGAGTCATTGCGTGAAAATTACGGGGTGGTACTCGAATGCTGTCAGACGTACGTGAGACGTAACGTTGATTACGTGATGCCCATGTCGTATATACCATGGTGCCCTCCCCACTCCGCGTTACGGAGATCGCGGGGACAGTGTGTGGGATATGCGGTCTCCTGCTCGTTGCGGTCCTCTCCGGGGTAGACCTATGGACCATTAGCATTGAGCGGTTATCAGTCCACGTCTCGTTCTTCCAAGCTGCCGTCTCAGTGGCGGTTTTTACCGGATTTGTCCTCGTTACCGGCGCATTCCTCGTCTGGGAAGTCTGGCACGGACGAGGACAGGACCCAATCGTCACCGACGGGCCAGAATTTCGAGCGCTCGTCCCGGCCTATCGAGATACCGAAGTCGTTGACATCCCCGTCAAAAGCCTCCTGCAAAGCGAATATGAATCTCTGACAATCACCGTTATCGTCGAACCCGATGATACTGAAACTCGGAGGTATGCCCACCAGCTCGCGCAAGAACATGCCGGGGTGACGTGCCTCGTCAATAGCGACCCAGGCTCGAAAGCCAAAGCGATCAACAATGCCGTCGAACGAATTGACGCAGATTACTTCGCCGTGTTCGACGCAGACGAACACATCGCCCCAACCTTTGTTCCCATCGCGATGAGCAAATTACTCAACGGAACTGACATCTTCCAGGGCAGACGGGTCCCCCGACCGACCGGCCCTGTCGAAACATTGGCGTATTGCGAACGACTCGTCGTCCAAAGCGGGTATGCGTTGGGGGAGCTTTTCGGATTCACGCATTGTCAGAGTTCTTCCACGGCATTCACCCGCGAAGCGTTTGAGGCAGCCGGGGGTTACGATGATAAGCTGACCGAAGACATCGACTTCGACCATAAATGTTTCCGGGCTGACCTCACCGTCACGCGGTATCGACGGTGTACGAATACGATGGAGGCACCCCATACGATCCGTGATCTGTGGGGTCAACGGAAACGCTGGCGGATCGGCCACGTCCAGGTCTTCCACTCCCGTGTGGAAGAGGCATTAGCTGGAGATATTGGAGTCGGCGATATCCTATCGATTGGTCGAGCGACTGGCGGGATAGGCGCCGGGTTATTTCTCTTGGTCCTCGTCGCGCATGTCCCACTGCTCTTGTTACATGGCGTGCTGTCCGCATTCTTCGCCCCGTTTTTGAGCGTGTTGGGCTTTGTCGGCCTGATCTGGCTTCGTGATTATCGAGATGGGCACGTGGGGCTTTTGTCCTGGAGTGTCCTCCTGGTCCCGCTCGTGTATGTCGGGCATGGTGTCTTGACAGTGAAATCGTTCCTCGAATACTACCTGACATGGGAGGGTGAATGGTATGCGGTCACAAAAATGGGGACCTGATTGGAGGTCGAAGATCACTGCTACTCTCGTTGCGAAGCGACCACGATCGAAGTGGAGGCGGACTTCTGGCCGGTAAGAGGTGCGGTGATGCCGCCTGACGAGCGCCCGAGCAGGTGGCCGGTTAAGATGCGGACCACATTGAAATTACTCATCGGGTTCCTCATTGCTGGTATTCTTCTCGTTCTCATCGGCGTGGTCGTCGGCTGGCGACAAACGATCACCCATCTCAGCCGGGCTGAGCTCAGCTGGGTCATCATTGCGTGTCTGTCGACGATGCTGTGTCTCGCCATCTGGGGGAAAACCTGGCAGATCGTCCTAGAGGCCGTCGGTGTTGAGGTTCCATACCGTCGACTGGTTGTGACGTTCTACGCCGCGACATTTGCAAACTACGTGACACCGATGGGGCAAGCCGGCGGGGAACCGTTCATCGCGTACATCCTCGCTCGAGATACCGAGGCTAACTTCGAACAGAGCCTGGCGAGCGTTGTGACTGCAGATGTTCTCCGGATGGCCCCGTTTTTTAATGCCGGGCTGGTCGGGCTGGCATACCTGCTCTTTCAAGCAAGATTATCCGAACAACTCGAAGAATTTGCCGTACTCCTCATCGTTGTCGCAATCGGTCTTCCCCTGGGGGTTATCGCTGCCTGGATGTATCGAGAACCACTCCGATATCGGTTCCTCCAACTCATTGAACCGCTCTCCCAGCGAACAGATCGTATTAATCTCACCGCGATCAATGACCGGATTACCAACCTCTTTGAGTCACTTGATCTAATTGCCGATTCCCCGCGCGCCCTCCTGCTCGCAGTCGGTTTCGCATATATTGGGTGGGTCTTGTTTGCGTTACCGCTGTATTTCTCCGGCCTCGCGCTGAATCTCTCTGTGCCCTTGCTCTTGGTCTGCTTTCTCGTCCCGGTCGCCGTCATTGCCGGATCGACGCCACTCCCCGGTGGGCTAGCCGCAATTGAAGGTACTCTGGTCGTCCTCCTCACTGCACTCTTAGCGTTTTCAGCCGACGAAGCGCTTGCCGTGACCACAATCTATCGGCTGACAAGCTATTGGCTTGTCGTGATACTCGGTGGCTTTGCCGCGTTCTGGGTCCTGCACCGTGCCTGACCAGCAACGTTGCTGAAACGCGGACCCACCCATACGCCTAAGTTACCGTCGCGGGAGTCTCTCATCTATGTCTGTCGACGGTACAGCGCTTATTACCGGGGCGTCAGCGGGGATTGGACGAGCACTCACAGAGGAATTTGCCGCAAACGGTCACGATGTCGTCCTTGTTGCGCGACGCGAACAACGGTTGCAATCACTTGCCACCCACGTTGCGGAGACATACAACGTCACCGCCCACGTGGTGAGTACCGATTTAGCATCCCAGGAGGCTCGAGAAAACCTCTACGCGGAGACAACGGCACGCGAGATTGATATCGATATTCTCGTCAATAATGTCGGGATAGGGACGCAGGGTTCGTTTCTCGAGAATGATCTTGACCGTGAACTGATGCAGGTAGAATTGAATGTGGTTACACCTACGCATCTCACTCATCTCTATGGGCGTGATATGATAGCCCGCGGGCGTGGTGGCATCCTCAATGTCGCCTCCACAGCAGCCTGGTTCCCTGGCCCATTCATGACCGTCTATTATGCCTCAAAATCGTATCTGAAGCTGTTCTCTGAGGGACTTGCTGATGAACTTCGGTCCCGAGGTGTGACCGTCACCGCCTTGTGTCCGGGGCCGGTGGATACGGAATTCCAAGAACGCGCAGAAAATCAAGATACGCCGTTGGGCAAAGGCCCTATGCAAGATGTCGACGCTGTCGCGACACACGGCTATGCCGGTCTCCAGAACGGTGAGACAGTCATCGTGACCGGGTGGAAGTACCGAGTGCTCACTCGGCTCTCAAACATCCTTCCGAATCGATTGACGAGACGACAAACCCGGGAGCTGAACACGCCCGATTAATTCGATGTGCCCGCCTTACTGACGCGGGTCCTGATCTGGTCCGGGATACTCATCATCAAACAGGAGAGCGTATGCGGCCGCTGGGTCAAACACCGATACGAATGCGTTCGGTGTTCGGATACTCACGTCCATAGCCTCCCGAAGGGTGACGCCCGCTTCCGGTGTTACAAGCTCCGTATCCATGGACAACAGATGGGCAGCCTTCCCACGGTAGGCCGCCGCCAGCCCGGGATGGTCGCGATCTGGTTGGTCCACGAGTATCGCCCATGGTTCCACTTTCGCTCGCCACGCAGCTGCGAACTCTCCAGTGGTAAGCGTCGCGATAACGCCTTCTGCATCATCAAGTGTTTGCTCGGTGAGGACGGCATCGAGCCATGAGTGTCGTCTGATGGAATCAAGCGCCTCCCGGGCAGATCCGCCGACGAGGAGGTCCGTTGCGAGAACATCTGCATCGACGGCAATCCGGGAGTAATCGAGCGTATCCGTGTTGTCACTGTCGGTCATGACGGCGCTCCGTGAGCGCTTCGACGATGTCTTCTCGAGTGATATTGTAGCCGGCTGCCTGGTTGAAGAGGTTGCTCCACGACATATGTCGTCTCATGCGGTCGATAACCAAAACCGCCGGGGTTACGGAAGGCCAGGGAGAAAGTCGGTCTTCTGGTCTGGGCGGGTGTCAAGTGCGGAGATGCCACCAGAGGGCGCCCGCGATGAAGGCAATACCAATGTTGGTTATCACGGCGAGTCCGCCCATTGCGGCGATGAACCAGGGTCGGTCAGATGTTGTAAACGCGGTCTGTGTCAGGGTGGCGGCGACGATGACCAAGAGAACGCCGAGGAGGGCAGTTGGGAATGCGGTTACTATCCCGGCGAGAAGGGCTAAGCCCGCATAGCCAATGCCAGCATAGATGTTTGCTGTGGCGGTCCGGGCACCAAATGTATATTTGCCGGCGAGTCCACCTGACCCATGACACATCGGGAACGCGCCGAATGGGATCGCTGAAAGGTTCATCAGCCCCATGGATTCGGCGAGTTGGTCTGCGGATATGTCTCGGTCAAATAAGTCTGAGAGAAGGAGAGCTGTGGCGATAGCGGCATTGCCAACCGTCATGGCGAGTTGAGCCATGAGACCTTCAATGACGTCGATTGAGAGGGCGGGAGGGCCGGTTGGGAATAGGGAGGCGCTTGGGATGGTGGGTGTGGGAAGGCCGGTCGTCAGGAGGGCCCAACCGCCGCCGAGTGTGATGATGGTGAGTGCCACTGAGCGGCGAGACATGATCGCGACGATGGCGGCGACGCCGACGCCGATGATGGCCACGTCGAGAGCCGCAATGACGAGTTCGAGTGCAGCCAGGACGAGTAAACTGGCAACGGCGAATTGGGTGCCACGGATGACAGGATCGCCGATTAGCTCCACGAGGGAGGTAAGGAGCCCGGTTCGGCCGGCGAGGAAGAGAACGATGCCGGCGAGGAGGCCTGCAGCGATGAGGGCATCGTATCGTATGGCGCCGGCAATTGCGAGGCCGGCAAGGGCTTTCATCGGTTCGACCGAGAGTGGAACGCCATACACGAGGCCCCAGATGACCTGAAAGATGGCAAAGCCAAGAAGCATATGCGGGAGGGATGCTGGGGTGAGTTCCCCCAGGGCAATGATAAGTGGGAGAACCGTGATGGTATCCCCAATGGCGCCGGTGAATTCGCCCACGTTGAACTGGAACCGGGTGCCCATAACCCGCTTTGTCGCCATATATATCTCAGGACCTGAGGAGTTATGTCAGTTGCCATAAATGAATCATCGTTACTATCGCCGTCATCTGCAACGGTAACCGCTTACAAATCCCGAGTCGAGTATACGATTCGTACTCCAACAGCTGTCACCTTCCGAGTATCACTGCGGATACGAATCGTATGATCATGCATGTGATATATGGGTGGTGGCCGACAGCCAGCAACCAGCTTCAATATGTCCATGTAATTCCAACAGAATACGTCGTTATGCCATCAATCATCATCACGAACATCGGTCACACGGGCGTCTGACGCGGATTTATGGTCAATCCCTGTTATCAGAATGATGGGCGCGCATCGTCGGCCTCGAATCTCCCCATCCTCCCCTCGCGCGCCCGAGTTTTTACTATCCCCTGTCAACCGAATGACGGAAACCCACTATCACCACCCACAAGACCGCCAACGACCAGTACGACCAATCACCCTTGTAACATCGTCCGTACATCGGTTAACGCCGACTGTTCGGCAATCAACGCAACCCGGTCACCCGCTTCAATTCGAGTCTTTGGCATCGGAATCGTCATCGGTTCTTTGCGACGACCATGTGCATAGAGCCGCGCATCCCCCGGCAGATCTAACTCCACCACCCGTTGCCCGACAATAGGTGAATCAGCTGGAATATCCAGACTAGTCGCGGTCAAATGCTCAGTCAAATCACCGAGCACATTAAGATCGCCTCCTAACAGCGCCGTTTTCGCGCCAGCAGCCCCCATGCGTTCAGGATAAATGACTTCATCAACGTCAGCCGCATACGTCTGATAAATCTCCTCGCGATAATCCTCATCGATGCGGAGCACTGTCCGACAACCATAATCGTTCGCAATCATACACGCCGTGAAGTTGACGTTGAGATCACCAGACAACGCCCCAAGCGCGTCAGCATCATCAAGATCCGCTTGTTCAAGCACCCGTTCATCCTCGCCATCACCCTCAATGACATCAAGGCCAGCATCCCGGGCACGTTGAGCCTTCTCAGGGTCAATCTCCACAACGGTAATCTCATGGCCCTCAGTACGGAGAATATCCGTTGCCCGGGACCCGACCCGGCCATATCCAATGACGACGAGTTTCATGGACCGTGATATGGTACCATACCTCAAAAATCTGTGCAGTCACACCATGCACACACCCCAACCATCGGAATCAGCGGTCCCTTCGACCGACAACCCGTGTTTGAGTATGATCCGGAAAGATATCACCAACGACTGCTTCGCCCCACCGGTCACAAATTCTGGCTCTAAGCTCCGTCTCATAATCTCCTTTTGGAACCGCCTCACTTGGGCCGGATTCAACCACGAGGCGACGATCGACTAATTGGTCAACCGCAGATCGCCCAAACCCGGACAACGGCGCAATATATTCAACATCATGACGCGATTCCAGGCTTTGTGCCACAGCCCGCGACACTGTTGGTACCCGATCATCACGCCGAGTGCCATCAGCGACGACATCATACATTGGCGCGACGGCATCAAGCGCCGCCTCATGGACGGCTTGAATACCAGCCCGCGGATATCCGTCTTCCCGCATTTGCTCGACGGCCCGATCCGCGACAGCCTCATCAAGTATGATCTCATCAAACGCAAACCCCAACGCATCTGCTGTGTCACAAGCATGCTTCCAATCGGAGGTAATCCCGAAGTGCGCCGTGACAAGCGTCACCTGGTAGAAATCATCGAGCAATAACGCAGCCAATGACGAATCCTTCCCGCCGCTAAACAGCAATCCACACTCCATTTATCGTCGTTTGATATTGAAACTCTGAGAGTCAGGCTTCATTTCTTGCAGGAGTTCCTTCATTTTCTCTTCATCGATTTTCCCTTGCAAACGGCCGCTTTGTGCCAACGCAACGATCTGTTGTTCGACCTGTTCACCAAACTGGGGTTTCGACATTTGGACCGTATTCAACCGCTTCCGAGCACCATCAGTCAACGCCTTGCGAAGAATCGCCTTTTTTTGCGCCTCCGCCTGCTGACGCTGTGCGTCCGCGGCCTCACCCTGACCGTCCCCTTCTTGTTGTTCTTTCAACTGTTCCATTTTCCGCTGTCTGAGTTCTTCGAGATCCTCGTCGGTAGGTTCACCACTCATACACACCCGTTACTACTGGGTCTGAAAAATGGTTACGGACATGCGCACACGGGTTTATAAGTAACATCCTCCAGGGCGTGAACGCTGGGGCTTCCCACCCCCGCACCGCGGTGCACCGGGTTGGGAACCTCGGGTTTCCACACCAACGAGTGTGGGAAGTGGCCCGCCCCCGGTACTCCTCTCGTGGGGGATTCGGAGGTACCTATTGGGTTGTGTCGGTATCCGACTCGGTTTCTCGACGGGATACCGTCGAGGGGTGCGGTCGGACGCCCGAGAGTGTCCGATTGTCCCGACATGGGGGCGGACAGGCCGCCGCGGTCGGTGTGGACCTGTCCCGCTACCCGTATACCGGATCCGCCGCGGACACGAGTCACGCCCGGCCTACAGGCCGGAACTCTCGCTATCGAAGGTGGCCCGGCCAGTGCTCCACCGTGGGGAACCACACCCTCTCGACACCGAGACAGCTAACGTGCGTGATCGCCTTACAGTCGCTCAGCCAGGTTGATCCAAGTGATAGCGAGTCGGTGGCCTATACCCCAGGGTGAAACCACGACGCGCCTGGCCTAGGGGCAGGTGAGCCATCGACTCGTCGAAGCCTCGATTCCGGGAGCAGGATGTGATAAAATTGCGGTAGTTAGGCGTATCGGTCCAGTTCCGGACGGTCTAAATCATCAATAAGGGATTCTGCTGTGTCGTCAAGAAGAGCTCGGCCCTCGCCGGTGACTGTCCGGCCACGGCCTTTATTGGTTTCAATATAACCAACCTCCTCAAGTTGTTGAAGGGCCGTGCGGATCACGTTCCCTGACCCATCTTTCTTATGAGCTGGCCGAACTCGATACCGTGTCGTTCCATTTGCCGTCGCTCCGTACGCCGAGCGAAGGCGTCTGACACCAACGGGGCCATCAACAGCCACCTTTCGAAGCAGGCTGGCTGCACGCTGGGCCCAAAAGTCATCTTGCTCCGGTGGAAGCTCACGACCAACGCCCGTTTTTGCATATTCAATCCATTCGGGAGGCTCAAGGTCGTCTGCAAGTTCATCGGCGACCGCATCAATAAGTGCCTCAGTCGGTACATCGTACAGCGTCGTCATTACGCTCTGATTTCCATCGCCCGCGTTTAACGCTTTGGTTCTCACCCAATGAGCCAATGCACGTGGACGGCTACACCCGGTGAGCGCCGAAGACAGACATAACTGAACCGCCAAGGATTGTCGGCAGCCAATATATGGCACCGCGATGCAGCACAACTGCAGCACCGGCAGTCGCAGCACTGATTCCCACTAGTGGAACGAGAACCCCGACGAGAACGGCCTCTATCCCACCTAGTCCCCCAGGAAGCGGCATAATGCCAGCGACCGCACCGAGCGGAACTGCTATCAGCACAACCGGGTATGGAGCAATCACACCAACCGCATACAACGCCAGCCAGAGCGCCGTCGCCTGCGCAAGCCACCCGAGGGCTGAAAACCCCAACGCAACTGGCAGTGCTCGTCGATCAGCCGCGACCCGTTCAATTCCCCGAAAAAACCCATCCACTCGTGTGCGAACAGCAGTGGAACTCGGGGTGGTGACGACCGGCAGATAGCCACCAACTGTACGGACAATGACCACGCTAACCCGGGTGACAGCATCCTCCAAGCGAGTGCGAAACCGCCACGCGAGATAGCCGACTACCAGTAACGCGAATGCAAGACTAAGCACGGCAACAGTGGCCTCACGGATCTGTCTCCCCGCTGCAACGATGAGAGACATATACCCGATCCCGATGAGTGCCAGGAGTGTCGATGGCACCAAGTTAAGGGTGTCAGCACTCGCGATAGCCGCCAACGCAGTTTCATACTCCGTTCCGCTGTTGTCAGCGATCAAGACAGCACTAATCGGTTCACCGCCTGCCTGGCCAAACGGCGTGACATTATTCGCGAAAAGCACACCCAGATAAATCCAGACTGCCCGCTGAGGGGAGACGCCCGCACCCAGTGACCTAAGTATCGTCCGAAGCGCAAACGCCCACGCCGCTACCCAGACGGCTGCCATCACGACTACAGTAGCCACGCCTCGCGGATCCGCCTGCTGTAAACTGTCGAGAAGTGCCCCAAGGCCAACCACCCACGTGAGAGCAACTAACACGACAAATGCACCGAGAAAGCCGATGA
>CAZSSY010000045.1:0-26727 GCA_964609565.1 uncultured Natronomonas sp.
TGGAGCTTGATGTTCAGCGACCCCAGGACGCGGTGTCGGATGTGCTGGCGGAGTCCGATGAGGATTTGCTCTCGCGGGCAACCACGGAGCTGTTCGACGGGGAGGATGACTCACTTCTCGGTGGGGGTGATCACTGATGGTACAAGATACCTATGACGTCGTGATTGTTGGTGCAGGCGGTGACGGACCCGTGGCGGCATGGAAACTGGGGCAGGTTGGGTTGGATGTGTTGGTCTTGGAGGCGGGCCCGTTTTACGGGAACGAACAATGGGAACGACCACATGAGGAGCCTGGTGGCGAGGTGTCGACGACGACCGATGATCTGTCGGGTGAACTCTTGGATGAGCAGTTTACGACGCGGGAGTTGGAAATGGTTCAAAAGCTGTTGTTCGGGCCGGCGGATCACGAACGTGGCTTTTGGCTCCGGAAATTCCCTGGATCCGGTGCGACGTTGCAAGCCTCTGGCGTGGGTGGGACGACACTCATCTACACCGGGAATCATCCACGCGCCTATCCAGCGGCGATTGACGAGCAAGACCACTGGCCGAGTGCGTTTACCTACGAGGACCTCATCCCGTACTACAAACAGATTGAGTCGTTATTGGATGTCCAGCCAGCCCCCGTCACTGCCAAAGAAGAATTGTTCTTCCGGGGTGCTGCAGCCTGTAACTACGACCTGATTGAAGACAAGAACGTCGTGACCAAGGGGTTCCGTCCCCAGCCGAACGCCATCTGGGGGCCAGACTCCGATCTGCGTGAGGCTGACGAATACGACGGTCGGTTCCTTCATGAGGCTCATCCAGCGGCACCCGAAGATGACGCCGTGGATGGCCACACGCTGGTCACGACAGAAATCACTGGCAATCCACACCCACATGGCGCGCCATATGAGGAGAAGGCCAAACGCACCTCTGCAATTGGCATCGTGCCACGGGCACTTGACACTGGATGTGTGACGATTCGGCCGAATGCATTCGTGACAGATGTCTTGGTCGACCGTTCTCTTGGTGGTGCGCCGGAGGCGACAGGCGTCAAGTTCCGCGATACCTGGTCGGGTGACACTGAGACCGTCGATGCCGACGTGGTTGTGCTGGCGGCCGGCGCCATCGAGACCCCTCGGTTGTGGTTGAACTCGGGGCTCCCACCAAACGAGTGGGTCGGGAAAGGGATGACGATCCACTTCGGTGATAATGTCATGGGCTTTTGGGAAGAAGACGTCTTAGCGGAGAAGCTGGGGAAGACTGCGGTGGAGCCTCATGAGGGCCAGACGATTGCGGCTCGCTTCGATTATCCCGGTGTGGGGATGTTACAGACAACCGGCTCATATCCCGGTATCGCGGCGATCCTTGGGTTCGGCGCCTCCGCATCCGGCTTCACATTTAGTAACGACGTCTCGAATGCACCCTGGGATAGCCAGGGGCGGCTCGCCGGCCGCGAACTCAAAGAATTCTTGGCTCGGTACCGGCAAGCCCTCCCGATTTTGGTCGTCACTGACGACCGCCCACAGCAACGCAACGGCGTCTCGGTCGCCCCCGGTGTCGATGATGAACATGGCCCCATCCCACTGATCAACTACGTGCCGAGTAAAGGCGATATTCAGCGTCGCGACCGCTTAGCGGAACTGGCAACCGAGATTCTTAAAGGGGCTGATGCGGATCATGTCCACCGATCTGATTCGCCAGCGACAGCCCTCCATATCCATTCCACGATGGCGATGGGGAAAGTAGTCGACACCGCGTGTGAAGCGTATGATGTCAACCGGTTATTCGTCGCTGACCATTCGGCACTCGCGAATGGTCTCGGCGGGCCCAACCCGACGAACACGGGCCAAGCCCTCGCCGCCCGGACAGCCGAACACATCGCTGACCGCTATTTCGACATCACCTCATTCCCTGACGTGACTGAAACAACCTCCTAGGCCACATCCGAGCCTCCATCCTCGGCTTTCGACGCTTCGTCGGGCGTAACCCCCGCTTTCGCTTGAGTGGGACCGGGAGACGCTGGCTGTCGGTGGGTTCAAACGTGTTGGCTGGACGGGGTGGGAGCCTCAACTTTCAAGCCGATGTCGGCCGTCAGTCGTCGTATGGGTACGGAGGCAGCTGGAATTTATGCGGTGGAATCGGGGTATCTTGATCGGTACGTCCAGGTCGGGTATGCCAGTGATCGGGTGCTCTCTGTCACATTCCCCACGACACCCGATGACGATGCCTCTGATGACCTGCCAGTCCTTGCAGACATTCTTGCATACTTAGAAGGAGAAGAGATCACCTTCCAGGCGGTACAGGTGGCAATGACGATGCCGACCAACCAACAAGAGGTCCTTGACGCAGTTCGGGACATCCCGTATGGCGACCAGGTCACTGTCGACGAACTCGCCAACATGACGCCAGGCCTGGATCCGGACAACGAAGACAACCGCCAACTGATCCGGACGGCCCTCGCAGAGAATCCAGTCCCCCTCATTATCCCGGACCACCGCGTCCGGGACGGCCCGAGTGCCGCCCCACCCGAAGTCGAACAACGTCTCCGATCTCTCGAAGGACTCTAACGACCCTCAATTACTTCCTTTCCCTGCTTTACCTGCCGCTGAATGGAGCATGATGAGTCGTGTCGTCTCGGTGCCGTCGCGGTGTTCGCTATCTTTGGAGGGTGCCTGGGTCGACGGGACGCATCTGTGTGGGGCCCCGCGGTGGGTCACTCGTCGTGGTGTTGTCGGGTGGTTGGCCAGTTGAGTGCGGTCTCGAGGTCGTGGGGGACGTGGCCGCCATAGGTGTCTGCTCGATCGAGGTATCCCGACAGCTCGGGCCGGTACTCCGGGTGGGCAACATCGAGGATTTCTTCGGCGCGTTCTCGAGGGGCGAGTCCACGGAGGTCGGCTATCCCGTGGTCAGTGATGATGACATCGATGTCGTGTTCGGTATGGTCGACGTGTGGGACCATTGGGACGATGCGGGAAATCGAGTCGTCTGGCGTGGTTGATGCCAGCGCGATCACGGTGATGAGGCCGGAGCGATTGTAATCGCCGCTCCCGCCGAGGCCATTGACCACGTGGGTGCCATTGATATGTGTGGAGTTGACGTGGCTGTAGAGGTCAACTTCTAGGGCGCTATTGATGGCAATCACTCCGAACCGCTCGATGAGTTCAGCTGCATTCGTGACATCGACCGGGCGGAGCACCACCTGGTCGGCGTAGTCATCGACGGCGGCGTAGAACTGTTCTTGTCCGGCGTCGGTGAGGGCGAGTGTGGTCGCCGACGCGGATTGTACCGTGCCATCATCGAGCCGATCGAGCAGGCCATCTTGGATGACCTCGCCGAAATATACAACCTCTTGGGGGATGGCTTGCTCCCCAATCGCCGCCATCAACGCGTTCCCGAGCGCGCCGACGCCGACCTGGAGGTGGAGGGCATCCTGGAATGCCGGATTCCGGTCGGCTTCCCGCGCGAGCCATTCACCAACGTTCGCCGCAATGGCTTGATCAACCGGTGTGGGTTTACGGAAGTCATACGTCGAATCAGGCCGATTCGTTTCGACGACCGCAGTGAGGTTTTTTGCGCTGAATTCAATCCGGGCATCACCGATACGTTCGTCGGCAGCGGTCAAGGGCAGCGGCGTCCGATCGGGCGGCGGGCCGGGTCGATAAATATCGTGGATGTACTGCAACGCGAGCGGTTGGTGGTGGTTGACTTCCACGATCAGGCTGTCGGCGGCGTCCACGAACGCGGGCGTCTGTCCCAGCGATGGAGACGGAATCAGCCAGTTTTCACCGACAGCGACGGCTTCAATGATGGCGACATCCACGTCTGCGCGGCCACCGTACTGGATTTCATCGCCAACGTGGGCGACATGGCGGTCATGGAAGGCAACTGCCCCGTCGTTGGCGGCTTTGCGGGCTGTTGCCGTCCCGATGTAGGGAAACCGCCGCGTCATATCGCCGCTGTCGACGAGCCGGGTATCGATCGCTTCGCCGACGCTCCCACCGGTGAGAATGGTCAACTCGTAGGACTCGTCGGCGGCCGCGATGGCTTCCGGGACGGCTTTTGGATAGCCGACACTCCCGAAGCCGCTTGTTGCGACGACAGCCCGTTCGGGGAGCAAGCTGGCGGCTTCAGCGGCCGTATACCGCGGGAGCTCTCCGGTGAATCGGTCCGTGACGGTCACGGGGGATCCTCCCGCGGTTGCCGTCCTACGAGGCGGCCGTCGACGTCAGCGGGCTGGGTTCCCACGTCGGCCGGCCACCCGGTTGGCCGATCGGGGGCCGGCTCGCCGGCGGCTCGTTTCAAGACCATCGGCGTTCGCTCTAACGATAACACGAGGTCGTCGTCTTGATTGTACGCCCGCAGTTCAGTCGTCACCAAGCCAACGTGGTCGCGAGACTGGCTTTCACGTTTCGCTAACACTTCGCTTTCGGCAAAGATCGTGTCCCCGTGGAATACCGGTGCATGGTGGCGGATGCGGTCGTACCCGAGATTCGCTGTTGCGTTCGCCGATACATCGATCACACTCATCCCCACTGCCAACGCAATCACGAACGTGCCATCGACGAGCCGTTCCCCAAATTCCGTTTCGGCGGCATACGCTTCGTTGAAATGCATCGGGTTGAGATTCATCGTCAGATTCGTCAACCACACATTATCTGTTTCAGTGACTGTCCGCCCGTACGGATGTTTGTAGATATCGCCGACCGTGAAATCCTCGTAGTACCGGCCCTGCCAGCCGGCGACAAGCTGTCGCTCCTCGGCGGTTGAGGCGTCTGACTTGACCAGGCGTGGTGGATCCTCGGAATCACTCATCGCCTCCACCCACGAGCGAGACCATCAAAAACCCGACGCGACCCACCCCGCACCCACCGGCTACCTCAGTTATGTGGCGTTGTCCGCCAAGAGGCGTTCATACACCGGCCAGGCCGCATCTCCATCGGGTGGCGTGGTTGCATTCCCGTCGAGATATACCCCGTTCCCGGATTCGACCTGACCCACCACACCGACCCTCGTCCCCTGGTCGGTGAGGGCCGACTGCACCCGTTCCGTCTCTGTGGGGTCGACAGCGATGATGAGGGTGCCGGCGGCGGTCGCCCGCCAGGGATCCATCTCCAGGGCGTCACACGCTGCCTTCACCCCCGGCCGCCACGGCACCCGCTCGCGGTCGATCGACAGGCGGACGCCACTACTCGCGGCAACTTCATGGAATCCGCCGAGGAGGCCGCCTTCGGTGGCGTCATGCATTGCGTGGATGTCGCCGGTCGCGGCTGCCGTGACCGCATCCCGGACCGTATCCGTTTCGTCCAGGCATGCCTGGGCCGTTTCGAGGCGGTCGGCATCAAGCGTCATCGCGTCCGGGAACAACGTTGTTAAGAGCCCAACGGCTTCGACGGCCGGTCCCGTGGTGACTAGGAGCTCGTCCCCGGGGCGGGCATCGTCTGGTCGAACGACGTCTCCCGGTGTCCCGACGGCCATCCCGGTTGCCGCCCCGACCCACGGGAACGTGCAGCCTTCATAGCGGGCCGTGTGTCCGGTGACCACAGCGACACCGAGGTCACGACATTCCGCGTCGATAGCGGTCCAGACGCGGCTGAACTGCTCGTCTGTCATCGACGGCGGCAACGCCAATGATACGGTCAAATGCGACGGCGGGATGCCGGACACGGCGACATCCGCGAGGACGATGCGGACGGCGAACCGGCCGGCCCGCTTCCACCCTAACTCTGGCAGGATCGAGATCGGGTCCGTGGCGGTTACGACAACCTGGTCTCCGATCGAGACCGCCCCGAAATCGACGCCATGTGTGGGGCCGAGGGCGACATCCCTCCGGTCGGCACCGAGGTTCGGTGCAATTCGTTCTTCAAAGAATGTTCGCGAGACCTTCCCGGTCGGCATACCCTAGCCTGGCTGCCCGATGGCTTGGGCCCTTCGCCTCTCCTTCGAGCCACCCACAGGGCGGCTGG
Organism: uncultured Natronomonas sp.; assembly: GCA_964609565.1. Taxonomy (GTDB): domain Archaea; phylum Halobacteriota; class Halobacteria; order Halobacteriales; family Haloarculaceae; genus Natronomonas. Next base: position 5,945 of record CAZSSY010000045.1, read on the forward strand.
TCACGGTTGCTGTGGTATTTTCCAGGGCACTATCGGTTGGTTTTCTCTAGTGGTCGCTGAGGTGCTGCCGTATCGTTTTCTGCATGGCGACCCTACGTGAGGATATGGCGGATACCAAAGAGGGCCGTGACAAACAAGCGCGTGATGAAGAGAATCGCCAGCGGCAACGCGAACTTGAGGAAAATTTGGCTCGGGGTGATGAGCCGGAGCCCGCTGCCGAGGGCGATGATGCCGCCGAACTTGATGCGGCGCTTGCATCTCACGATTTCCCCGCCTCATCCCAGGACCTCATCCAGGCCTACGGCGAGTATGAGGTCCACGTACGTGATGATGCCCCACGGCTCCGTGAGGTCCTCCGTGACGAGTCATCGGTTACTTTCGAGTCACCTCAAGCGGTCCGCGACCGGATTGACGACCTCCTCACCTAACTATAGCCACCCGAGCTATCCGGGTGCGTCGTCACACCTGCAGCTGTCTATCGGTGCTGGTTGCGGGCGTTCTTGCGGCAATCCCGGGGTTAGTTTCACCGATGGGTGTGATGGAGGGCTCCCGGACTGTTTTCTGTCAGCCGACCGAAGTAACAGCGATGCCAGATCGCGACTCCGATACCGGCCGTGATGCCTGGACGCCCGATGCCGAGAAACCCCAACGGAAACGCGATATCACCCGGGACGACCCGAACGATGCGACCAGCCACGATACCGACACAGACAAGGATTTGACGTTCGACCCGCCGCTGGCGAGCCTCTCGTATCCTACGACAACCGACCAACTCCGATCAACATATCGAACCCAGACGATCCAGACGACAGAGGCACCTGGTCATATCGACGTCCCAATCTCCTCGAGGCGGCTGACGGCGAAACATTTGGCTCCCCACAAGCCGTCCGCGACCGCCTCCACCAACTCGCCACCGACACCTAACCCCCATTCCAGGCCACACACCCCATCACCTGGCTCACATTCTCGAGTGCTGTCGGACGTCGGTGGCTAGGTAGACTGTGTGGGCCGCCAGTCAAGGCCTTCCATCACGATGAATTCGACGGCGTTGACGACATAGTGGGCGATGATCACGACGAGTAAACTCTCCGTGAGGATGAACACGGCGGCTAACGCGAAGCCGAGGAGGCCGGTCACACTGATCCCGAGGCGGCCTTGGGCGCCGTGGCCGAGGGCGAACGCGGCTGAGGAGGTAACCGCAAGCAGCCACGGTGAGATGTTGAACCCAACGGCGAATGCGCCGACGAGTGCCCCGCGGAAGAGGAGTTCCTCAAACCCAGCGATCACCGGGAGTACGACCCCGAGTAAGACGAGCCAGCCACGCGGCGTCTCCGGGGTTAAGAGCGCGCGGAGGCGTTCCCCTGGATCGGTTTCCAGCGTCACGGCGAGGAGTGACACGACGATATTCGCCGCGGCGAGGCCGCCTCCAATGGCTAGCCCGACGGCCACGCCCATCGGGCCGCTGGCGAGGCTCGTGTCGGTCACGCCGAATGCCGTCGCCGGGACGTCAGTCAGCCAGATTCCGCCGAGGAGCAAGAGGGCGAACAGACCCTGTGAGACGGCGACATTGATGAGGATCGCGATCGTCGATGGGTTACCGGGTGTGTCGGGGTCGAGGGTTGCTTCAGCCGGCGTTTGTCGCGTAGGAATCGGGGCGTCGTGGGTGTCGAGGTGGCTGGCGCCATCTGGGAGGCGGTCAAGCCATCGGGTGTCGCCGCGGGTGACCGGGGAGGTGTGGGGGACGACGGCCTGGGTGAGGCGGGCGAGGCCGAGGAGAATGATGAGGACGGCGAGCGTGATCCCGGCGAAGGCAGCCCACCGTGCCACGTGTTTATTGGGGGCTTGGGCTGCCGGTGCCGCCGACGTCGCGTTGTTCGAGTGCTTGGCCCGTGATGTTTTTCAGGCGGTCGATGAGTGAGTCTTTCTCGGGCTCACCGGCGAGTGCCACGTCTAGGACCTCCGAGATGTGGGAGACGGGGACGATCGTGACTTGATCTTTGTATTCGTCTTCGATCATTACATCTTGCTCGTTCGCGGCGGGGATGATGATCGTCTCGAGATCGGCTTTGGCGGCGGCTTCGATCTTGTGGGTGACGCCGCCGACCGGGAGGACGTCGCCCCGAACGGAGAGCGACCCGGTCATCGCCATATCTTGGCGGACGGGGACATTTTCGAGCGCGGAGATAACTGCGGCGGCGACCGTGATGGAGGCGGAATCGCCGTCTACACCGCCTTCGCCGGCTTGGACGAACTGGATGTGGACGTCTTTCTGGGAGATGTCTTCATCGGAGAACTTCTTGATGATCGCCGAGACGTTCTGGACGGCTTCTTGGGCCATCTCTTTGAGTTGCCCGGTCGCGATGACTTCCCCGGGGCCTTGCGAGGGCGTCACTTCGGCCATGACGGGGAGGACGATCCCGGAGTCTTCGCCCATCACCGCCAACCCGTTGACGCGCCCGACGACGTCGCCTTGGTTGACGGTGAGTTCGTAGTCTTTCCGGCGTTCGATGTAGTCGTCGGCAAGCTGTTGTTCGATCGATCGAGACCGGGCTTTGGCCTGGAGGACATCGTCTCGTGTGGTGTACTCGCGCTCTTCGGCGCGGGCGATGTCACCGGCGACTCGGACCAGGCCACCGACGGTCCGGAACATGAGCGTGAGGTGGCCTTTCCGGCCGGCACGCCGCCGCGCCTCAAGGATGACTTCTTCGATTGCGTCTTTGTTAAACGGCGGGAGGCGGCCATCATTGGCGATCTCTTGGGCGACAAACCGGGCGTATTTCCGCCGCATATCCGGTGTGTCCTCGATCGTGTCATCCATATAGACTTCATACCCGTAGCCTTTGATCCGGCTGCGGAGCGCCGGATGCATGTTCTCCATGGCGTCCAGGTTCCCGGCGGCGACCATGATGAAATCGGTCGGTACCGGTTCGGTTTGCACCATCGCACCAGAGGACCGTTCGCTTTGCCCGGTGATGGAGAACTCGCCTTCCTGGATCGCCGTCATGAGCTTCTGTTGACTGCGGATATCGAGTGTATTCATCTCGTCGACGAACAAGACGCCTTTGTTCGATTTGTGGATGGCGCCGGCCTCGACACGGTCGTGACTCGGCGTTTCCATTCCACCAGATTGGAAGGGGTCGTGGCGGACATCACCGAGGAGTGCGCCGGCGTGGGCACCGGTCGCGTCCTCGAATGGGGCGACCTGTTGGTCGGCGTTGTTCACTAAGAGGTTCGGGACCATCGCGTCGCTTCCGCGACTCATATAGCGGAACGCGAGATAGATGATGCCGGCCGCGATGATGCCTAAGAGTAACTGTTGGGCGATGAGGATGGCATATCCGAAGACAACGGCGATGATGATCCACATGAGGAAGCTCCGCATCTGGTTGCGTTTGCGAGCTTCCTCTTTGTGTGCATCGACGATCTGTTCGCCCTTCCCGGCGGGAACGGTCCGGACTTTCGGCTCGTTGCCGTCGTCCGGATTGTGGTACACGAGGACATCCTGCAGTTCCTCTTTCGGTAACAGCTGACTCATCGCTTTCGCCAGCATGGATTTCCCGGTCCCGGGCGACCCGATCATCATGACGTGGCGACGCTGCTTGGCTGCCTTCAGGATGATATCGCGGGCATGGTCCTGCCCGATGACTTGGTCCACCAACCGATCCGGGACTTCAATATCGTCCGTCGAATCGATGATGAGGCCACCCAGGAGACTATCTTCGTTCTCCTCATCGATCTCGATTTCAGAATCGACGTGGACTTCACTCCCAATATCGGAGCCATCGAGTAACTCTTCGTCGTCTTCGAGGCGTTCTTCGGCGCCCGTCCGGCCACGCACTCCCGATCGTTCACTCTCATCGTCAGTCTCAGTCCTGGTTTCGTCTTCGTCATCTGGGCCACCGTCAGCGTCTGGTGGGGACACGATCTCAGTGACGGCCTCAGCTGGTGACTCAGAGTCGGACGGTGCTGCTGTCTGGTCGTCGGATGAGGTGTCTGTGTCTCTGTCAGCGGTGAGGTCATCCCGGTCGGGTTCGTCGTCGACCGTCGTCTCACCGTCGGTTGTTGGGGGTGTGGTGTCGTCGGTTTGTGAGCCGGCTTCGGTCTCCTGGCGGTCCTCCTCGGACCCGTTGTGATCGTCGTCAGCGGGGGTGGCGGTGTTGTCGCCGTTGGTCTCGGCGGGGTCGGGGGAGGTGTTGTCGCCGTTGGTCTCGGAGACCTCGTCTGCTTCCTTTTCGTTACTCATAGAACCGTTGCAATCACTTGTATCGAAGGGGTCTCAACTGATATACTTTCTCCCCTCGTCACATGATGACGAGATTGAGAACCACAGGAGAGCGCCGGATTTTCTCGTGACAGGTCTGTCGGGATCGATGGCTGGTCGGGGTAGTCACGGCGACACGTCGGGTTTATGAAAGTGGCCGTCAAGGCCTCCTACATGACGCGGGGGTTCTATATCGGTCGGTTTCAGCCGTTCCATGAAGGCCATTACGTGATGGTTGACCGGATGAGCGACGAGGTCGATGAACTCATCGTGGGGATCGGGAGTGCCGATCAATCCCATACGTTCCGGAATCCGTTTACGGCCGGTGAACGCATCATGATGATCACGAAAACGTTGGCCGATTTGGAGGAGACCACGTATGTCGTCCCGATCGAAGACCTCAATCGGAATTCCGTGTGGGTGAGTCACCTCCAATCGATGAGTCCCCGGTTCGACATCGCGTTCTCGAATAACCCGTTGGTCGTTCGGCTCTTTGAGGAAGCCGGGATTGAGGTCCGCCAATCACCGATGTATCAGCGCGACGAGTTCGAGGGCTCGGAAGTCCGAAAACGGATGGCCGCCGCCGATGACTGGACGTCGCTCGTGCCCAACGCTGTCGTTGAGGTCATCGATGAAATTGATGGCGTCGAACGGATCCAACAGATATCGGCAAGCGACAGCAACGGCGAGAACGGCGACCCTGCCGATGAATAACCCGCGATGATCACGCTCTCGTCGGACTTCGGCACGCCGTATCCGGCGGCGATGAAAGGCGTCATTCTCACCCGGTGTGACGCTCGACTCATCGATATCGCGCATGATTTCCCACGGCACGACATCCGAACGGCTGCCTTCTGGCTCGCTGAAGTCCTCCCAGAGTTCCCACCCGCCGTCCACCTCATCGTGGTCGACCCAGGCGTTGGCACCGACCGTGATGCGATCGTTGTCCGGGCCGGCGACCACGTCCTCATCGGGCCTGATAACGGCGTGGTCCTCCCGCCCGCCCGCGCGTTGACCAGTGGCGGCACCCCTGGTACGGAGTACGACAGCGATATCGACGCTTACATTCTTGAACGCGACAGCCCGGCAAGTTCGACGTTCCACGGTCGTGATGTCTTCGCGCCGGGGGCGGCGGCCATCCACGAAGCCGGCATCGACCGGCTCCCGGAACTCGACGGGATCACGTCAGCCGACGACATCACCGACTTCACACTCCCTGAAGCCGACGTCAACGCGGATGGCGCGAGTGGTGAAGTCCTCGTCGTCGATGATTTCGGGAACGTAATCACGAATATCCCTGGCGACGTCATTGCCGACCACACCGCCGTCCAGGTGAACGGCGCATCCTATCCGGTAGTCACGTCGTATGCCCATGCTGCGGCGGGCGACGCTGTTGTCACAATTGGCAGCCATAACAACGTCGAACTCGCCGTCACCCAAGGCCGTGGTGACGACCACTACGACCTCACCGTCGGCGATACTATCGACCTCCACACCTGACACGACCACTCCCAGCCACCTCTCCTTGTGGACGGCCGAGAGCGAGCGTTGTGAACGCTTGCATCCTCATGGAGCGTGGTTTGCGGGTCACTGTGGCGTGTCGGGGTGTGTGGGGGTAGCCGAACCCTTATTGAGTGGTCGCCCGAAGACGGGGATATGGTTGGTCCACTCCAGCTTGGTGGCGCGCTTTTCCCGATCGTGGCGCTCGTATTGCTCGCGATCGCGGTGGTGGCTGTCTACCAGGCCGTGGAGATCGTGAATGCCTACGAGAAGCGGACATTGACGATATTTGGGGAGTATCGCCGGCTGCTTGAGCCGGGTATCAACTTCGTGCCGCCGTTCGTCTCGCGGACATACACGTTCGATATGCGGACGCAGACGTTGGATGTCCCCAGGCAAGAGGCGATTACGCGGGATAACTCGCCGGTGACGGCCGACGCCGTCGTGTATATCAAGGTGATGGATGCGAAGAAGGCCTTCTTGGAGGTTGATGATTACAAACGCGCGGTTTCGAATCTCGCGCAAACGACGCTCCGGGCCGTCCTCGGTGATATGGAGCTGGACGACACGCTGAATAAGCGACAAGAGATCAACGCGAAGATTCGGCGGGAACTCGATGAACCAACGGATGAGTGGGGGATCCGCGTCGAGAGTGTCGAAGTCCGTGAAGTGAATCCATCGCAAGAGGTGCAGCAAGCAATGGAACAGCAGACGTCCGCGGAACGCCGCCGCCGGGCGATGATTCTGGAGGCCCAAGGGGAGCGTCGGAGTGCCATCGAGACAGCCGAAGGGGACAAACAGTCCAACATTATCCGTGCGCAAGGGGAAAAGCAAAGCCAGATCCTCGAAGCGCAAGGTGATGCGATATCGACGGTGCTCCGTGCGAAATCAGCGGATGCGATGGGTGAACGCGCCATCATCGAACGCGGGATGGAGACGCTGGAAGAAATCGGACAAGGCGAATCGACGACATTCGTCCTCCCGCAAGAACTCACGTCAACTATCGCTCGGTATGGCAAACACCTCACGGGGAGCGATGTCCAAACGGATGGCGAACTCTTGGAAGGCCTGGAGTTCGATGCCGAAACCCGCGAGCTCCTCGGGCTCGATGAAATCGAGGAAATCCTCGGCCAGATCGATCAGGAAGCGGAGATGGACGTCGAAGAAATGGAAGCCGAAGCCGAAGCTATCAAGCAAGGCGCAGACCCCGCCGAAATCCGCGATCCCAACGATGTCATCGCCGAAATGGACCAAAACATGGACGCAGACACCGACGCTGGCACCGACCAGCAGGCTTCAGGTGCTCGATCGTCTGCCGGCGGCGAGGGGAATCCTGACACGCCCTCGGATTCACCCGCAGACGCTGAGCGTGACAGCGACACGGACGACGAGTACGAATCAGAGCAAACTTAACACCGAATACCACCCGGAGATTGTCGCCCGATAGCCCTGCTACGACCGGTCCTATGCGAGATACACGGAAATGGGTGGGGGTAGGGTAGGATGGTCTTTCGACGTGTAAGTGCGTGTTACTTGGGTGGTTACCAGCTGGATTTGGGGTAGTTGGGCTGTCTCTGGGTAGCGAAGCGGTTTTCACCACCCCCGTCATATCTCCGGGTATGACGGCGGAGGATGTTGATGAAGGCAAGCGGTCGACGCTCAAGCGGTTTGCAGCGTTGGGTGCGACCACGCCGCTTGTCCGGCTCTCCGAGAATGATGGTGAAAGTGAGGTTCGCGACGCTATCGTCGGGTATCTCGCTACGACGCCGGGCGCGCATTTCTCGAAACTGCGTGATGACCTCAAACTCGGGACGGGTGAGACTCAACACCATCTCCGCCGCTTGGAGACTGCGAATGCAGTTGAATATCGGAAGGATGGCGAGTATAAGCGCTACTTCCCCGCTGGCCGGTTTTCGGACTTCGAACAACAGGCACTCGGCTACCTCCGTCGCGAAACGCCCCGCCGGATGCTCATCACGTTACTCCGTGATCCGGCGGTGACCGGCAGCGACATCGCCGACCGGGCAGATGTTTCCCGCTCGACCGTGTCAAAGTACGCCGCAGAACTCCAAGCAGCTGATCTTTTAACCCGGGAGGACGGCTACGAGCTCGAACGCCCGGAAACTCTCCTCACCTTGGTTGTCCGCTATGCCGATTCCTTTGGCGAAGACGCTGTCACCTTCGCCGGCGACGCCGCCGGATACGTCACCTACTCACCCAGTCCAGACCCAGACTGACAACCCCCTTCAGTCTGCCTGGGTCGGAGACGCATCCCGATTTGGTAATCGCTTGTGTTTCGAAGCGACGAGTCCTGGTCGTGTCTCGACTGAGAGATTAGTGGGAGACTTTCCAGGTTGTCCCGGAGGAGTAGCCCCATTTTTCGACGGTGATGTCGAAGTCGCCTTCGCAGATGGCAGTCATGTTGGCGCCAACCTCTTTGGCGGACATATCGAGGGCCTCGCCGATGAGCCGGGATTTAAAATACGTCTTGGTTCCTCCTGCATCCCGTAGATACTGGAGGATTCGTTCTTGTTTATCGGTGAGGTCAGGCGCTTGTGCGGTGGCGGTTGCGCTCATATCAACGCGTTGGCTAACCCAACCAAAAGGTGGTTTGGTACGGTCAGGAAACCCATCGCAGTCACGTGATTTCAGTCCTCAAACCGAGCGGGACGACCGGGCGGAGTAAGGGATTGGTACATCTACGAAACACTCCCCCATCCACGCGACCACCAGCCCCCTCTATCGATTCCCATCCACCCACTTTTCACCGCTACCCGGACAGACAGCCACCACCCTGTCTGCCCCCGAGATACAACCCTTGTATAGCACTCACCGCGGCTGGTCGAAAACGTCTATGGAGGGAAGAGAAAGGCCGTCGGCTGATGAGTAGGTGGGGAGTGATTGATGGGACAGCGTGAACGGGGGTGGTGGTTATTGTTCGAGGATTTCGCCGACGGCGAAGTTGGATTTGACTTCGGAGATTTCGACTTTGACGCGTTCGTCGACTTCGCCGCCGGGCACGATGATGACGTAGCCGCGTTCGACGCGGGCGATCCCATCGCCTTGTTTGCCGAGATCCTCAATTTCGACGTATCGGATCTCGCCTTCTTCGACGGGTGGCTGTGGTTCATCCCCCGTCGGTGGCGTCGCGGTCGCTGTTGATGTGGCTGGCGTTGGATTGTCGCCGCCAGCGATAAGTGCAACCCGGTAGGTTTCACCAGCATCGATGTTCCCGGTGTCGAGTTCCCGTTGGGGGACTTCGACGACGTACCGGTCGGTTTCATCTTCGATCTCAGCACTGAACAGACACAGGAGCTTCTCGGAGATTTCCATAGACCTTCGGTCCCGACATGTCGGGGGTCCTTAATAGATGTTACCGGCTGTTTGGCGCTGAATCCCCATCGATCGGTGTTCCATCGGGCCGCTTGGCGCCTTCTGAATCATGCACCACCACGCCATCGACATCCGGTTGGCGTTCATAGTTGTCTCGGACGGCGATTGCTTCTTCCAGTTCTCGGATCGCCCGCGTTTTGAGGGTCGCAGCGAGCGCTCGGGCTTTGTCGGGCTCGATGGCCTGCCCGAGGCCTTCACATTCATGCGCCTGTACCAGGCCTGTCTCATCGACGACATCGCCGAGCGGCTGGCTGGTCCCGCCGAGCGCGAGGCTGAACGGGTAGGTCTGACACACCAGCGGCCGGCTGTCATGCACCGTACACACCCCTTGGGTGGCCCCTTCCTCGGTGTCGGTTGTCTCGTAGAATGTACAGTTGCCACACGAGTCGGTCTGGAGTGCCCATTCGAACGTGTCTCCCGTTGGCCCATCGTCGTCGTCGGTGACGCCGTAGGGCATGGGGCGGGCAACATCCCGCCAGTCATAGGCCTCATCGAACGCCGCCTCCGCCGCGTCCTGCAATCGCCGGATCTCACGTGGGAACACCGTCGACGTATGCGGCTCCACGTCCTGTGCGGTCTCTCCGCTGGGTTCGCTGTGACACCCGGCATCGCCCCGAGTGGCGTCTGCTTCAGGTGGAGGTTGGATGGGGTGGTCCTCGGTGTGGGTGTCGTCGGTGGTGGCGTCTGGTGGGTGGGCTTTACAGCAGGCGCCACAGCGGGTGCATTCGAACCCGATGGCTTCGATTGCGGTCGCGATCGCGTCCACGTCGAGGGTGCGGGCCTGCTCAAGCTCGGCTTCTAACTCCCGATACCCTTCCACCATACCTCCACGAAGACGGCCGATGGGGAAAAACCGTCCGACCCGTCAATGGGTCGACGAATACAAGGGGGGTTATTGGAGGGTGGTTGTGGCGGTGTGCATGCGTTCGATGGCGGTTTTTAGTGTCTCGATGTCGACGGCGTAGGAGATGCGGGCGTGGCCGGTGCCGCGGTCGCCGAAGGCGTCGCCGGGGACGACGATGACGTCTTGGTCGATGACGGCGTCGGTCCACCCATCGGGGACTTGGGGCATTGCATAGAAGGCGCCCGCGGGTTGGGGGACGGCCAGCCCCATGTCTTCGAGGCCTGCCAGGAGGACATCTCGTCGCTCTTCGAAGGCTTCGCGCATCATTGTGGTGTGGTCTTGGGGGCCGGTGAGTGCGGCTTCAGCCGCGTATTGTGCGGGCGCGGAGGCACACGCTTGGATGTACTGGTGGACGCGGAGCATGCGTTCGATTCGTCGGTGGCTGGCGGTGACCCAGCCGAGTCGCCACCCGGTCATCGAGTAGGCTTTCGAACACGCATTCACCACTACGACGTTGTCAGAATCAGCGTATGCGGCCGGGGAATGGTGGGTTCCATCGAAGATGAATGGTTCATAGACCTCATCAGAGAGACACACGATGTCGTGGTCGTCGGCAATCCGGGCGAACGCCTGCATGTCAGCTTCGCTCTGCACGGCGCCGGTGGGGTTTGCGGGGCTGTTGACGACGAAGGCCGCTGTCTCTTCATCAACTGCCGCCTCGACGGCGGACGGCGCCATCGTCAAATCATCCCGCAGCCCGATCGGGTCGGGGGTGCCGCCGGCGATCCGGGTCAACGCATCATACGAGACGAACCCGGGGTCCGGCACGATGACTGACTCACCCGGGTCGACATGGGCTTCAAGCGCGAGATGCAGGGCTTCACTCCCGCCGGCCGTCGCAATCACATTATCGGGGTCGACCTCGAACGCATTGTCGCGAGCATGTTTCTCCGCAATCGCCTCACGGAGCGCCACCGTCCCTTTATTCGACGTGTAGCCATCAGTCAGTCCCGCTTGAATCGCGTCAATCGCCGCTGCTCGGGCGTGCTCCGGCGTTGGAAAATCCGGCTGGCCAAGCCCCAGGTTTATCGCATCGGCACTCGCGGCTTCAAACACCTCCCGAATCCCACTAATAGACACCTGCTCAACCCGTCGGGAAAACGTCGCCATAGCAAACCCCCATACCGCAACCACGATAATTCTGCTGATACCCCCATCGACCCCACCACACACGTACTCTCTATCGCCGTCAAGCTTTGACAGACTCCTCCCTCTAGTAGCCGGTATGCGGGAGACTCTAGCCGTGGGTGACGTGGCTTCCGTATGAGTTGGTGGTGTTAGTCGTCTGGGTTTGGGTTGGTGTCGGCGTTGGCGCTGGCGCTCGATGTGGCGGTGGGGCCTGTTGGTGGGTGGGCGGTGGGGCTCGCGTTGGTTTGGCGGGAATTCCGACGATAGGTGTGGTGGTCGACGTCCGTGATTTCGTAGCGGGCGCCACCGTCGTCGCTGTCGGTGATGGTGATGGTCCAACCATGGGCTTCGGTAATAGTTTGGACGATGGCGAGCCCGAAGCCGGTCCCGTTGTCTTTGGTGGTGTACTGTCGATTGAAGACGTCATCGCGATCGTCTGGGTCGATGCCGACGCCGTCGTCTTCGATGTAGAAGCCGTCGGCGAGCGTGCCGACATAGACGGTGACGTCGCGGCCGCCGTGTTCGACAGCGTTCTGAAAGAGATTCTCGAAGAGCTCCCGCAGCCTGGAGTCATCGGCGTGAATGGTGGCATCGTCCCGAATCTCGAGGGTGGCCTCAGCGGTCGGGACGGTGAGCCAGGCTTCCTCAGCCACGTCGCCAAGCGCAACGGGTTTTTTATCAGCGACCGTCTGTCCTTTCTTCGCCAACGTCAACAAGTCATCAATCAACGTATCCAGCCGATCAAGCGCTGCGTCGACATTCTCGAGGTCAGTTGGGTCGTTGGTGGTGAGGGCCTGCTCGAGGTAGCCTTTCGCGGCGGCCAACGGCGTCCGGAGGTCGTGGCTGACAACACTCGCGAACTCATCAAATCGATCATTCTGCCGCTGCAACTCCTGTTCCCGCTTGACGCGGTCGGTGATATCACGGGCAATCCCACAGAACCCGATGACCTCCCCATCCGGCCCCTCGAGGCGGCCACCACGGAAATCATAATGGAGCCGCTCGCCGCCTTTGGTCACAATCCGGGCTTCCGTCCGACCCGTGCCCTCTTCGAGAATCGTGTCGATCCCGTCGATGACTTTCTGTTGGTCCTCGTCAGCGACAAACTCCAAGGCATACATCTCCTTGATCTCCTCGTCCGTATACCCCAAGACTTCATTCGCCCGATCATTCCATCTGATGGGGACGCCATCTGTATCGAAGACGTATACGATGTCTTCGAGGGTATCGAGGATGGTGTCGACGAACTCGGTTTCTTCTTGGAGTTGCCGTTCGTGTTGTTTCCGTTCGGTGATGTCGCGGACGTTCGCGATGAATCCCTCGATTACGGGGTCATCGAGGAGGCTGCGGCCGTTGGCTTCCATCCAGTGCCAACTCTCATCCCCGTGTTGATACCGGAACTCGGCCGTCGGTGAGAATGATGGATCCTCAACGGCTGCCTGGAACATCTCCCAGACCTCCTCACGGTCCTCTGGATGAATTAACCCGAACGCGTTTTCTCCGATGAGGTCCGCCGGGTTGTGCCCGGTGAGTTCTTCGGTACTCGGACTGATAAACGAGTACTCGCCGGTTTCATCGACCACCACGACCATGTCTTGGGAGCGTTCGATGAGTTTCCGGAACCGTTCTTCTCGTTCCAGTATTTCCCGTCGCGCTCGGTGGGATTTCACCGCCTGCTCAATCCGATTCGACAGTAAAATGAACGTATCTACATCAGCATTTTTCTGGAGGTAATCTGTTGCGCCTGCGGCGATCGCGTCGCTGGCGACCTCTTCGCTGCCCTGCCCGGTAAACAAGATAAACGGCAGTTCCCCATGCCGGGCTCTGACGTCCTCCAGGAATTCAATGCCGTTTGTTCTGGGCATCTGGTAGTCACTCACGATACAATTGATCTCCTCGGTATCGAGAATTTCCTGGCCGTCCGTCGGTGATGTTGCTGTATAGGTGGTGATATCGTCGTGTTCGCGTTCGAGGTGGAGGGTGGTTACCTCGAGGAACTCGGCGTTGTCGTCGACGCATAACACGTTGATATCGGAGGTGAAATCAAGGTCACCGCCGAGGGGCGCGGTCCACGACGGATGTCGCCTCTGGTCGGACACGTCCCCCTGAGCCATCCTACCCGGGAAAAGGAAACAACACAAATAACAGTTATGCCAATATCGAGCCAACATAACACAAAATAAACACCACCAAAACCACCCGACAACACCACCACCCCACCCCACAACCATCCACCAACCACCAACTAGATACCTCTCGAATGCCACTGACATCTCACATGAAGGCTATACACTTATGGTAACGGCGTGCCGTGACGGGGACAAGGGGGTACAATGAGGATCCATACAGCCAACCGAGGGCAATCAATAGTCCTGGGTGCCATCCTCGTCTTCGGCATCCTAATCCTAGGCCTCGGCCTCGTCCAACTCTACGTCGTCCCACAACAAGTCGCCCAAACCGAACACAACCACGTCAACCAAATCGAAAACGAATTCACCGATCTTTACTCCTCCATCACGAACGCAGCCGGCGACAACAACCCGCGCAGCGCCACTCTCACACTCGGCACACGATATCCGATATTCCCACCATTTATTATGCCGTCACCTGCGAGTGGCACAGTTCGTACAGTTGACCATAGAAATCTGTCATGGGATGGGACAAATATTGAGGTTGATGGTTTTGATGATGCTCTCAGTGATACATGTGGTCTTGGAAATGTATCTTCGAAGAGTCTCCATTATGAGGCACGTTATCATGAATTTCGGGGTGCTGGCGAACATATCTATGAATCCGGACTCAAATATAAACGGATTGATGGGAATACGATTCGACCACAACAGCGTTTAATCGTCCAAAGCCGGGATGAGACAATGACCACTATTAATTTAGTTCCTATAACCCGTGGCTCAACTCAAGAAACAGGCTCTACCGCTCGTTCTCTATCATTTGAACCTGGATTGAGTGGCGAGACTCAGCCATTCAACGTTTCTAATGGTGATTCACCAACTCTAACTATTCCTATACAAGATGAGGCCGCTTGGAATGACGCATTCAACGAGGAATTCCAAGATGATGCTCATGTATCACTTTCCATAACTAATGGTAACGCGGAAGTGAGTCTTGATGACCCCAATCACACCTACCGGATTAGATGTACGCCAATTGGGATAGACGTCCGACCCGATAATAATCCAAACCCGCCGAATGCAGGAGATGGAACTGGCGCAAGTGGTCCTCTAAATCCTGTAGGAGATGGAGAGCTCGTACTATCAGACGTGACGAGTGGCGGTGAATGGTCGTTTATTAATACCGCTGATAACCAAATTAATGTTACACATGTCCGAATACCATGGATGCTTGAACCAGGGAATCAAGATTCGGAACTCAACATCTCAAAAGATGGCATAGAAGAAACAGTGCCTATTGCACATACTAATTGGACGACTGTGGGTCCCCCAGGATGGTCTTGGCCCGCGAATGAAGAGGAACAAAGTATCATAGTGAGTAGTGCATCTACAGGAAATAGTGGAGCAGGTCCCAACGATGGATATGCTCTTGTGTTCAGATTCGATGATGGCACTACGAGTACCTATTTGATCTCGCCTCAAAGTGGATCTAATTAGCTTTTATTAAAATATAATATATCGTGGCTTAGTAGAATTCGCGGACGAGGTCGGTGGCGCCTGTGGGGGCTTGGTGGGGGATGTCCATCATGGGTTCGGTGAGGTTTTCTCGTGTTTCGTAGCCGACGGAGTTGGTGTTTTGGTAGATGACGCCTTGGTATTCTTTGTCGCGGTCGAGGATGAGGTCTTTGGCGGCGTCGTAGTTGCTGGGGTCGTGGTCGACGTCGTCTTCGGCGACGTCGACGATGGCGTCGCGGAAGTAGTCGTAGGTGTCGACGTCGTTGAACGTGACGCAGGGCGAGTAGACGTTGACGAAGCCGAAGCCGTCGTGTTCGATGGCCTGCTTGACGATCTCGGTGTGGCGCTGGGCGTCGGTCGAGAACGACTGGGCGATGAAGCTCCCGCCCGCCGAGAGGGCGAGCGCGAGGGGGTTGACCGGCGGCTGTTTCGGCCCCTCGGGCGTCGTCGAGGTCTCGAAGTCCTCGCGCGAGGTCGGCGAGGCCTGGCCCTTGGTGAGGCCGTAGATGCGGTTGTCCATGACGACGTAGGACATGTCGACGTTCCGGCGGACGGCGTGGACGAAGTGGCCGGCGCCGATGGAGTAGCCGTCGCCGTCGCCGCCGGCGACCATGACTTCGAGCTCGGGGTTGGCCATTTTGACGCCGATTCCGAGGGGGAGGGCGCGGCCGTGGACGCCGTGGAGGGCGTAGCTGTGCATGTAGGTCCCGATTTTGCCGGCGCAGCCGATGCCGGCGACGATGAATGTGTTGTCGGGGTCGTTCCCGGTGGTGGCGAGGGCTTTCATCATGCCGTTCATTGTCCCGAAGTCGCCGCAGCCGGGACACCATGTCGGTTGTTTGTCGGATTTGAAATCGGTGAATTTGATATCTGAACTCATTGTTAGGCTTCGACCTCCAGTGGTTCATCGAGTGTGCGTTTGACTTCGGCGGCGAGTTCGTCGGCATCGAACCGGACGCCGTTGTATTTGTTGATGCGTTGGACGCGGGTGAGGGTGTCGTGTTCGAGGAGGTTGGCGAACTGTCCGGTCGCGTTACACTCGACGACGATCACGTCTTCTGCTCGAGCGATTTCGTCGCTGATGTCGGGCCGCGGGAAGATATACGGGATGGAGATGAAGTGGATGTCGATGCCTTCGTCGTGGAGGAAGGTCATGGCTTCGCGCATGGCGCCTTCGTTTGAGCCCCAGGAGACGATGAGGGTGTCGGCGTCGGGGGTGCCGAACTCGCGGTAGTCCCAGGCTTCCTGTTCGCGGGCGGTATCGACTTTTTGTTGGCGTTTGTCGACTTGTTGGACGCGCATCTCGGTGTCTTCTGTGCGCCGCCCTAACTCGTCGTGTTCGAGGCCCGTTGACATGTGTGCGCCGCCCGGCGTTCCGGGGAGTGCGCGGGGACTGATGCCGTCGTCGGTCACCGCATGCGGTTGGAACTGCCCGGCCTCGTTCGTCCATCCCTCAACGTCGTCGGCGTTGACGAGTTTGCCGCGGTCGATTTCGACGTCTTCCATGTCGAATTCGTCGGGTTCGTAGGTCTGTTCGGTCACGGCGAGGGCGAGGTCGGCGGTTAGGTAGACGGGGACTTGGTATTTCTCTGCGAGGTTGAATGCCTCGATCGTCTTATGGAAACATTCTGCCGTCGTGGTCGGCGCGACGACGAAGCGGGGGACTTCGCCGTGGCCGCCATACAGCATTTGGTTGAGGTCGCCTTGTTCTTGTTTCGTCGGCATCCCCGTCGAGGGTCCAGACCGCATTACATCACAGATCACAAGCGGTGTCTCTGAGGTTGCTACCAAGCCAAAGGTTTCGGTCATCAAATCAATCCCCGGCCCCGACGTGGCTGTCATTGCCCGCGCGCCTGCTCGTGCGGCACCGAGGGCCATATTGATGGCGGCGAGTTCATCCTCGGCTTGGACGACCGTGCCGCCGTACTGTTCGATGCGGCCGGTGAGATATTCCATGACGTCGGTGGCGGGTGTGATGGGGTAGCCGGCGTAAAACCGGCAGCCGGCGACGATGGCGCCCATTCCGATGGCTTCATCGCCGTTCAACAAGACGTAGTCGTTGTCGGTTGTCTCTAAGTTGTAGGGGGTGGTGAGGTCGTATTCCTCGTGGACGTAGTTGGCGCCGAGGCGGGCGGCTTCTTTGTTGTTCTCGATGATGGCTTCGCCTTTCCCGCCGAAGCGGTTCTCGAGGGATTCATCCAGATACGCGATATCGAAATCGGCGACCGCACACGCTGCTCCGAGCGCGACGACGTTCCGCATGATCGCGCCGCCGGCATCCTCTGCGAGCCGTTTCAACGGAACGGAGAGGTCTGTCATTTCGCCGGGGGATTCGAAATCTTCCATCATCGAGCGCTCTCCATCGAAGATGATGATTGAGTCGTCGTGGAGTTCATCGAGGTTCTCGTCGACGGTGCGTTCGGTGAGCGCGATCAGGATGTCGAGGCGGTCGACGACGCTTTCGACGTTCTCGATGGCTGTCCGGATTTTATACGCCGTGTACCCGCCTCGGATCCGGGAGGCGAAGTCTTTCGATGTATAGACATGGCGACCGGCGCGAGATAATGCCTGTGCGAAGATCTTGCCGGTCGAGTCAATCCCGTCACCAGCCTCCCCGCCGACGGCCCAATTGAGGTCGTCTGGCATGCTAGATTGAAATACCTCACGACGCACGTTAAGCCTTCTGAATATTGCCGCAGTTGAGCGATTTCACTCCATACACGCCCACACACCACCATCCAGCTCCACCCACAGACACAGGGTGCACACCACTCGATACGGCGTCAGGCGTTATCTCGGGCGACTTCGAAAACCCCTTTCGGCCAGCCATCGGTGTCTCCGTATGGAGCCGATCGAGCTTGAGACGACTGTCGCTGCCGTCCGCGACGTTGGCCCAAACGCCGTCGCCATCGCCCTCGAAACCCCCGACGAATTTACCGCCGAACCTGGCCAGTTCGTCAAACTCTCCGCCACACTCGACGGCGCCACCGAAAGCCGCTTCTATACGGTCTCCAGCCCAGACACCACAGAGACCTTCGAGTTCACGATCGCCTACGACCCCACAGCGGGCGGCGCGTTCAGTGAATACCTCCTCGATATCGAACCCGGTGACGCAGTGACATTTACCGGCCCGTTCGGCCACGAGTACTACGAAGGTGAATCTCGCGTCGTCATTCTCGCCGGCGGCCCCGGTATCGGGCCCGCTGTCGCCATCGCCGAACGTGCACTCGCCGACGACCATGCGGCCGCCATCGTCTATCGCGACGATACTCCTCTCCACGAAGACCGCCTCGCCGCCATCGCCGACGCCAACGCCGCGGTCTTCATCCTCACTGAAACCACCCCACTCACGGACGCCGTCGATACCGTCCTCACCCACACCACCGGCGAACAGCTCTTCATCTATGGATTCGCCGACTTCATCACCGACGCAACCACTGCCATCGAAACCGCCGGCGGGGACCCCACCACCGCCAAAACCGAAAACTTCGGATAAACACTCTGCGGTTCTCACTGCCACCCACCATCCACCCCACAGTGTCGGGCATGCAGCCCTCATACGCTGGGGGGCTGCTGCATCAGGGCGTTCCATCGGCGCCGGGGGTTTACTCGTCGACGAGTTCGATGAGGACGCCGCCGGTTGAGTCTGGGTGGAGGAAGGCGACGTCGTGATCCCAGGCGCCACGGCGTGGTTCCTTATCGATCAATTCGACGCCGACCGATTGGGCGTTCTCGAGGGCTGTCTCGATATCCGGTGTGGCAAACGCGAGATGATGGAGGCCGGGACCGGACTCATCGAGATACTTGGCGATTGTGCCCTCACCGTGCGGTTCGAGCAGCTCGAAATACCCATTTCCGAATTCGAGGAAGATGACCTTCAGTTCATTGAACCGTTCTTCGTGGACAATCTGTGACCCGAACACATCCTCATAGGTGAACGCCAAGCCTTCTGCATTCTCGGTGGCCACGCCAGCATGATGAAAGCGCATTACCCACCCAGACACACCCCAGAATAAAGACACCTCTGACTCACCCCCTCTCACTCTACCTCACGTCGTGGCGCCGACGTACCGGCCACCACATACGGCTCCCGATAGCTGTCATGGACCCATTCGAAGAAGCCGTTGCGGAGCTGGGGGTCCTCCGGTCGATTCGAGGGGTTCGGAGATGGATGGCTCGTGGCGTTTGGGTGTATACCCCTTCTCGTTCATGATCTCGCGGAGATTTGCGGAGGGGCTGAAGCCGATGCATTCCTCGTTTGCATCACACAACTCGACACCGCGGCTCCCGGAGTTCATAGGTAGTACACCTGATCTTGCCCTCGGGAATAATCACCCGATATAGTGCTGTCTCCACGGCTTCGACAGCAGTCCAGACAACCCTCCGCCGCCCCGGTTTTGACTCAAGACATCGGCGTCTGCCACCGTCGACTGACAATCCTTGTTCCGGTTGTCGAGGGGTGGTTATCGGCCGGCGTGGTGTTCGCCGAACTCGTCTCGCATTGCATCACAGATCTCACCGGTTGTCGCATACGCCTTGACCGCATCGACGATATACGGCATGACATTGGCGTCGCCGGCTGCCGCGTCGCGTAACGCCGATAGTGTCTCCTCGACGGTTGCGTTGTCGCGGTCGGTTCGGAGTTGTTGGACACGCTCGCGTTGGCGGCGTTGTTCGGCCGCACTCACCTCCTCGATATCATCTTGTGGTTCCTCTTCGACGGTGTATTCGTTGACGCCGACGATGATGCGGTCGCCGGCCTCGATTTCGCGTTGCCGCTCGAACGCCACATCCTGGATTTGGTGTTGCACCCACTCTTGTTCGACCGCCGACCGCATCCCATCACGCGCATCGACCTCTTCCAGGATCTCGAAGGCCTCCGCCTCGAGGCTGTCGGTGAGCGATTCGATGTAGTAGCTCCCCGCGAGGGGGTCGATGGTGTCGGCGACCCCGGATTCATGCGCCAGTATCTGCTGGGTGCGGAGCGCCGTCCGCACCGATTGCTCGGTCGGCAACGATAATGCCTCATCTTTCCCATTCGTATGCAACGATTGCGTCCCGCCGAGGACGGCCGCCAACGCCTGATACGCCACCCGAACCACATTATTCTCCACTTGTTGGGCGGTCAACGTCGACCCCGCAGTCTGCGTGTGGAACTTCAACTGCTTCGACCCCGATTTCTCTGCGTCAAACCGCTCGTCCATTATCTCGTGCCACATCCGGCGGGCCGCACGGAACTTGGCGACCTCCTCGAGGATATTATTGTGCGCATTAAAGAAAAACGACAACTGGGGAGCGAACGCATCCACATCAAGGCCGGCGTCGATCGCGGCCTCCACGTACTCGATGCCATCACCGAGCGTGAACGCGATCTCCTGGGCCGCCGTCGCACCGGCCTCCCGGATATGATACCCGGAGATCGAGATCGTGTTGAAGTTCGGGATCTCTTCGGCACAGTACGCGAAGATATCGGTAATGATCCGCATCGAGGGCTCCGGCGGATAAATATAGGTATTCCGCGCGATATACTCCTTCAAGATATCGTTCTGAATCGTCCCCCGCAACTCGCTGCGGTCGACACCCTGTTTGTCACCGACTGCAATATACATCGCCAACAGCACCGATGCCGGCGCATTAATCGTCATCGACGTCGACACTTCATCCAACGGGATCCCGTCGAACACCGTCTCCATATCCTGGAGGGAGTCGATCGCGACACCGGCTTTCCCAACTTCGCCTTCAGCCATCTCACTGTCGGAATCATACCCCATCTGCGTCGGTAAGTCAAACGCCATCGACAACCCCGTCTGGCCCTCATCCAATAGATACTTGAACCGCTCGTTCGTTTCCCCCGCCGTCCCCATCCCGGCGTACTGCCGCATCGTCCACAGCCGCCCGCGATGCATCGTCGAATACACCCCTCTCGTGTACGGCGGCTCCCCCGGATAGCCCA
>CAZSSY010000046.1:0-26342 GCA_964609565.1 uncultured Natronomonas sp.
GGCAGAGCGATAGGCAAAAGTACCGGCCGAGTCCAGAGACATGTATGACTGACGCGAGCGGTGAGGACTCACAGAAGGAATGGGAGGCGCGACGGACCGCACCGCAGAGTCCATATAGCATGCCCGATGTGGTGGTTGGTGTCGTCATCGCTGTCGTTGGTCTCGTGATAACATTCGGCATCCCGTTACTCCTGATTTAACGAGCCATCACGATACGACAACCTGGGGCGGACCGCCACATCGCGTGGTCAACTGACGGTGAGGACGAGCCACATAGCAAGTGCAGCGACCACGGGAATCGTGAGGTTATCGTCGACAACGTGCCCGGCAATGACCGGTTTGACCCCATCGGCCACCGTCGACCCGAGCGCACCGGCGGCAGCGGCGACGGCTGAAACAAATGGGAACGCCAGCATGAAACTCACCACGAACATCCCGACAAGCACCCGCGGTCGTTTGATGCGTCGGAGTTCACCACTCGAAAGGATTCCACTCACCGGATCGGCAATCGTCAGCATAAAAAGCGCAGGTATCGCGACTCGTGGAGCGAAGACAAGGATGACCACGGTGCCACTGAAGACGTATAACGCGTATCCTGCGATACTTTCTTGTTCATACTCCCTAGTGAGCTGGTTGTAAATCGCGAGATTGAGGCGTCGTGAGAGCCGTCCCGCCTCCAAAAGAATGGTCACGAAGAGGCCGGCAACGGCGAGCAGCTGGATGAGTTGCCATGTAATGAACCCGGATTCAAGGATGTGCTGATCGATGAGATAGCTCCCAGGAATAATCGCACCGGAGGCATGGACGATACGACGACGAACCTCAAACGCCATACCGGGGACCTCGCTTGGGGGGAACTTAGGTTCCGCTATCGACGACGATCGCGCATCACACACGGCCCCGTGGGAACACCGGTGGCGTGAAACGTATCTATATGTATTCGTCATCCACTATCTCTGCAATATGGCTGACCGGGATGAGTTCATGGATCTCAACGAGGATGCAGCCTGGATTGCAGCTGCCTTCATTTTTGTGGCCATGCTCACCGGTGCGATCGTCCTCGCAGAGTGGCCGCTGTGGGGTGTCGCGGTTCAAGACATCGATGAACCACGCCTTGTGCAACCAACCGACGATGGGAATGGCACCCGGTTGTGGCCCTATACTGCTCGGGCACCGAGCTATGACAGTCGTACCCTTGGAATCAACATTGTCTTTTTTGGCGATCCAACATCCATCCAGACTGCGCTGACGAGTCGATCGAATTTCACGTGGGAGACAGAACAGCTCCATGAAGGCGATGCCGACAGCGAAACCGTCACTATTGACCGTCTCCAGGTTGACCCGCAGACAGACAATCTATCCGACGTCATCAGCTGGGGGCAAGCCAAGGGATCCACCCGGTATACATACATTGAATCCAGTGGCCAAGGCCGTTGGCTGACGGAAGCATATCAACTACACGCCGGCACGTATTTCGGGTCTCGGATGCATATCCGTGCATACGAGGATCCACAAAGCGAGTGGACCGCTGTCCAGGTCCATGAGGAACACTGGGACTGGTTCCGACTTCGACACACCGTGACCGGCATCAGTGATGCTCAACGTGAAATCGAACAAGATTTCATGGGCGAGCGATACGTGGCCCAAGTTGTCCGGATACCGTTCGAAAACGAGACTGCCGACAGCGATGGCTGGGTTTCCGGGATTTACCTCGCCGGACTCTTTGTTCCACTCCTGGTTTCGTTGCTCGGTCGACCCACCAGACGAGTCACTCAGGAAGCAGCCCAGTTCCTCCGTCGTCGCCGCCACGCAATCGCGGCCGGCCTCACGCTCGGTGGCCTCTATCTCGGCATCCGCGCTGGCGGTATCGCTGCCGAAAGCCTCTTCGGGAATATGGCTCACACGGCGATTGCGGGTGGCCTCTATCTCACGCTTGTCACCGGCCTCCCTGCAGCTGCGTACATCATCGGTCGGTACAGTAATCCCGCATGGGTCTTCGCGTTTACCGCTCTGGGCCTCGGTGCAGCAATTACCATTGATTTCACTGCCATGGGCGTTGCAGTCGTCCCACTCCGCGTCATCCTGCATCGGGGTTCCGTCCTTCTCGCCATCGGGCTGATTGCGCTTGGCGCCGCCCGCAGTGACACCAACGGTCATCCAACCGGATCGCCGCCGCTGATGGTCGGGTTGGTCGGGTGGCTGCTCACCCTGTTCGCTCCCTTTTTCGGCTACATCTAATAGACAACATCCGACAAAGAAGTTTATACTTGTTCACGGGTGATGTTTCATTATTAATGGCCCCCGGACCCGCCGTCCGACGCCGAGCCCTCCTTGCTGGCACAGCCGCCACCGCTGCCGCCACGAGCGGCTGCATCGGTGAGCTTCGGAATCTCCTCGGCCGCCAACGGACACAGCAGATTACTCTCACGATTGTCAGTCTCCCTGGATCGTTCGATCCCTATGCGGTCCGGATTGCCAACGAACTCGCGGCAAACCTCGAGCAGGCCGGGGTCGCCGCCACGGTCGATATCATGAGTCCCGATGTGCTTTTTCGAGATGTTCTCATCAACCATGACTTCGATATCTATGTGGCCCGGTATCCGAGCGAAGGTGAGCCGGACGAATACCGGTCGCTCCTCCATTCTCGGTATGGGGAAGAGGCAGGCTGGCAGAATCCATTCGGGTTCAGTTTCCTCAATATCGATGAACTCCTCGAAACCCAGCGTGTGCAATCGGGCGACGCCCGTGTTGATACCGTGCGTGAACTTCAATCGGCCGTGGTTCGTGAACAACCGTTCACCGTCGTCGCATATCCAGACCGCATTGGTGGCGTGCGGCATGATCGATGGACCGGCTGGTCGGCGGGTGGTCCGCATGAACTCGACGATTTCATCGGCTTGGAACGTGTCAGTGATGCCGACGATGTGCGGCTGGTCGTCCGAGATGAACGAATCACGCGAAACCGAAATCCCATTGCTGTGGAACATCGTGACCGTGGCGATGTCACGGATCTATTATATGAACCGTTAGTCCGCGAACTGGGGTCCGGGACAGATCGAACACCGTGGTTGGCTCGAAGTGTTGAGTGGATCGACGACGATGGGCTTATCGCGGCTGTCCGGCTGCGAGAAACACCGTGGCACGACGGTGAACCCGTCACCGTGGGTGATGTCGCCTTTACGTATGAATTCCTCAAGGATACCTCCCTGGGTTCGTTTGATTCCCCAGAGCCGACGCCGTGGCGTCGCGCCCGGATTTCGGTCGTTGACACCGTTGATATTCTCAGTGATGACAGGCTCCGGATTGAGTTTGATGAGGCGTCGCGCGAGGTCGCTCAACGTGCTTTGACGGTCCCTATTCTCCCGGAACACATCTGGTCAGAGCGGACGAATCCAGCTGCCGATATCGGGCCTCTAGAACTCGGCGGCCAGACGACGGAAGCTTTAGTCTGGCCGAACGAGGCGGCTATTGGCTCCGGCCCCGTTCAGTTTGTGGAGGCCACAGCCGATGAGTTCGTTGCCCTGGAGACGTTTGATGAACACTTTCTCTATGCTGGTGAGACAACCGGGATTCCTGATGTATATCTGGATGGGCTTCCGTTCCAGGGCATGCGGTTCGAGGTGGCTCCGTCGAATGAAGCGGCCGTCGAACTCCTCGAAACAGGTGAAGTTGATGGCTCCGGTGATAATCTCCAAGCCTTTGTCACGTCACGCCTCGCTCGCCACGAAGATGTTACACTCACGGTTAGGCGGACAAATACTATCTATCACGTAGGCTACAACTGTCGCAATGCACCGCTTTCAGACCCTCGATTCCGCCGGATGCTCGCCCGGATGATCGACCGTGAATACATGGTGACCACGGCATTCGGTGGCGCGGCCGTCCCCTCAGAGACGATGCTTCAATCGCCATGGATTCCAGCAGATCTGGACTGGACTGGGGACGCCACCCTCCCGTTTCTTGGGGACAGCGGTGACCTCAATGTCCCAGCAGCTCGTGATGCCTTCCGGGAAGCCGGCTACAACTACGACAACGAGCAACTGGTCAGTCGAGGTGATTCATAATGTTCGTCGCCGTCCTCGGCCAACTCGTCGTAATTGTCGCCCTCATGCTCGTGATCGCTTGTGTCCTCATCGTTGGTTCGGACCGATTAGTACAGACGCGGTATGAGTACCGGGACCGCTTCCGGACCATTGCTCCCTACGCCGGACTCCTGGCCGCCGTCTTGATCGCCAATAAGATCGCGCGAGACATCGGCCCGGAGATTTCGTGGCTCATCGGAATCCGGATCACCGACCAATTAAAAACACTCGACGGCTGGCTCTTATTCCCCTTGTTCGGTGCAGACACCCCACAGGTGGTCGTCTGGCTTCAATCAATAGCCACCCCCGAACTCACAGCGTATTTCTCCTTCGCATATATCTATGGATACGTTTTCCTCGTGGTTTTCCCGCTCGTAGCGTATTTCATGTTACAAGACCCGGTCCCGCTCCGCCGAACCATTGTCGCTTACGGCGTAAACTATCTCATTGGTGTCATCTGCTATGTTGTCTTTATTGCGTATGGGCCCCGGAACCTCATCATCGAATCAGCAGAAGGACTCCTCTATAGTCAGTATGCCCAGTATCAATTCGTCACCACAGCGGTCAACGACGAAACGAATGTCTTCCCCTCACTCCACGCGTCGCTTGCCGTGACAGCGGCCCTCCTGGCCTGGACAACACGCGATAAATTCTCGGTGTGGTTCCCTCTCGCCACTGTACTCGCCGTCAGCGTGGTGATTTCAACCATGTATCTCGGGATTCACTGGGCGAGTGATGCGGTCTTCGGCATTGCCCTCGCCTGGATTAGCGTCAAGGCGGGCCGCCGGTTCGAAGATACCCCGGTCACGTTCCGCGGCGTCGGCGATCGCTTCCGTGCCGCGAAAGATGCTATTCCAGTTCGTTCGCAATAACATCACGGAGACCGACGATTTCACTGGCCGAATACGTGAGTGTCGTCGAGCCAACAGTGAGATTGAGGTCGCCCGTCCCGGTTGCAGCGCCGAGCTGGTGGACGGACGCAACTCCCTCGACCGCCTCGCGGATGCGGTCCACATCCGTGGTTTCCACAATGACTCTCCCCGGTGCCTCCGAAAACAGCCATTCAGTCGGAGCATACGCGGGGTCAACCTGGACGTCAACTCCGGCATCATCAACCATCTCGGCGAGCGTGACAACCACTCCACCATGACTGACGTCGTGGGTGGCGAGTGTGCTGTCAAAGGAGGCGATCGTGGCGATGGCTTCCACCAGGTCGTCGGGAGCCGCTGGGAGTGCTGGGAACCGATCGCTCCCACCGACTTGTGACAGGAATTCAGAGCCACCGAGCGCCGTATCCGCCGAGCCATCTACGAGGAGGAGGTCTCCATCCCCGGCGAGCGCGGTGGGTGGCGGCGAGATCCCACGGTTGGATCCAATCATCGCGACCGTCGGCGTCGGTGGAATGGGGCCCGACGATGAGTCATTGTACAAGGAGACATTCCCGCCGACGACAGGTACACCAAGATCACGACACATGTCGGCGAGTCCGTCGACAATCGCTCGGAAGCCACCATAGACAGATGGATTCTCTGGATTCCCGCCATTGAGACAGTCAACAGCGGCCAATGGCCGTGCGCCAGCAACCGCGAGATTGATGGCGTTTTCAAGCGCCGTCGCGCGCGCGCCAGCATACGGCGCGGCCGCCGTCCAGTTGGGATCCGCACCAGCTGTGTATGCCAGCCCGACGTCAGGGACTGTGGTGTCACCGTTCGTCGTCGCTCCAGCCGGTGTTGGGACCCCCGCCTCCCGAATCGCGAGGACCGCCGCATCGTCTCCCGGCCCGCGCACTGTTCGGGTCCCAACGTCGAAATCATACTGGCGATACACCCAGGTTTTTGAGGCGGTATTTGGCGCTGACAGCACCATCTCCACTGCCGCGGGTACGTCGACTGTCGGCACGTCTCGTTCGGCGTGACTCGGCTCGTGATACTCCAATTCATGCATGGGCGCGCCATCGGCTAAGAACGCAGCGTCACAGTCCACGACTGTCTCCCCATGGAACGTACACTGATAGGCGCCATCAGTAATCTCTCCGATGACCGAACACCCCAAATCGAACTTCTCGGCGATCGCACGGATACGCGCGACATTCGACGGCTGGACTTCATAACACATCCGCTCTTGGGACTCAGCGAGGAGTATCTCGACGGCAGCCATCCCGGGTTCGCGCTGATGGACATCCTCAAGCCGGATCGCTGCTCCGACGCCGCCTTTCGCAACCAGTTCAGCTGATGCGCCACCGAGGCCCGCTGCCCCGAGGTCTCGCGCCGACTCCACAAGCCCAGCCTCAATGAATGCCTCGTTGGCTTCAATCAGCCGTTTCTCGGCGTAGGGATCACCCACTTGGACGGCCGGTCGATCTTCCGTTTCCGCGTCTTCTGAAAGATCCTCACTCGCAAACGACGCCCCACCAAGCCCATCACGTCCTGTCGCATTCCCCACCAAGACGAGTTTATTCCCCGGCGTTTGAGCCACTGCCGTGACAAGCCGATCAGGTGACAACAGCCCGATACACGCCACATTCACCAACGGATTCCCTTCATACGCCTCATGGAACGCCACACTCCCCGTGACGGTCGGCACCCCGATACAGTTGCCATAATGAGAAATCCCCTCAACGACACCCTCAAACAAATACCGTGAGTGCTCCCGGTCGAACGGACCGAAGTACAAGCAGTCAGCTAACGCGATCGGGTACGCCCCCATCGACATGGTGTCACGCACAATCCCACCGACGCCCGTCGCAGCGCCATCGAACGGGTCGACATACGACGGATGGTTGTGACTCTCAATACCGAGTGTCACATACTGCTGGTTTCCCTCCGTCTCGGAGGAAGTCTCTGGGATCGCAACCACCGCGGCATCGTCACCAGGCCCGACGACAACATGCGGGCTGTCCGCATCAAACGCAGACAGCAATGGCTGTGAAGACCGATAGGCACAATGTTCACTCCACAGATTCTCAAACAACGCTTCTTCCGTGCGGGTTGGCTCACGACCCAACTCCGCGACAACCAGGTCCCGATCCGACGGGGAAAGCGCCATCTACTTGATTGCTACCTGCGGCCTCCTATATCGCTTTCCATCTCTCCAGGTGGCGGCGTCCACCGCCGCCATCAGCCGCGATGAGTTCCCACGAGTGAGCGCGGTAACCGGGGTGTTTTTCCCAAGTGGCGACGAACGCCGATGCGTGCTGTCGGTTGAGCTTCACTCCCACTCACAGCTGTCTTACGATGGCCGTGACCCCGTCGAGCTACTCTTGGAACAAGCACACGCCGTTGGCCTTGACGCCCTCGCTATCACGGACCACGATGAAATCGAGGCCTCACTTGATGCCGCCGCTCAAGCCCACGAACACGGCCTCATCGGGATTCCAGGGATGGAGGTATCGAGTGCAGCCGGCCATATCTTAGCGCTCGGCGTCGAAGAACTCGTCCCAGCCGGCTTGGAATACACTGCAACGCTCGACCGCATCCATGCCCTCGACGGGATCGCCGTCATCCCCCATCCGTTTCAGACCTCACGGCACGGCATCGCCCCCCACGTGACAGACGACGAACTCGCGATGGCCGACGCAATCGAGGTGTATAATTCGCGGCTGTTCACCGGCCGCGCGAACCGACAAGCCGAACGATTCGCCGAACAACACGGCCTCCCCATGACTGCGGGCAGCGATGCACATATCGCTGAAATGGTGGGGCAAGCGATCACCGAGGTCGACGCCTACCACCGCAGTGCCGACAGTATCCTGGATGCCATCCAAGACGGTCGGACGAGCGTCGTCGGGAAACGCACACCATGGTTCATCAGCATCCAACAGTTCGGCGGTGGCGTCACCCGCCGTATCGCTTCCATGCTCCCGTGGTAATGCCGCCCACCACCGCTATGCAGGGCGCCGATCCGGCCACCGTCCGCGAAGCGATTGCGACCCGTGACCCGCTCCCCGGGACCCATGGATTCGCGGGCGCCATCGATACTGGATTAATCAGAGATATCCTCGGACGATACCCACTGTTTTCCGAGCTCAACGACCCCACAACGTGGAGCCCTGACCCCACAGCCCTCTCACACCCGATCGCTGTGCCAGCGGGACACCGTCGTGACACCTCGGGCGATACGGCCATCTGGACACTCCCAACACCGTCCACGTATACTGACGAGACACGCGCCATATCCGCCATCCACGACGCTGTCACCACGTCACTCGACGACGTGGATGATGCGCCAGCCATCGCGTTCTCTGGCGGGCTTGATTCAGCAGTCCTCGCTGCACATCTCCCAGGCCCATTATACGTGGGAGGCTTCCCAGAGAGCCACGATCTGGCAGCTGCCCGATCAGCAGCCGATATCCTGGACAGAGACCTTACAGTCGTCGAATTCACCCATGCCGATATCGAAGCCGCAATCCCACCTATTGTCCGGGCGACAGGCCGATCAAACGCCATGGACATCCAGATTGCACTCCCGTTGTACCTTGTTGCGAGTCGTGTCGCAAGCGATGGCTACGATACTCTCGCTGTCGGCCAAGGTGCCGATGAACTCTTTGGCGGCTACGCAAAAATCGCCAACGCCCCGACCGATCCACGCGTTGACGCGCAGACCGTCCGGGGTGCAACCACTGAAGTTATCCGGTCGCTGCCGTCCCAACTGGAACGCGATGTCTTAACCCTCCGGGCGGCTGGCGTCGATGTCATCGCGCCATTTCTCCACGACCGGGTTGTCACAACGGCCCTCCGATTACCCGGTCGGCTCCTGGTTGCTGACGAGGACCGAAAACACGCACTTCGGCAAGCCATGGATTTCCTCCCACCAACACTCCGCGAGCGAGACAAGAAAGCCATCCAATACGGGAGTTACGCCGCCAGAGAGTTAGATCGAATGGCCCGACAGGCAGGCTTCAAACGCCGCATGGACAACCACATCGAGCAATATATCGAGTCACTCACCGCGTGAACCACTCCCCGCAGTTCATCGCCTGTCGTACATGCGTCCTCACCGGAACCACAGTTCCGGGTCGAACCTCGATGCCACTGACACCGACACCTTCCGACGCGGCTCGAGTGGGCTGCAGAATCCCTCACGCGAGTATATGTCAATCGACGAGCTGGATAGCCCATTGCCCGATATCACGTACGTCAGCGGCAAACTGATGGGAGTCGGCCCCTAGATCTGCGCGGGTGAACCACTGCCATGCGTCGGCAGCTGTTTCATCGTGTCCCGCTGGCTGGATTCTGCGAGTGGTGGCACGACCAATGTAGACGAAATCGATGTGTTGGTGGGCAACTCGGCCGTTTTCGTGGACATCGATATCTTCCAGGAGCAGCGCAGCCGGCCGTGGAAGCGATGCGACATGCGACGTTTGATACGGCCCGACGTCAGCGATTATCTTCGGGCTGAGCCCGGTTTCTTCATACGTTTCACGGAGTGCAGCCTCGTGTGGGAGTTCATCCAGGTCAACGTGTCCGCCGGGTGGGAGCCACATCTCAAGTTTCTCGTGTTCATGAAGGAGTGTCGCACCATCATTGACAACATAACACGTGGCGACGTAGTGAATAGTTGTTTCTACCATTTTCTATAATCTTTTTACGTGCTGGGTGATTAGTGTTTCTATGGAAGAACGAAAGCCGCAGATCAATGTCGCTGTTGATGGCGACCAAAAGGAGCGGTGGGATAGAGCCGTCGAAGATGATCCACGGTTCACCACGATGTCAGACCTAATTCGATTATCGGTCGAGCGTGAAATAGCCGACAATAACGGGAGTGAGAACAGCTCTAGGGCGAAAGAGGCGGTACACCTCTCTGAGCGGATTGATTCTCTGGAACATGCCTTCAGTGGGCTATCGAACGACATACAGGAACTGAAGGGTATCCTCCAGAATCAGAAGCCCACCAATCAGAATTTGAAGAGTGAAGTCTTTGCGGCGTTACCGACCGGGGAAGATGCTGTTCCAGCACCATCCGAGGAAATTGCTCAGAAAATCGGTGGACCGGTGGATACTGAAACCGTCGAAAAGGTGCTGAACGACTTGGCAAGATCGACCGGACAAGTCGAATCTCACATTGGAACCGAAGAGGGCGATATCCGATACCGGAAACGAGGGGAATAGAGTATGTCACAAGCTCAGATGCCTGACCTGGCGGGGAGTTGGCTGGACGACAAGCGAATGATGGATGATTCGGATTACACCTTCAACAATAGACTTGAGGATATCCGTCATTTCGTACGGTGGCTAAACGATGCAGGTGAATCATTTGAGCCGGTTGAAAGAGACCGTCACAAGACCCTCTTGCATCAATATTTCCTATCCATCAATGAAGAAGGATATGCCCGAAATACGATATCAAACCGATGGAACACTCTAAACGCATTTTATGACGACTTGGCCGGTTTCTATGGGGAATTTGAAGAATCTCCGTTTGAGGATCTGTATGAGCGCCGGAACTATCTCCCGAAGAAGACGCGAGAGGAAACCAAACGCGAGAAGCCATACGTGACCCGTGAACAGAAAGAATTGCTCTGTGAGAACGTCAGGTCGCCTGCATTCAGGAATGAATGCATGCTTCGATTGATGTGGCAAACCGGGTTGCGGGAGGGAGAAGTCGCTGAACTGCGGCTCGAAGATGTAAATCTCCAAGAAAACAAATTGGATGAATTCTGGAGTCCGAAAATATCCACTGAACGGACAGTTACGTTCAAGGAATCGCTCAATTGGTGGCTGGACGAATGGATCAATGGGGGCTACCGAAATTCGTATCCCACGGCGTCCAGGTCGGATCATTTATTTGTGACAAATCGGTCTACAAGATTTGACCGGAATCGGCCAAATGAGGTTATCAAAAGTGCTGCCGAAGATGCCGGTATACAAGAGGTGCTGTATGTTGATAAGGCGGGCAAAGACAGACACAAGATTACCTCTCATGCTGTCCGAAGAGGCCATGCGATGCACCTCTTGAAGAATGGCAAAAACCTCCGGACCATTCAGAAACGGTTATCTCATGCCAAAATTGAGACTACAGTCGAGTACCTACCTCTCTCCCCCGAAGACGTAGGAGAACAGATCGAAGATATATCGTTCTAAAACACTTGAGATATCATCTTCGGCGTAGCTCTTCCATTCATCAACTTCTGGAATTCATTGTTCTCCAAATACTCAAGCCCTGCCAGTACCAGTATGCCCTCAGCAAGTTCTTCTAGCTCTAAATCACTATCCTCTGCCATACGTCGGAAGCCCTTCGCCCCCGGATCATCGATCTCAACTTCAATTTTCAATGTTTCTGTCATAGTCAAAATTAAACCGTTCTCACACCGTCACGCCGTGGATCATCCTGGTGTCCAGTTGATTCCAGGTCTTCAACAATCTCTTCCATCGCACCATCAACTTCCTCGCGGACCTTCTCCGGAATCTCCTCATCGGCAATCCCCTGGAATGCACCTTCCTCGAAATACACGGCCTTCTCATCAACCGTGATATCTGTCGTTGCCTGCCCAGTTGGAGGTAGTCCACTGCCGCCAGTTCCGGGACCATCCACATCGCCTCCGATATCGATGTCGCTCTCAACATCGTCACCCAGATTCTCGCCGATACCATCCAGCGAATTCTCGACTTCGGGAAGACCATCTTCGGCACCTTCGGCGATGCCCCCGGTGATATTCTCGCCATAATCACTAGGTGAATTCTGCGCAAAGACTCCCTCTTCGGAATACGACGAGGGCAAATAGCTGCTAATCGCATTAGTCACCTTTCCGGCTGCATCCTTGACGGCACTAATGCCTTCAACGAGACCTTCAGCTAACGATTTGATTAGCGCTTTCCCAGAGTCAAAGAACAGCGATACCAAGTCATCAAAGAAACCATCAACGAAATCCCGGACTCCGCTGAAGCCATCCCTCCAGAACGCCAACAACAGCAGTGGCAAGAAGAACATGGCCCGGAATGCCACCGAAACCAGATCCATAATGAACGTGATAGCATTGGCCGCAATCTCACGGATATTGGCCCAGTCGTTCCGCCAGGCATGAATCACTAAAGCAGTGGCCGCAATCAGGGCCAGGATGACAAGCACCGCCGGACCAAGAATGAATAACAACCCACCCACAGCCACGCTCACGGCTGATAAAATGCTGGACAAGGCTGACAATGCCGCCATAACACCAAGCACTGCCCCTGTCGCCAATAAAATAGTTGACACCAACCCCGAATGTTTTTGCATTAGATTGCCGACAAACGTCATAACGTCGGCTATGACACCGTTTAGAACGGTGAACGCAGTGGCCAGGGCAGACAGTATGACTTGCGCCTCTTTCGTTTGGAGCATGCCAATGAATTCGTTGACGACAGCCCCAAGTCCCCGTGCAAACGCAATTATTGCCGGAACGGCGTTGCTAGCCATTTGAGCAGCAAGTACTACTATTGAGGCGATCATTTCTTCATTCTCATCGATGAACTGGCCGACAGCCCCGAACGCCTCACCGATGAATGAGGTGATTTGTTCTAGTGGATTGGCATCTTCCTCTTCGAAGAATTCGTCAAGAGCAGATGAAATAGTTCCGATTAAACTGAAGAAAGCCAGGCCCGCTTTCATCATACCCGGAAGCGTATTCTCAACGAAGGCATGCTTGAGCCGGAGAACAAATCCAATGACACTGGATATGATATCTTCCATCTTGGAGAATATCGGTGGCGGACCCTCGCCACCCCCTTCCCGGAGCCTTCTTCGTTTGGCGGCCATTTCATCCATCTTGTCTGAAGCTGAATCAGCAGGATTTAAGACGGACGTAAACGCGCCCGCAAGCCCCCCGACAAGCGTACCAACCACACCCAAGAGCGGTATCAATCCTGTCCCCATTGACGTGGCTATCAGACCCAATTGACCGACTAACAGTAGCACCGGACCCAAGAGCAGTCCGATAGAGACAGCCAGGGCTGCAAACCGACCGATTGCCGATTTGTTTTCATCGTTCAGCGATTCCACAAAATCAGTAATGCCACCAAGAGCCTCAGCCACCGTATCAAGCAGGCCCGTAGTGTCTTCGACAAAGAGTTGCCCGAGAGTCTCGAATTCCTCTTTGATGGAGGAAATAGCATCCCGTGACTCTTGAGCAGGTCCCGAGATATCATCAAACAACCCCGGTACATCCTTCATGCCGTCTTTCAAGTTCTGGAATTCTTCCTCAGTTAAATCAAGCTCTTCACGGTTCTCTTCCAACATCTGGATGCCCGCTTCCCCGCCTTTATCGCGCATTTTTGCGAAGATGTCATTCAACAGCTCGGCATCTTCACCAACAAGAGCCAGGGCGGCTTGAAGCGCACGGGTGCGCGGGAACAGTTCAGAGAATGCGATATTCTGTTCATCTGCCTCTTCTCTGAGACGGCTGAGTGTTCCAACTAAACCTTCATTCTCAACTATAAGTTGGCCGATGCCGTCTTCCAGGTCGCCTTGAACATCCAATTCTTCTTTAAACGACTGTTGCAGATCCGCAATGGTATCTTGATGCTTTTCCTGTTCGATCCGAGCTTGTTCCTCTTCCACTCTGGCCCGGTTGGATTGAAAGCGGTAATCCTCTATGACGGATTCCAGTTCTGAGACCGAATCGGCATTGTTGACAGCTTCGGTGGAAAGGTCGGTGAGTTGATCCACTCTGCCTTCCTCAATCGCTGTAATCTTTAACCGAGCTTCTGAGATTGCGAGAGAGGCATCTTCTTGTGTCTTGCGTGCGGATTCTTGAGCGTCTTCCAACTCTCTGATTGCGTCTGTCGCTTCCCTGTATTCCTTGGCAAGACCATCTAGGGCATCATGGCCTTCAATCAGGGATTCAACAAGGCCATCTTGTTCAATGGCGACTCCCCTCAACAGTTCCTTCATCGTCTCCGAGGGACGCATGAGCGAACGTAGGATGTTGCGCAACCCTGTAGCCGCAACCCGGGATTCAAACCCTGTTCGGGTCAATACAGCCATCGATGCTCCTAGTTCCTCTATGGCGACATTCATTTCGGCACCCAGGGCAGTGATTCGCCCCATTACCGGTGCCAGTTCCTCAAGCCGAATTTTTCCGAACTGGACAGTCCGGAAGAGTGCATTCGAAGCCCGCTCAGCAAATTCGGTAGATTCCCCGTAGGCGTTTTGTGCCGTGGATAGAACATCAACCGTGCTGGCAAGATCAACACGACCGACTACAGCCAGTTCTGCGGCAGTCTCAAGGAATTCTCTTTGAGCTTCTTCCCCCTCAGCAACACCCGCTGACAGAGATTGATAGAGGCCATCGATTACCTCAAGCTGATTGGCTTGTAGTCCGAATTCGGTATTCAAATCCGATACCAAATCAGCATATTCGCCTTGGACATCTTGGATTTCGCTGCTAATTGTGCCCACTTCACGGAAGGCCTCATTGACCCTCTCAGCCTGTTGAGACAAGCTAAACATGGCAGTCCCTGCCAGTGCTGAGGCTGCTGTAATGGCGACACCTGCATTCCTAAAGGCGGCTGAGAGGTTCCGAACAGATCCGGTAAGCAGCCCCACCGACTCCTTCGATGTGCGCATGCCCTTATGGAAATCGTCAGTAGAGGATTTGATGGCAATCCCAATATCCCCGACCGGCGACAGAGGCATTAAACAGACTCACCTCTGTTGATATTATAGTCGCTAAAGCCGCCTAACACCGTCTCAACCAAGATAAGCACCATTAATATCCAACCCTCTCAGAAGATTATCGGCTAAGAAGTTCTTCAGAAATAAGTTGGTCGTAGGTGGTGTATCGTTTTGCAGATTTCAGGTTTTGGAGGCGAAGCCTGGTCTCTGGCTTCACGCTAATGCTGGTAAATTCAGATTCCGACATGAGATAGAACCTCTGTTGGTTATCACTAGGAACCGCAGATTTATAAATCTTCTGATATGACATGCATCGTAATTAAAAGATGATGGCTCCATTAGTTAGCCGAAAAGTCTCATACTGGACGATCAAATCTAATAATCTCTCAATCCTGCTGCAATGCATGAGTTTTGGATGTAGATTTATGGATTACAAAATTATATTCAGTTAGTTTCGAAACATTGATAAGTTAGCAAAACGTATGTATAGTATAGCTTGTATGAATTCTAATGCGGACCAAGATCGAACGACTATTGCTGTCTCTTCTGATTTCCGGGATGCAATCAAATCTCAATGCCAGAAAGGCGAATCTTATGAGTCTTTTCTGAGAGATAAGCTCAACCTCTAATTTGATGGCGATATACCTCAATCTCAGCGAGGCGGAAGAGGCGTCCCTAGAGCGGATAGCTCAAGATATGGGATTGAGAGACAGAGAATTGGCTGAGCAGATTTTGCGGAATTGGATTAACAAAATATAAAGAATATCTATAATGTCTAACGATAAAAGCGACCGACGACTATTGATTGACGTTGAATTGACCGGTGACTCTGCTTTGGAGTTTAATCACTTTGCCGTCCAGAGCGACCTTGAACCGAAAGAGCTAGCAGAGGGATTGCTTGCCCACATTGCCAGCGAATGGGCCGAAGCGAATGGAGGTGAGTGAGAATGTCAGATAAATATAGATTTGAATACGTCGGACTTGGACCGTCTGCTATTGAGGAAACCAACGATTCACAAAGGATTGAGGAATTAAAAGAAGCAGAAGACTGGGAACTTTTCCAAGGACCGACAGAAATTGACGCTAGCGGCAATGGTGAGATTGCTGAAGTTGAGGAATTAGCGGCAAAGCAACTCCATAAAAGAGCAGAACGGACAGGCAAGGAGTATTGGGCGGACGTGGCCGAAGATATAGATCCGTCTGCCTCTGAAGGCGAGGAAATCACCGCTGAGGAAGCTATGGCTGAAATGGAAGCAGAGTGGGAGGAAATGTCTCGTCAAAAGCGCATAGAGCGCCGGAAACAAGCAGTAGACCGACAGTTGGATGATCGCGATTGGTTGCAAGAGGAAAAACGTCGGAAATCCGTTGCTGAATTATCCGGACAAGAGTTTGTGGATCTACTCCAAGAGGCTTCAGAAGACCAAGCAACCGACAAAGAGGTTCTCCGGGAAGAACTTTATGAAGAGATTGAGGCAGAAGAGCGAGAGATGCCTGATGCACCCAAGCCTGATGAGATTTTGGAGGCTCAGCTTGAGGCAGCCGACCAACTAGAGCAAAGGGCGGATAGGACCGGGAAGGAATACTGGGCTGTCGTGGCCGAGGAAATGCGAGAAGAGGCTGAAGAAGACAAGCGTAGCGCTAGCGTTATCCATGACGATGAATCCGCCACTCTCGCCACCAAAAACTCTCTAGTGATTGAGGAAATGCGAGCGTTAGATTCAGTCGAAATTATTGACGAGAAAGATGGTGTGGTTGAAGCCCACGTCCCAGACATAAACGAGATTGGTGGGGAGTAATTGATGCCAATCAGTCTTTATTGTGATTTGCGACACTAACTATAGAATAAACTATCAATGAAAGGACAAGATATAGAGAAGTTGACTGTGGTTGCACACAGTCGAGATAGAAGCGATGAGATTGACACACGACAAGTCTATTCCAACTTATGCGCGCATCTAGTACGACCTACGGCCTAAACAGGGATAAAACTTACGGATTTAATTCCGATAAGTTACACAAATGTTTGGAAAATGCCGATATCTCCGCCAATCGGGGAATCGAACTACAGCCTGGCGAGAAACGTCCGAAGGAAAGAACAAAATGGAGGAATGTTGATCTGCCGCCAGTAAGCGATATCCGGGGTGATTATGCCGTGAGAACCGGCAATGGGCTTGTCGTATTCGACGTTGACGATTATGATGCACTCTCTGAGGATATACAACAATTTTTAACGGACAATCCTACATTCACCGTCCAATCGCCCCACAGCGAAGGCAAAGATGGCCATTACTACATTGCCACCGACAGCAACCTTAACAAAAACCCTGACGGCCTTGAGATTCAGGGAGAGGGTGCAATCGTGGTTGGTCCTGGGAGTACACTCACCGACTGCAAACACGGCTGTTGCACTCCGGAGTCACCCGGCGAATACACCATCAAGCATGATCGCCCGATTGCGAGCGTTCCGGGAGAAGAGATTGATAGATTAATCCCGGAAAAGCATTCGGCGGATCTGGATGGCACTACTGAGCTTGATTCGCTGCCCGACATCCCCGATGATAGGCGGAAGATGGCAGATACGTGCTTACGGACCATTCAGCGGGAATCTACCGCATTCTTCAACGATTTGACCGACCGGTTAAACGGTGGCCGTGGGGATATGGGCGAAGCCCTCAATCGGAATGGCTCGGGTAGGATAGACCGAAGCCAGCAGGACTTTGTAACAGTCGAACATTTGTATGGAGTTTTCCGGTATCACGATTTGTCGGACCAAGAGGCCAAGCGGTTGGCCCACGATTATTACAGCCACTGCTGTAGGGAGAATCCATACACGAAAGATGGCCAAGGTCGGAAGTGGCGACTCCGGGGAGAGGCCTACCGGCAGGGGATAGTTCGGCATGCTTCCCGGCGGTTCGATGAAAGCGAATTCCGGCGGTTGATGAACAAGACGACAGGTGCGTTACGGGATATCAATGAATATTCAGAAATCACGTATCGCTATGCTGTATTTGTGCTTGATTGGTTGATCGAAGAGTATCCACCCGAAGAAGCTGAGTTCATTGCTGAAGTGTTTGGCTTGGAGATTGAGCGGGGGGAGTTGGCGGCTGTGTACGACAACCACCTGTATCAAGATACCACCCCTTTCGATCAGGGTGGTAGAGCATGTAAAAGTCCCACACCAAAGCAGGTTCGGGAGGTGTGTGCGGCATTGGACTCTCGTTCTGTTGAGACGTATGGGACAGTGCTACAGCGCATGCGTAGAGAGGGCGATATCAAACTGGCATATCTTGGTGGCAACGACTACCGGGTGTATCCAACAGACCATCAAGATCCGGCTGGTGCTGAGTGGGTGAAATGTGGCGGTGAAGAGTATGAACCGGTGGCAAAGGTAGTCCAACCGGTAGAGGCAGAGATATGACAAGAGTTGTCATGGTTGTGTTGAATCTCCAGTTGCCCGGTGGATGGAACCGATACGGGATTTCTGGGAAGGAACTAGTGTCGATCCAGAGACAGAAACTAGCGCTAGCGTGAATCAGGATGATATTGCCGATGAGCAGCGCAGCAACCAACTTAGCGGCCTCTATAGATTCTAAACTATGAACGAAACACTACACATTGACGCGACTTCAGACGATTTGCTTTACAAGACGCTCCATGCCTCTTTCTGCAACGGGGAGTTGATAGACGCCATCGATCATGCCATGATCGATCAACAGATGTCCGAACGAGAGTTGATCCGGGAATCGCTTGTTGAATGGCTCAAAAAACATGGGTATCTTGAATTGGAATCGGTTGAACTTGAACCGGGAGACACCTAGCGAATCGGTGATTTGAGCGATTTGAACATTTGATAAACGTATTGATTTTGAATGTTGAAATTGAACAATTTTCACTCTACTGCTTACATTTATTTATTTTCGGTTTTGTTATCTGGTCGCAGTATGGGAAACCAAACATCGCGGTACGGGGGCAGCACAGACTTTCAAAAGCGATTGGGCAGGCAGGAGGTTTTCGGATTCACAGAAGAAGTAGGGGAGTTGATGCATGCAGATCCAAGCAGAGAATGTGAGTGCGATAGATCCAAGCTGGCAGAGTTTTACCGGGAAACTTTCTCACGTCGGTTAGTCGTCACCGTCTGCCACGGTTGCGACAATTTAGTGAGTGCTCAGGTGGTATGATGTCTGACGAAAACCTTAAAAGTGGCAATTGCGAACGGCGGTTTGAACCACGTGTTCGAGTAGTAATACCAACTCGAATCGGTGGGGAAATGTGAGGGGTTGAAGCAATGTCAGAAATACGCCAGCCAAACGCTGAGGCACTGGAATCGGTCTACAACATCAACAAACATGCTAAAAAATATGCCCGGCTTGCCGACGAGAATTATCGAAAGGGCAAGAAATCAACGGCCAGAGCAAATTCCGTAAAAAAGAAAGCACTCTATGGTGCGAAATCGCGGGCAATCAACAGATTCCTGCTGGATGGCGACGATTACCTCCAAAGTGTTGAACGCCACCAGATCAACCATGAACCATTCTTGTGCCTGGAATTCAAAGATGAATATGGCGACTGTTGGTCTTTCCATCAACCGGAGGAAGAGGTTTACAAGGAGAGATTCCCAGATAGGATTTCCATCGTTGATCGAAATCCGGAGGAATTTGAAGATTTCGAGTCACCGGAAGAAAAAGAGCGGTCTGATCTATCGTTGAAGGACTGTCTAATGACGTTGAAACGTTGCGGGATAAATGCAAACAAATTCCTGGAAACTGAACATGGAGCTACGGGCGACAATCCTACTTTGTCGGCTGGAAATACCTCAGCTAATCTATTCCAGCTGGACTAGGTATTCGCCGGGTGGGGAGATGAATCCACCACCACCCTCAATCATGAAGTACGGGATATTTCTGTCTTCAGGTACGTCAAATGCCATTTCGATGGTGGTGGAAACGCCGGGATTCAGGTTTTCCCAGATGCCGGATACGCTATCTTCGAGGTATAAGTCTGCGCCAGTATCTGGCTCGTATCGAATGTCTTGGGTATCAACCAATTTGAAGTCGTCATGACCAACCTGGATTTCTTCGTCCCCTACATTCTCAGCTTCAAATCTGACAATTTCGTATATGCCATTGGCTTCTTCCGATGTGAATCCGCTTCCGACTGAAGACGTGCGGCGGGTATCCAAGACGGTAATCTCCAGTGATTCTTCTTCGATCAATACTGTCTCTCCGATGTCGAATATTCGTTCGGCTATTTCAACGGTGAGAGTCGCGCTGATTTCATCGTCTTCTGTGGTAAAGGTATAGTCGTAATCACCTGCTCCTAGGGATTCGGTGTCTAGGCCTTGAGTGACACCACCTTCTTCGCCAGGATCTAGTGAGTATTCCATCGAATTCTCAAATTCGTCGCTAAACATTACACCCACGTCTTGTGTTCCGGGTTGTTCACCGACGTTTTCAAATGTTGCTCCAAGTTCACGACTTTCGCCAAGCTGGACGGTTTCATCCCCGGGCACAATTCCCGTGAAGATGAATTCAGCAGGTGCCAGTTCCTCTGTCTCAGTTGGTGTTGGATCTGGGTCAGATTCGTCTGGTTCATCGTCACTTTCGCTGGTGCATCCGGCGACGGAAGCTATGCAAGTCCCCACTACCGCTATATACCCCCTTCGGCGCATATCCTCCAATATAGCCCATGAGTGATATTATTTACCCCCTATGAATCTGAATAAATACGAATGGTGGTTGAGTAAAAAAGCGGTGGGATTAATGAAATCCTCTCTTATCAGCTAATCATGGCTTTAGAATCAAACGCATTAGGGACTTCAATCGCAATATTTACAATATTAGCAATCGCCCTTCTCAGCTTCTCCTATCTCCAAATTCAATATGGAATATTAGTCCGTTCACCTTTCGCGCCGCCACTGAAAGACTATCCTAGACGCCTTCTACAAACTTCATCGCTTTTAACAAAGGCTTGGATCACCTTTCGATGGTTCTACATTCATATCATTCATCGGGGGGCTAGGATGCTCTTCATTTATCCAGAAACCAGTATGATAATTTTTTCAATATTACCAGCAGCTATTTTACTCGTCTATTCGACTCTATATGGTATATCCATCGAATCAATCATCTTGGTCACTCTGCTATACGCATCTATTTTGCTTTTCAAAGAAATATTCCTAACCGAATATCCACTTGTAAAGATCAGACCGGGAATCCAGGCTAACACAGATGGCGACTTGGAAATAGGATATCAGCTCTCCAATATCGGAAGTAAAGACATTAATGACCTGACATTTTTTCACCGGATATATGATGCAAAAGGTAGGTGGTTGGGAGGTGTTAAAACCCCTCCGTCATTTGATATTCAAAGTCCTCTCACCCTTTCACCCGGTGAAATATCAGGAGAATTCCGGATACCTCTTGAGAAATTCAGAGGCTTTGAAAGTGAATTTGATGAATGGAATATTATTGAGGCCGACACTCACACTCCCTTATTCATAGAGATTTCCGCCGATCCACGTATCGGTCATAGATTTCTGGGCGATAGAGAATTAATCAGATATGATCCGGATCCTGGTGAACAACGGCAATCAGATATCTTAACCCAATCCACGGATTATAACGATGATAGCCTTTCGGGCGATCTTGATGCAGAGGAATTGGAAGAGAAGGGCTGAGTCAACCTGATTCATTCGCTTTCTCTATTGTCTTCTTGTCGAATTTTGTAAGCATCGTATAGTCCAGTGATTGTGAATCCGCCTCCAATTAGCAGCATTCCTACTAGGAAGATGATTACTACCAAGAATCGAAAAATTTCGAGTAAGGGTGTGGGAGAACCTATTGATTGATACAATAAACGAATAATCGAATATAACGCGCTAATCCCAATTCCGATTTTGACACCAATGATTATTATTTTGGCAGTCGGGTGTTTTGCGATAGAAGAATCAATTAGCCCTCTGCCTGAATTCACTTCCTTAATAAACCGAATAATCGCCATAAGCAGGATTACTAGAAGACCCAGAATTAATGGATTAAACGCGCTCCATAAATCGCTAATTCCTATTGAATAGTCTTCGGTAAGTATGAAGAATAAAATCCCAAAAGAAGATATATACGCTAAAATAAATCCGAAGAATGACAATCTGACAAAAAATGGATACCAATGGACGTTAGTAATTTCATTGACCGTAACATCAAATATTTCAACTGGGAAAGAGGCTTTGATTACCTGAATTACAGGGTTGTTATCGTCTCCAGATTCAGGCATTTGTTCTCATCCTCAGTTAATAATTCCCCTCATTACTGACATGATAAGAATAAACAATATTCCGAAAAAGAGAATAGATCCAAATTCCCCAACAATTCCTTGAGGTAGTCCTATTGAGATTAGAAATCCTTCAATAGCATTCACAAGACCTGCAATAACTGCAAGGATAGATAAGACGACAACGATAATCAGGCCAATCCCGATAATCGCTGCTTCATCGTCCTGCATATCAATGATACCTAACAGGGTGAGAAAAACTTTCCCAATGTTCAAGGCGAAACCAAATGAACTTAGAGAGCAATGGGGACTTTCATTATGCAAATCCAGCATTGCCCATAACACCATAGGGGAAGCGAATGGCGAGTACTCGTCACCTTCCTGTAATTAAATATTATTACTCTTAGTGTATTCAAACCCTCGTGCACGGTGGATAAGGGATTTGAGGATCTTGAGAAAGTGGCAAATGGACTGTTTGAGTATTGAATTCTTGGGATACAGGGCTTGTGGGTGGGATAAATAGGGGAATTGTCGTTAGCAACGTGAGGCCATAATCCCCTTGGCTAACCGGTTTTTAGTTTTAGAATCGGATTTTCCCCTATTTTCTGGATTCTGATATGTTAATTAGCTTATATAACCCCGTGTGGCAAGCGGGTTTTTGGGTTTAGTTTACGAAAACTGGTATTTTCGGGGATTTGATATAAGTCCACAAGATCGCTCATTCTTAGGATAGATCCTAGGTTGAGTTATGGTCTGGCGCTAGGTAGCCGGACTATATCAGCAAAAACGGCGCGCTCGCCCTTTCACTCAAGATCGATTATAGAGCTATAGCACCGACATCGGTATTGAATGTTCGTTGCCGACATCGGCAAGATCGAACCATCAAGCCACACCACTGCAATCCATTCAGAGGCCATTCTGGCGGTCTCATGGCACCACACAGCCAACTCAATGCCCATTGAGTGCTATCCATCGGCTTGGACTTTGGATCTACTCACGACAATTACAAATGTCCAAAAATAAGGCAAAATTTACTGATTTCGTGTCATTAAAGTAGCTGTAGCACGTAGTTCCACGTGGGTATCTGCCCCTAGGGTGGATATCCGTAGCAGGTGCCTTCACGGCTCTGCGAAAGTTCATTTGGTTGGGGATTTCCTCTTCTTCAACGGCTGGCAACAGTCGCTTGATGACTTTTTCAAACCCTTCCGCCGGGGGATATACGGCGGTGACCCACTGCTGGGGGCAGGAATACAGCAGATCCGGACTAGCCCACCGGATAAGGATCAACGGGCCTTACATTAGATCTAAAAGAGAGATATCTACACTCTATCGAAGTGGTCATAGATCCGTTCTGTAGTGGAAATACTCCGGTGTCTGAGTCGGTTTCGCACGTCATAGAGGGTGTTGCCATCTTCCCGATTCAGCATACGGTAAGCGACTGAGTGACGCAATGTGTGGGGTGTTACTTGGTCGGTATTGCCCATTCCATTGAGCGTATATGGTTCGATCTGAGCGTCTTCAGCAGCGTTTGCAACGACATTACGGATACTTTCGGTAGTCATTCGATCTTTCTGGCGAGAGGGGAAGAGGGCGTCTGTGTCCTTCCATCGATTGGCAAGGTAAGTCTGAAGGGTCCGAATTGTCTCACCATCAAGCTCTATCTCGGTGTACGTAGGGGTATTGTCGTTCGGGTAGTCTTTCTGAATCTCTGCTGGTAGCATGATTATGCCTTCTTCAAGATCGATAAGATCCACGTCAAGCGCACACAACTCAGCTACCCGTAATCCGGTATCGGCTAGGACAGCAATGATAGCATCATTTCGCCCGGCGAGATAATCCGGGCTATTTGCCACCGTTGCATTTCGCATGTCTTCGATCTGCTCTGGCTTCAGCCAAACTTTGGCCTTATCCTCAGTTTTGGTTTTCGTGTCTTGAGCCATT
The DNA here is from genome assembly GCA_964609565.1 of uncultured Natronomonas sp. Lineage (GTDB taxonomy): Archaea > Halobacteriota > Halobacteria > Halobacteriales > Haloarculaceae > Natronomonas. Next base: position 23,877 of record CAZSSY010000046.1, read on the forward strand.
GCGGTTGCCTCTCTTTATGTACCAACTATCCGGATCTACATATGAGTTTGGGTTTCTGTAAGTAGAATCCCAAACTCACTGAGCGGGGGCTATCCCTCTATTTCAACTCTGGCAAGGGGTTAGGGGGTATACAGGAAGCTTGTGTGAGTTGATCAAAGAGATTTGATTGATTTTTGTTATCGATCTTCAAGCAAATTCGAGAGAAGCCAAAATCTACGTTCTGAGCTTGACTAAATCACTCAGATACTCAAATTTGACCAAATTTACGTTCTCATAGACTTTGTGATTGAGTGAGTGTTATGTAGCATATTAGACACAGAATCGCTCCAGATGTCTCAGAATTTGTTAGAATCGATTCAGAGATAATTCAGAGAAAATATAGATTGAAAATTAGATTACGAAAGTAGATCGAAGAAAGAATCTATTAAGCAGAGAAATGGTGGAATTCTCCATCGAACTTCAGATCCGACTGAATTTGTGTCATAATTTCGAGCAATGAAACTATTCTGGGTAATAAAGGATATAGTATGAAAATTTGTATACTCTATTCTGTGAACAGAATTCCGCCCCCAAATCCCCGAATTCCACAGTTTCAGGTAAAATTAGTTGCAAAACTATCGAAAAGTTAGCCAGAGTTCCTCAAAAACTGATTTGATTTTTCTCAAAAATTTTTGCCCATAGAGCTTTTCCGAAATCCAGTCTGTCACTGCATTATTCCAAGCAGTGTATGATGGCCGTAGATCAAAAGCGCAAGATAAAGGAGAGCAAGGATTCCTCCGACCAATTCCCTGTGCATGGGCTGTTCTAATGCAAGAATTGCTATTGGGGAAAATACCAACATGGAAATTATGAATGGAACCAGATAGATTTTACCGAAGGTATACCCCGAATCTTCCTGAATTCGCTTTCCTCTATCATGGTATTTCTGGATTTTCGATATCAATTCATCCAGATCCATATGCCAACAGCACTACAATGAATCAAGTAATTTTGGGACAAATCTTCTAACTGCTATCGTTTGATTCTCACATAGTACTCTTCTCGTATGTCCCCCGGCGCGCCGACAGTCTTGTAATGGATCTTGTACTCAAGGCTATCACCAGTGTAGACTTTCTCAACGTCATATGGCCGTTTGCCGTACTTCTCTCTGTATCCTTCATAGTAGCCGTCATTCGCCTCATACACCCATTCAGGCAACGTTGATACTCTCACCCACCGCCCAAGCTTGAACCTCAGGTATGCCAATGGCCCCATTTCCTCTTTCGGACTCCAATCTACCATATGTACACGACTCCGGATTAACTCAAATGTGCTATTCCAATGAAAAACCCTGATAATTACGTACTTCTTGGGACTATTTTAATCTGATAACAGTGGGAAGGTACTTGAAGCGGTGGTAATTATTACCACGTATATGGACTACCTGAACGGGGGCGATGTTACCAATAACAAACATTTGAATGAGGCCATAGTGATGACAAGAGAGGGCAGCATTAAGCTGGACGGGGATGACGGAGACCACGACGTGAAATACCCTCATGATCGTATTGGCCGAACATTGCGGAATTCGTCCTTGCACGAAGTAATTATGTCTCTTCAAAAAATCACTTCAGTACCGCAAGAAAGCCAAGAGACCATTGATAACGTATTGGACATGCTCCAATCAGTTCAAAACGCTTCTAATCATAGCAAGGCTGCTGTCATGGCTGAGGCCAATGACCTTCTGCAAGGCGTAGGGGTAACACAGACAGAATGACCGAACCAAGAATTCCGTTGACCATAGATCGAATTTCTATTTTCTGCTTTCCCTAGTCCATTTTGCGGTGAGTGTTTGAAACTTCTGAATAAAGAGAAACGAACATTGGCTAATACACTCGGCGACGAAATGACGGGTCGTTTCCATACGTTATCGTCCCACGCCCGATTGGCTTCGGCGTTTCGCCCCCGATCGGTGATGGCGTGGCGGCCGTTACACTCGAAGGCCGTCGTCGATATCTAAGAGTTCGTGATATCGATTGCGGATAGTGACCTCGGAGATGTCGGCAACGTCGCTGACGTCACTTTGGGTGACTTTTTCGTTACAGAGGAGCGCGGCCGCATAGACTGCTGCCGCCGCCAACCCCACTGGTGATTTCCCGGAATGAAGCCCGTGTTCTTTGGCGGTCTTGAGTAACTGTCGAGCGCGTCGTTCGCCGCGATCACTGATGTCGAGATCGCTGGCGAATCGGGGCACGTAGCTTTTTGGGTCCGCTGGTTGGATTTGGAGATTGAGTTCTCGACCGATATATCGGTAGGTTCGTGAGATTTCAGATTTCTCGACGCGGGAGACGTTCGTCATTTCATCGAGGCTGCGTGGCGTGTGTGCTTGGCGGGCGGCGGCGTAGAGGGCGGCGGTGGCGACCCCTTCGATGCTGCGGCCGGGGAGGAGATTTTCATCCAGTGCGCGGCGGTAGATGACGCTGGCGG
>CAZSSY010000047.1:0-25352 GCA_964609565.1 uncultured Natronomonas sp.
GTCGTATAGCCGTTCAAGTACCGAACCATTCGACGCCATATCTACTTCTCTCGTATTCGTGCGATAAAGGTAGCAGTTGTGGTCAACATGTGGACCACGGTCGGTGCGATATCCGTGCCGGGTACACAATCTGGCACCGTCGGTCCCTCTTTGGCATTCTCGCCGTTTCAGGAACTGTTATTCATGACTCACTGTGGTAGCAGCGCGGAAGCCCACCCCTTCAGGAAGGGGTAGCTGACGTCACAGCCGCTACATCCACCGTTCAAACCGACTATGTCCGACTGGTCGTCTCTATCCACAGGATACCGCGGTCCCTCACCAGTTAGGCGTTCACTCTCCGAAGAAGGTATCTGATGACGATTCCCTGCGTGATAATCCCGACGAGGAGCAGACGTATGAGATAGACAAGAGACCCATCGGTGATTCCAACGGTGAGTGCCTTTAGGGGCCAGTAGAGTGGAACGATTCCTGATAGATATTGAACTGGCTCCGGTAAGATACCAATCGCAAACACCGGAATCATGATCGAGAATCCCACGAATTTACTGACGGCCACACCTTCGATAGTGTTGGAGGCAAATGCTGGAAGGGCGAGTGCACACGCGACCGCCCATAACGCCCCAACAGCAGCGGTCGGAAGCAGCACTTCAACCGGAACGGCAATGAAACCCGTCAGAGGAACCATTACCACCATCAGCACGAAGCTCAAGATGATCGTTGAAATGCTGCGATAGATGAGATACCCCCGTCCAGAGAGCGGTGTGGTCCAGAGAGCTTCCAGAATTCGCTCTTCTTTCTCTTCGATGATATGTATCCCCACAACGAATCCGATTGTGAGAGGCGGAATGAATACAAAAAATCCTGTGAGCAATGGATAGTGAGCCACAAGGTTGTACCTCGGAGCGAGCCACTCGGAAACGACCGGCGTGATGACCCGTCCAATCACCCCATAGAATATCGGGAGAATCACTACGAACAGCAAGAGGGGGTCACGGAACCAGTTCCGCAGATCGGAAACGAGCAACATTCCGGTCGGACCGAGACGATCATCACGACCGGATTCCGTCGTTGGGACAGCAACTGCGTTCTCGCCTTTACCCTGGTTTGTACTTTCGGCAATATGCCGTGAGAACGCTCGCTTCGCTGCTCCCCAGGCGACGATGACCCACACGAGGAGATAACCGATCGCGTAGGTGAGCTCCCATCCAGGGACCGGTTGGCTGACTCCAAAGGCTGCTCTGATGAGAAGAATCGAAGCATGAGTGGGGAGTAAATACAGCGCCCAATGCTCAACCCCGAGCAGCGTCACCAACGGGATGCCGAACGGGAGCATATAGAAGAGTGACGACACGAAGTATGAATTGAGCGTATCAAACCGAGAGACGGCGACGAACCCAATCAGGACGAACAACATCGAGGTTAATCCGACTGCGAGCAGAAACCATCCCACGTGAATCTCACTTCCGTGGCCAAATACAGCGATTACCGTACTGGCAAGGACGGTCAGGATCGTGAGCGAAATGGCCTTCGAAATGAGGTATTCCGTTCCTTGGAGCGATGAGGTAATCATCGCATTGAGCACGCCTTCGCCTTTCTCGAACAACACTAGCGCAGCGATGAAATACATCCCGAGAAACACCGGATCCCCGAAGATGACCGCTGTGACTGCGATGGATTGGTACGCTTCGGGAATGAATTGGAGACCGGTTATGAATAACGTCACGACGACGGCATAAATCGAGTAGAGACCATACCGGATTTGCAGGGCGACATCCCACCGAAGCATCGAAACGAAGCGGTGTACTGACAGACGATTGGCAGTTCCCCTATCCCATCTGTCCTGAGCGGCGGAATTCTCCGTCATTGCAGCACTTCTCCGGTCACGTCCAGAAAGACGTCTTCCAGGGTCGCATCTTTCGAGTGGATCGATTCGATTGATTCAGACCGAATGATCTCAACAAACTCCTCGTCGCTGCCTACTTCACCAAGCGGGAACTCACGGTCCGTGATTTCCTGGTTGTCCTGATACGAGAGCTCGACGATTGGTTGTCCGTGCTCTCGTTTTAATGCCCGTGGCGAATCAATGAGCGGGACCGCTCCGTCGATCATGAACGCAACGCGATCACAGAGCTGGTCCGCGACGGTCATATCGTGGGTCGTCAGGAACACTGTTTTCCCATCGTGCTGGAGGCCGCGGATGATGTCCTTGATTATATGTGCATTTCCCGGATCAAGTCCCGTCGTTGGTTCATCCAGAAAAATCACGTCTGGATCGTGTAGCAACGCACGGATGAAGTTCAGCCGACTTTTCATTCCTTTTGAGTAATTCCCGACGCGAACGTCTGCGGCGTCAGTGAGGCCAACGAGATCAAGTAACTCCAGTGGGTCTCGTGTGTCTCCTCGGTATAATGACGCGAAGAGTTCCAGGTTTTCTAATCCTGTTAATTTGAGATAGTGGTTCGGTGCCTCACTCGAAATGCCGATTTGCTCGTAGTACTCGTTTGAATGTTCTGCAACTTCTGATCCAAGGATCCGAACGTTACCTACATATCCGTCTAACAGCCCGATGAGAATTTTCTGCGTTGTGCTCTTTCCCGCGCCACTCGGTCCAAGAAAGCCGAACACTTCGGCTTTTTTGATTGTGAAGGACACGTCGTTCACTGCTGGATCGTCTGCGCTTGGGTACGTGTAGGTGAGTCCGTTTACCTCGATTACGACGTCCTCACGGCGTTTCTTCGAACGTTCCGTTCGGTGAGCTGTTGTTTCGGTCATACTTCCTCGAAAGACTTATGAATATATGAGTTTTTCCCTCATATATTCATGAATCGTGTTTCAAGCAGTACCGAACAACCAGAGACTAATCCACTTGGAAGCCCGTCACTGCGCACAAGGAGGAACAAATGACAGGATTCAGTGATCAAGAACGAGAAGAGATCTATCAGCAGTTACTCGAAACGGGACGACAACTGTTCTCTCAGTACGGCGTCAAGAAAACAACCGTCTCGGAACTTACAGACGCCGTGGGGATCGCAGAAGGCACGTTTTACCGATTCTTCGATTCGAAAGACGAGTTATACTGGGCTGTGCTCGAAACCGAACGCGACCGAGTCGAAGCCGAGTACGCCGCTGCCGTTGCGAACGCAGACGGTCCACGCAACGAAATGATCGCCCTCTTGGAATCCATTTGTGATGAAATTGAAACCAATCCACTCGTCAAACCGAGTCTCGAAGGCACCGAATTTGAACGAATGATACGAAACATGAGCGAAGACGAACTCGCAGAAGCAAACCAGCAGGCCGTCGGGTTCTTTCACCAGTACATAGAATCCTGGCAAGCGGCAGAAGCAATACCAGACGCAGATCCCGATCTCATCGGTGGAATGTTCCGCGCGATAACATTCATCGCACTTCACAAAGAGACGATGGGGCCAGCGTACCCAGAGATTCGGTCATTTCTCATAGAGACCATCGTCGAAGGACTCCTCGAAAACTGATGAAAACGCCCACTCCACTTACTCATTAATATAATCAAATCTGTCCCTTTGAAGGGAGAGAATGGCAAGCAAACTAAATAAAATGCCGCCGAGAAAAAACCACATATCATATCCAAGCAAGAGGAGTGAAAAAGAACCACTCTGAAATGTATATTGGGAGATGCCAATTATGCCCCGTATTGACAGAAGGGTGGCTGCTCCACATGCACCGATAACCCAGATTCGGTGAGGAGTGATGCGGTTCCACGATGCCGTGAGGCCGATCGCACTTATTGCAGCCAAGAAACACAGCGGAATTGCGATAAGATTTATTACTAGCAGAAATCCAGTCATTTCATTTCCATATAATCCAATCTCGCCACCGACAGCCCAATAGATGTGCACTACAGCGAATAGGAGCGCCCACGTACAAGCCGTGAATCCAATTATTTCGAGAGGCTGGAAGTATCGACGACGTCGGTTGTCTCTTATTGGATTCATGTATCTTCCCCGGGCTACGAAATCGAAACTATACCGGTCGAGCACACAATTACACGTGCCATCTGAATTCTCAGTTTCTTTTTAACGAGAGAGGGGATTGTGAATTGCCCAATCCAAATGATAAGCAGTAATGTCTAGGAATTTGTCACTGAATCAGGAACAACCAATAATGTGAGAGTCATCAGGCCCAACACTGAGTGTAACCGCTACTACAGCGGGCTTCTCCAGGTCTTCTTTTACGCCCGTCGTAAACGACGGGATTCTCTCCTTGTAGAAAGATAGAACGTGCTTGAACCGAACGCCAGGTGAGTTCCACTTACCGAGAATCAATCTCTTCGTAGTAGTCGATAATTTTCTTCATACACCACTGGTTGAGTCCTATTGAAACGAGTGGGAAAATCACTGTTGACTTCGGCTTCTGCTTATACGCAGCGTAGAGACCATAGAGGCCGACTGGAATACTCAGTGTGTTAACGACTTGGGGGTACCCGAGGCCGATGAGACGATTTCCATCAGTTATCCAGCGTTCTTCAGCTCTCACGACTTTATACATCCAGTCGTCGGTTTCATCAGGAGGTTCAGGAAACAACACTGGATTGATCATCAGGAAGAGTACCATGAGCCCCACCACTCTCCATTTGCGATAGTAGAAGCCGAGAATAATCGCATACCCTGTAACCAATCGACTCCAGCCGCTTTTCGGATTCGAATGACGGGCCCATATAATCTCTCGAAAATTTCTCTTCGCTGGCTCTTTCTCCGTTCTCATACAGCGTTGTTCGCAAACTGCACCAATAACTGTTAACAGTAATCATTAGGTGATCGTTCTGTAGATAATCGTTCACGAACAATCTGTAAGGTGTCTTGCTGATCCAGTAGTATCTCGCTCCAATATATACCCGGTACGTAGAGTTCAGCGGCTATCGTTTCATCGACATTTTTGTCAACCTCGTTTCCGATAATAACGTTATAAGGGAGCATCACGCCTGAAAAATCAGGTCATTCATGTGCTCGCCGAAATCGATCTAATTCGAGCGGGGACTGTTCCCATAGGCCGCCAGCATTCGTCTTCACGCCGTAGTATTCTTCCAGCGTTCGTCCCCGCGAGAATGTTCTCATCAGCCGAAGTCCAAGAAATAACAAATTCGTTTTGAGCTCGTCCTGGATACGGAACCCGTTCGAATGTTTTGTTCTCGACGTGATACTCCAGTAGTGCTGGTCCTTCACCGGAATTCCATGTACCGGGTTTTGTATGCGCGCCAGTGTACAGTATACCGTCGTGATGGAACGTCTCTCGGAAATACGTGAGGTCATCATCGTCGTCTATCCGAGTCCATGACCGACCTGTATCATGCGTTCGGAACAACCCTTCACCACACGAGGCGATGAACGAGTCTGGATCCAGAATCAACACGTGGTGGATGTCATCTTGGAGATCTAATACTTCACCTGCATTCGTCCTCCTATCGTTCCATGTTTCGCCAGTATCGTCACTCACGTAAACTCCACCGACCTCGACGCCAGCGATCACTCTCTCTGGGGCATCAGGGTGAACGCCAAGGGTTCGAACGTGCGCAGCATTTCGATGCCGTGGTGTATGCCATTCGTTCCGCGTTGATAGTGTCTGGAAGTGTTCCAATTCGTCCCAGGATTCCCCATCGTCGTTCGAGACGTACAGATGAGCGGGATGGGTGCCTGCGTAAATTCGCTTCCCGTCAGGACTCCCGACGACGGAGAATACTTCTTTTTGTGGAACATCTAATTTCTCCCATGTTGTGCCGGTGTCCGTTGAACGATACAGGCCAGATTTCGATGTTGCGAATACTCCTTCGTGGTTTTCAAACGTTCGAAGACGTAGTGTATCCCCTGAATGGAGTATATGCTTGCATGGATTGGGTGAAGTAGTTGTCCAGCGGTAGACTCCGTTTCGTGTCGCAATGAATACTGTCAAGTTGGTCGCCTACTGGTCTTGTGACATCTTCATTTGGTACGTAATCGGTTCAATAGTGGCATATTGGACAAGCGTTGTTCCGAATTTGTGTATTCGGTCTTCAAGGGCTTTATCTGCGGTTCCGTCAGCACCGAACGCGGATTGGGCTTGAGGAATCGCTACTTGATGCGGGAGAACCCATGCTTTCAATGATCGGCAGACGTCCCGGAGATGTGTCATGGTCGGTGTTGGGAAGGATCCGCCGGAGACGACGAGCAGCCCAACTGTTTTGCCCTCGAATTCGTCGAATCCACAGTAATCGATCGCGTTTTTCAATACGCCAGAGTACGACCCGTGATACATCGGAGTTCCGAGGATGATCGCGTCTGCGTTATGTACGATGCGAGTTACTTGTTTTCCATTGCCTGCTTCTGGAAGTTTTGGATTGAATGGTGGCAATTCCATTTCTGTCAGGTTTACCAGTTCGGCTGATCCACCGGCTTCACGTACAGTTGTGAGCGTCTCTTTGAGTGCTTTTTTGGTGTAGCTATTTTCTCGGCGGCTCCCACAGAGCGCAACGATATGCGGTCGGCCATCTTTGGCGGGTTGATCGGAACTACTCATTTTCATTCACCCGAATCCAATCCGGCGTTTCGGTGAGGTATTCGGGTCAGAATACCCACGATTACGGCTGCAGCGGTGATGTGCATAACTCCGAGTGTAACGAAAACCTCGATTGGTGCCCCGGCCATGTCCGGCGAGAGGAACATGGCGAATGACAATACAAACACCACTACTGCGATAATGGTGAACGTTCGGTTTGGGTGACGTGAGTATCGCGTGAGGAGCCCGTAGACAGTAGTCGCAGCGACTGCCGCAATCGTTGAGTTTGCGACGACAGGCACGATGGCAAGCGGGCCAAATTGCCCTCCTACGTACTGAGCGGGGTAATCGACTATCGAAAGTCCAAGGAAGAGGACTCCGATGTTCACGAGATTTACACCAATGACGGTGAGGATTCCGTATTGCAGGATTTGTCCTGTACTGGTTACCCTGTCGGTTTGTGCATCGGCATCATTTGATTTGTGTGCCATACCTGAAGATACACTATCGAAAGTAATATACTATCAAGTTCGAAGTTATTGAGTAAATCACTCGAACGATTGTTACTTAGGAACTAAGAAGGAACAAGCTATATAGCTTCAGAAAGAATAGTTAAAACATGGTGGAACCACCGCACGCGGAAGAATTCATCCAGACGATCCTCTCAAACGAAACCAAGCGACCACCAGGCTCTGAACAAGCAGAAAAAGATAACAAGACAATGGCCACTCTGCTCAATCTCCTGGGAAAGAAACACACAATCGTCATCCTCCACCAGTTTGCAACCGGCGACGGACCCCTCCGATTTAGCGATCTAGAAGAAGTCGTCGATATCGCACCAAACACGCTCTCGAATCGGCTAGAGGAGTTGACCGACGTCGGGTTATTAACCAGGACAGCATATAATGAAATTCCGCCGCGTGTCGAATACGAAACGACAGAAAAGGCGAATGAATTGGCGCCCGTCTTCTGGTATCTCGCCGTTTGGACTGAACGCCACGATCTCGAACCGATTTCTACATCGAACGAAGAATCAACGTAACATCCCACGAGGAAGACAAACAGACGCACCTATACCGTAGCCCCTCGGAGTTCCCCCGTTGGGACACACCGTCTTTGACGGGACGGCCACTTCGCGTCTACGCCCCACGAGGTACCAACCCCGACCGACCCAGTCCACGACGTACCGGCATGGCCGACACGAATCGTGGTACCCTGCGGGCTGAATACCCCGCCGTGGAGCGACGAGCCATATTCGTCGCGGTGAAACGCTCGGCGCGTCCGGGACGGAACGCCCCGTTGACAGGCTCGACGCACTGCAACGCACGCCCTCAGTCACAAGTGGAAGGCAACCACTGACGTGAGATGCGAAAGCGTCCTTCACCACGAGGTACCGTACACCCCTGACCTCACCGTCGGGGACTCCTCGCCAGTCAGGGCCGGAGGGATGTCAAGGGGCAACTTAGCGGGAACGACAACTGTTTTTCTCCGGCGCACTATACCCGTAGTTGGCCGATGATGAGTGGATCCACCGAGCTGGCCTAGGCACCAGCGATGACGATCCCTATGAGTACTGTCAGGCCCGCTGCTCACCGGGATAGGAAGCAGCGTTACAAAACAACCTGAGAGGAAACAATCCCTCCCTCGAATGCGAAAAATCGTCGCACTGGAGGAGATGGATGCAACTGAACCTCCACCGATCAAGGACGCGATTGATCGTGATGCAGTGAGCAACGTAGTATATGCTCTCCCTGACTCCAGTGCCTCAGTCGAGTTCGACTAGCGATACAGCTGCATGCGCCCCCACTGGCCGATGTCATGCCAGTAGACCCGCTCAGTAGTCACCTCACCGGACAACCCGTACTTGCCGTGCAGCTTATGTGATGGCTTGCTATCCGTCGATGATCTGGACGGTGCCGCGCATCGCGTCTGGGTGGAACTCGCAGTAGTATGTATCCATCCTGTCACGGGCGGTGAACTCGACAGAACGGGTCTGACCGTTCTCGCGTGCCGGCTCCGACGACACGACCGCTTCGCCGTTCGCGGTGGCAATGACAAACTGGTGGGGGTCGCCGTCCAAGTTCTGCCAGACGACCTCGTAGGTACGCCCGTCGCGAAGCCTCATTAACGGGTTCTGTTCGTCGGCGGTGCCTCCAGGCCCAATCCCCGACCAGCCGTCGGTTTCGCCCGCTAACCGAATCAGGTACGGCCCGCCCGTCCCCCTGCCGTCTTCTATCCGCGGTGTTGGTGTCCCTTCCTCGTCGTTATTCAGGTTCGACACAGGGCCACCACATCCGGCCAGCGCGATGAGGCTAGATGTGCAGGCCGCCAAAACGGTTCGACGTCGACACGAACCCGTTTCTCGAGACACACAAACGGTTGACTCTGCGGACAAAAGAGTGGACGGCTTGCAAGTACTCAAGAGAATCGCGCTCAACTATCTAAGGCTGCAATAGCCGCCCAAACCGCGGGGATATCGAGCCATACGCAGCCGCATTCTCACAGTTGGATTATTCATGGAGGACTCCTTCACTGAGAATTCTTCCCGCGAACCCGACGTACAGCTGGCGTGGATGCCAATAAAGGCAGCACCCCGTATCAACGGGCAAGGACTCATATTCAATGCCGGAGATGATTTCTTCGCGAATCACGAACGGTCTCATGTGACCTCACTCAATATCGGCGCATCGAATGACCGACTGAATGCGATTCTGGGCTTGGTCTTACTGGTCGTACTTGGACTTGCGGTGGTCGAAAATATCATTTTGAGTCAGTGGCTGTGGGGTAGCTTTACGCTCGTTTGTCTCTTGGTGGCGTTGATCCCGCCCTCGGCCGCGGGTGATTGGGAGGTAATGGCGCCTTGGCCGCTACTACTCAGCGTCACGATCGGTCTTCTCGCCGGTGGAAACGGGATATATTCGGAGGTGGCTGGCTATATCGCCGTCGCAGGGCTGGGGGTCTTGTTGGCTATCGAACTTGACGTTTTCACCTCGGTCGAGATGAGTCGTCGCTTCGCTCTCGGCTTTGCCGTTCTGACGACGCTCGCTGTCCAGGGGCTCTGGACGATTGGACAATACTATTCTGACCTGTGGTTCGAGACGAGCTTTCTCACCACTCAGCGAGAACTCCAGATCGATATCGTCATCGTAACCCTTGTCGGTGTGACAACCGGCGTGCTCTTTGAGTGGTACTTCGCGAGGGTCTCCCCTAATGGATCTCAATTGCACCCGAACGAACCATCAAACTCTCGATGACGGCCGATATCATGGACCTCTCAGACACCTCCGAGATTCGCCTTGTCCGGGTATTACAGGTTGCATTAGCGGTCATCGCGGTATATGGATTGGTGCGCCTCCAGTTCGCGTTGGCATTGAACGCCGGCCTCCCGTTGGCCGTCACCTTCCTACCTGCAGTCCTCCGCCGCGAGTATCACTACACGATGGATGCGGGACTCGTGCTTCTTCTCTCCGTAGCGGTATTTCTGCATGCCCTCGGATCCTTGGGATTGTACGTCCAGTATTCGTGGTACGACGAGATAACGCATACTGTCTCCGCCATCCTTGTAGCCGGCATCGGCTACGCTACGCTCACGGCTCTCGAACGTCACTCCTCGGAGATACACCTCCCGCCGAAGTTACGCGGCGTCTTCATCCTCGTCTTCGTGCTCGCCTTCAGCGTCGCGTGGGAGGTCTTTGAGTTCGGGGCGGTCTGGCTTTCTCACCTCGTCGGTGTAACGTCGCCCGTCGAAGTATTCGGTATCGATGACATCGTCACGGACATGATCTTCAACGTCGTCGGCGGACTCATCGTCGCGGTCTGGGGGGCCAAGTACTTCGACGATCTCGTCCCCTTCCTGAGACGCCTGTTTCGCGCATAGTATACCCGCTCGTTGCCGTCAGCGATCTCCTGCCAGACTGGGCATCGAAGAATCGATCATCGTCATTCACAGGCTTCAATTCGGAGAGGCACAGCGTCTACAGGCGGGGCAGGCCGAGTGCCTCGGAGCGTGTCCCCGAGGCGGTTCGCCCTGGTATTCCGCAATCACTTCATCGGCCTGAATACCGCTCCACCTGTTTTCGCAGCAGTCGGTTCCTCAGTGACTTTATCACCTCCACCTATGACAGATGTCTCGTGTCAGTTCTGGCCGATCCAACGAGATATCGGTGGCTCGCCTGGGTCATGCTGGCAATGGCGATTTTGCTAGCGAGTCTCCACCGTCTCTCGACGGCCGTTCTCTCGGAGGCGTTGATCGTCGAGTTCGGATTGACGGCCATCCAGCTCGGCACGTTACACGCCTCGTTTTTTGTCGGGTATGCAGTCGTTCAAATTCCTGCTGGCGTTCTCGTCGATAGTATTGGTCCCAGGTACGTCGGAACTGCCGGGGCCGCCACAATAAGCGTTGGAGCGATTGGATTCGTATTCAGCAGTAGTTATCCAGGTGCGCTCCTCTCGCGGGGGATCTTGGGGCTCGGTGGCGGCGTGGTCTTCGTGGCAACGTTACGGTTCGCCGCGAACTGGTTCCGAGTGAATGAATTTGCGACGGTTACGGGACTGACCGCCGGCATGGTCGGACTGGGATCGATTCTTGCGACGACACCGTTGGCGGTCGTCATCGAACTGATCGGCTGGCGAGCGACAATCCTTTGGCTCGCCGTGCTCGGCTTCCCCGTCGCCGCTGGGCTGTACACACTCGTGCGTCGGTCCCCAACCGAACTCGGGCTTGACCCGATCCAGAGCGTCCCGACCCAGCCCGCCGTGACAGTTGAGGAGACAATACGCTACCTACGGGAGTTGGCCGGTGATGGTGAACAGTGGTTGCTCTCGCTGTGTTTCTTCGCGACGCTCGGCGCCATTTTGACGCTCCTTGGGCTGTGGGGCGTCCCATATCTGGTCACCGTGTATGGCGTTGACGTGACGACAGCCTCCTTCTATACGCTGCTCGGTGCTGTGGGTATCCTTATCGGCGGGCCGGTCATCGGCCGTGTGTCGGATCGTCTCGGCCGGCGATACCTGCCGATGATGATCGGATTCGGAATCTTCGTACTCGTGCTTGTCCCCATCCCCTTAGTCGGCCGTCCACCGTTGGCTGTCGTCGCAGTTAGCTACTTCCTCACCGGATTTTTCACGGGTGCGGCGGTACTTACGCTCGCGATTATCAAGGAGCGATATCCTGCGGAAGCAAGCGGCATTGCGACGGCAATGGTTGTCACTGCTGGGTTTCTCGGCGGAACCGTCCTGCCGGCACTGATGGGAGTGGCATTGGACGCCTACCGAACAGGCGAAGTCATCGGTGGGGCCGCCGTCTACACCGAAGCCGGGTACCGGGTTGCGTTTGCGTTGCTTGCAGGATCCGTCGCAGTTGCGTTTGTGTGTTCACTCTGGCTGTTCGTGTATCATGGAGCCACCGAAACCAGGACAGAGTTATCCGACTAATCAAGCATCGGCTAGAGTCATCTCTCGGTCAGCAGCAGGAACGATTTCTCACGCAGGGAATCTATTCCTGTTACTTCGGCACGCTGGGGATTTGAGTACCGTCATCAATTGAATTGTTGCACCGTTTTCAAACTCTGAAAATTATAGAGCCAGTCATATACGCCGTATTCCTAACTAAACTCTGAGTGACAGATTCAGCCAGCCAAGATCGGGCGATTTCGCCAGTGATTGGTATCGTAGTGCTGGTGGCGGTTGTCGTGGGGCTATCAGCTGTTTCTGCCGGTATGTTATACTCGCTAAACCAGGAGAGAGACCCTGCACCGACCGTCACAATGTCGCTTGAACCAACCGATGTTGATGCCATCCAGACACTGGTCATGGAGAATGGGCCAACATTAGAGGGGGAGAAAATCGAGATCCATGGCGGAGTGGAGCTGTCTAATCTTGCCACCCGGGAACTCTCCGCCGGTGATCAGCACGACGTAGTACCCATAGACACGACTATCGAAGTTGTCTGGTTCGGCGACCATGGTACGAGTTACGTTATTTGGGAGGAGACGGTTTCAGAGGCGGCGACAGCTCCCGCTCCGGACAAGCGGTGTTCCTGGGTAGAAACCGAATCAGATGGCGGTACTACCAATGTTAAAATCCATGGCATTGTCGTCGCCTGTGATGTCGAGACAAGTGAGGGAATTGAGGTTCAAGATGGTGGTGTCATCATCGGCGTGACGATGAGCGGCGCGAAAGACGTTGATGCTGATAACGCCACATTCTACGGCGATGTCGAGGTGGAGCAAGTGTTCAACCTCCAAGACGGCCTCGTGATCGGATCTATTGAGTCTCATACAGCGGATGTAAAACTCGGCAATGGAACCGTCGGCGGGTCGATATCCGCCGCCAAGGAAGTAGAAGTCGTCGACGGGAGTTCCGTTGCAGGTAATGTTGTCAGTGATGGCGGGGTGGAAGTCCTCGGCAGTGAGGTCTCTGGTTCGGTCGTCTCGCACGATAGTGTCAAGCTACAGGATGCCACAGTCAATGGGGAGGTCTATGACGGCTCACCTACCTTCGACTGCACAAACTCAACGATAAATGGACAGAGTTGTGCCTCGTATTCCCCGAAAGACCCAGAGATGTACTGAGCGATTACTCGCTGTTGACAGCGAGTACTGCGCTTCGGGGAGTGCGGAAAAATCACAGGGTCCGTTCGAGAAAGCCACTCTGTAAGGAGCATGGCTCCTGAAGCCTATCACTGCCGAAAGTGTTCAGCACAGTCGTGGACATCGACGACCCCACCACACAGAACTTGATCGAGGCCCAGACCAGTACGACATGAGGTTCGATTTCCTGTACTGACGCCGACAAATCCCAGTGGACGAGGGAAGATGAATCCGGCTACCGTGGCCGCAGTGACTACCTCTCTGACCTCGTTCAGGACTCATTGCGCTACCGAGTAGACGGGTTCTTCAGCCGAGAACTGAAACAAGTAGAAATCAGGCGATTCATAGCCGAAAACTAACGAATACGAGCCGACTTCGACTACGAAACAGGGCAGCGTTATCGACTGTTTCAGGCGTTCGAGAACGCGGAGTTAGGTGTTTGTCGATGGTTCCCCGGCGTAGGCATCTAGCCATCCGTCCACAGCCTGTTTGAGAGCACCAGTCGTACTACCCACGTTGATCAGCTGATACCCGTTCGCCGCCTTCTCGTTGACATCATCCATCCCGAAGCCAAGTCCCCCCACCGGCACACCTGCGTTCACGGCTGTAGACCGGATTTCTTCGACGGCATCCTGGACGTCGGGATGCTCGATGTCACCCGGACAGCCCAGGGAGACCGAGAGGTCAAAGGGACCAATGAAAACGAATCCAAGATCTGGTACAGCCAGGATGTCATCGAGATTGTGGAGTGCCGAGGTTGTTTCGATCGTCACGCCGACCAGAGTGTTGCGGTCTTCGTTGTCGACGTAGTTGTCGGCAAGTCCCCACCGCGCTGCTCGCGGTGAGGCAAGCCCTCGATCTCCTGGCCCATCATCGTAGCGGAACCGAGCGGATTCCACTGCTTTTTGAACCTCGGACGCTGTCTCAACCCGGGGGAGAAATACACTTCTGGCACCGACATCGAGTGCTTTCCGAACCAACGTCGGGTCAGTATCGGGCAGTCTGAAGAGCAACTCGATATCTGTTCGGTCACCAGCTCGGAGTAAATCCTCGATGACGTCGGCATCCCAGGGGTCCGGCCCACCGTGTTCCAAGTCGAGCCAGACGAAATCGAGGCCGAGGTCACCAAAGTACTCAACGAGTCTTGGGCTGTACGTAGTATCGAGAACGCCAAGTGCCACTGCTTCATTCGCAACCGTTGCTCTGAGTTCATTCCTCACCGATGGCTGTCCCATGGCTAATGCTTCCACGGTCGTCGGGAAACATCTATTGGAGAACTGGCAATCGTGTCATTGTCCACCTTTGGCAAGACTACGCACCGTCTGTCTGGACACCAATTAGGCGAGCCGTTGGTCTGCTGTATCTGTGAACCAAACGATACATATCCGCCTGATACAGGCTGGTGTGACTGGTGTACACACCGGATAGATAGATCCGACTTTCCGGCCATTGAACCCCGATTTGAAAGTGGTTACTCGGGTGGAACAGGAGTGACAATGTGTGCTTACTCACTGCATATGGTCCGTAATTTCCAGGCTTCTAGTGGTGATGAGGTAAACGGTCATGCCGGTTTTCCCTCTGTAGGTGAATGTGTATGTGTCGATGACTCTGCTGGCGTTCTCCGAGTGGTCTGTCGGTGGTCTCTCACTGCGGCATCGTGCTACGACACTGCATACGTGGTGTTGGGTACCCGGCCTGCATGCGCGCGGTGGACGGAGGGACGAGTCGTGACTCGATATGATAGTTCTCTAGTTTGACTCGCTATGGCTGCCTCCTATCACATCGCGCTCATTGTTATCGGTCTCGCTATTTTTGGCGCGGTCGTGTTACCCCGGTTGTTGAAACACCGCCCGTTGTCGCTCCCGATACTCTATGTGGCATTTGGATTTGGGCTGTTCAGTCTCCCCCATGGTGTAGCTCCGCCAGATTTGGTTGCAAATGCAGCTGTTGTTGAGAGGTTGACCGAACTCGTGGTGATTATTGCGTTAATGGGAGCCGGTCTCAAGATTGATCGTCACTTCGACTGGCGAGAATGGGGGACGACGTGGCGATTACTCGGGATTACGATGCCAGTCACGATTGCTGCGACGGTGGTTCTTGGCTGGTGGGTATTAGGATTGCAGGTGGCAACCGCTGTACTGTTGGGTGCCGTCGTTGCCCCCACTGATCCGGTCCTCGCGGCTGATATCGAGTCGGGCCCACCGCTCAGCCAAGTTGAAGACGAACCCGATTTGCCCGGAGAACACCACGTCCGCTTCAGTTTGACGTCCGAAGCCGGGTTGAACGATGGGCTGGCATTCCCGTTCACCCATCTGGCAATCGTGCTCGCCGGCGTCACCACCATCTCCTCGTTCACATGGGTCACCGAGTGGATCCTCATTGACGTCGTGTACCGAATCGGCGCCGGTGTCATCATCGGGTGGATACTTGGCTACGCTGGCGCTCTCATCATTTTCAGACTCCCAGCGTCCTCCCGAGTTTCTGAAGCACTCGCCGGTGCTGAGGCACTGTCAGGGACGCTGGTGATTTATGGCGTCACCGAGTTGCTACACGGCTATGGATTCATCGCTGTCTTCGTCGGAGCTCTCGTTCTCCGGCGGTTTGAGTGGGAACACGACTACTATCGCACATTAAACGACTACGCCGTGATGACCGAGCGCCTCCTGATGGCGGCCGTCCTCGTCCTGTTTGGCGGCGCACTCGCCGGTGGATTACTAGCACCGTTAACCCCCCTAGATGTAGCGGTGGGGCTGGCCGTCGTGCTCGTTGTTCGTCCACTCGCCGGCATACTCGGCCTCTTCGGTAGCGGCCTCCCGTGGCCGTCGCGGGCCGTCATCGCCTCATTCGGCATCCGCGGCATTGGATCCTTCTTCTATCTCTCGTTCGCCCTCAATGAATCGTCGTTTCAAGAATTCGAATTACTCGTTGCCGCCGAGCGTCTCTGGGCACTTCTCGGATTCATCGTCCTCACATCGATCATTCTCCATGGCGTAACCGCAAGCCGCGTCATGGAACGATACTCCCGCTGGGAACGAACCCATCTCGCCCAGACCACAGAGACATCATCCCCACCCTCACCACAGCCCGACAACGCCCCATCACAGACAACCCCTCCCACGAATTCTCCCCACCATCTAACGGGCAAAGTGACGAATCCTTCATCTACTGGGGACAATTCGAACGTGTCTTCACTGCCCAACGGGACATCCTCCGACGACACATAACCCTACCGGCGTCCATCTCGGACATCCCCGGGCAAGCCTTGGTTTCACCTCGCTGAATTCTCCTAACTGGCGCTACTGGGTCGACGATTCGGTCGGGCACGCCAATGTAGCTACTCGCCGTTCCACCGGGGTTTAGGGGCCACCGCCCGTGGACTATCGTAATGCCACCGAACGGGATGCAACACTCATACGTTTCCTCGATACGCATGGATGTCGGGCATATGCAATGCGGGACCACGCGACCCAGTCTGTATAGATGGAGGAGCGATGGTTGACGTCGCGCTTTCGCTCGGTCGCTTACTCGTCGCGTTCTTCTTGGTGTTTCTGAATGGGTTCTTTGTCGCGGCTGAATTTGCGTTTGTCCGGATCCGAGCGACGGCAGTCGAACAACTCGCGGCAGAAGGCCGACGTGGATCCGGCGTCCTCACCGAGGTCATGGCGAATCTCGATGATTACCTCGCAACCACGCAACTCGGGATCACTATCGCGTCACTCGGCCTTGGCTGGGTCGGCGAACCGGCAGTGGCCGCCCTCATTGAACCAGCGCTCGGCTCGATTTTGCCCGAAAGTGGTGTCAGTCTCGTGGCGTTCGCACTCGGGTTCGGATTCATCACCTTTCTCCACGTCGTGTTTGGTGAACTCGCCCCGAAAACGATCGCGATTCAACGCGCTGAACGCCTCTCGTTGCTTATCGCGCCGCCGATGAAGCTGTTTTACTACCTGTTTCTCCCGGGGATACTCGTCTTCAACGGAACCGCGAACGCGTTCACACAACTGATCGGCATCCCACCGGCATCTGAATCTGAAGAAGCCATCCAGGAAGACGAACTCCGGATGTTGCTTGCGCGATCCGGCAGCCACGGCGAGATAGCCGAAACAGAAGTCGAGATGATCGACCGAGTCTTCGAACTTGATGACACGATCGTCCGGGAAGTCATGGTCCCCCGACCCAACGTGGTCGCAATCCCCGCCGACGCATCCCTCGACCAGATACACGACATCATCCAGGAGGCAGAACACACCCGCTATCCTGTTGTTGCAGCCGATGAACCGGATCACATCGAGGGATACCTGGATGTCAAAGATATCCTCACCGCCACCTTCAGTGACGACCACAGCACGATGACGGCTGCTGACGTCGCCCGGGATGTTCTCATCATCCCTGAATCCGCTCGAATCAATGAACTCCTCCGCCAGTTCCGCGATGAACAACTCCAAATGGCAGCCGTCATCGACGAGTGGGGCGCGTTGGAGGGCATCGCAACCGTTGAAGACGTCGTCGAGACCATCGTCGGCGATCTCCGCGACGACTTCGATACCCCAGCCAGCACACCGACGATCGAGGCGCTCACCGACGGCCGCTACCGGATCGGTGGTGGTGTCCCCATCCACGAGGTGAACCAACGACTCGATGCCTCCTTTGAAAGCGACACCTTCGAAACGATCGCTGGCCTCTTCTTGGACCGCTTAGGTCGGGCACCAACAGTCGGCGACCGCATCGAAATAGACACCTACACCCTCGAAATCACCGACGTCGACGGGGCCCGCATCACCGCCATCCAGGCTTGGCAGCCCGACGACACCGCATAACCACCCCTCCATCGTCCGGGGACGCTGCCATCGACCATGACCGCATCCGCTCAGACCGTCCACACCACATTAGCCACTCGACCGGCCATTCCGGTCACTCACTGTCTCTGTTTTTGTCGTTCTGGTCGTCTTCGCTGTCGGGCACGGTGTCACTCGCAGCGGATGGGTCGTCGCTCGATGTCGCCGCGTCCTCGTCACTATCGGGGTCGGACACATCTTCTTCATCGATATCGATCTCGCCCGACTCCATCGTGTCAGTATGAATCTCTGCCCCACCTTCGGTTTCGACCGCCTCACGATCTTCGTCATCCGCATCTCCCTCGACGATATCGTCAACCACATTCTCTGGGTCAGCAGCATCGGCTGCATCCGTCGCCGCACCGGTCTCTGCATCCGGATTCGGGCCAGCATCGTCATCGCCACCACCCGGTGTATCAGCCTCAACGTGGGAGGCATCCTCTGCCGGCGAATGGTCGGGCTCGGTGTCTTCGGTCATCGCCGGTTGGGCCTGCGCTGACGATGGCCCCGCGGCCTCGCTTGCTTCATCCGCCACTGCGGCTTCTGACAGATCAATTTCGACCTCGTCATCATGCCTCCGTCGTGGATCTTCCACACCCGCTTCATCCTCCAAGTCCGGCTGTGCGCCGCCATCGAGATCTTGATCCGCATCAAACTGGATGTCTCCGCTATCTCGTTCGGTCTCCGCTGCTGTCTCAGCGTCATCCGTGATATCACGAGGGTTATCATCCGCTCCCGCTTCTGGTCCATACTGTTGTCTGGCCGCATGTGCCTCGTCGGATGTCTCCGCCGCATCCATTGTCTCGGTCCGTCGAAACTGGCGGATCCCGAGGTACACCAGGCAGCCCGCCACCAGCACATGTCCGAGTGTCCGCAGCCGCGACTTGCTCGACACGAGTCCGCGGACCGCAACAATCCCTCCTCCGAGCAACAAGCCAACGGTCTTCCCGTCAACCCGCCGGACGGACGCAATCCTGTCTCGGACGCGCTCTGTGCCAGTGGGATTACTCGCCGACTCGTCACCGCCGCCTTCGGATCTATGAGTTGTCATCGGTGTCTCTGTAGAGATTATGAATGGTTATCTACGCGATACTAGATGGGTATAGGGCTTGCCAACGGTTGAATCCTAGCTTACCACGTGCTTTCGGTTCGCGTATGGAGTCTCGATGTCGCCAACCAACCGAGAATACTCTCCCCTGGCGGTCATGTATTTGTCCGTGTATGCCCCGCCTCTATCCTTGTCCGAGTATGGCTGGGCGATGGCCGAGGCGTGTCGTACACACTGTCGCTGTCAGTCCGGACGGTCCGCCACCAACACCGACCACCACGCTGTCAACTGGCCATGGTGTCAGCCTTCGTCTGGATGATTTTTCAAGTAGGCATCCAATAGTTCCTGCGCCCGAGACATCCGCTGTTTCACCGCTTGTTTTTCGGCTTCTTCGGTGAGTGCGTCCAATTTCTTGTTGACTTCGACGATCCGGTCGATCTTCGGTTCGGAGTCGTGGGCGGTATCGCCCGATTCTTCTGTAAAAATCCCACTATCTATCGATTCGAGTTGTGTCTGTACGGATGCTGATGCCTCCGTGGCCGCTTGTTGAAGTTCACCGCGTGCTCGTTCCAGCCGCTCCCGACGCACCATACGTGTCCTTCCGAACGGAGGAGAAAAGACCTATGGAGAACGCCAGGTATTTACCAACCACCCAACGGAACACCACATCTAACGGCCACTAATGTCACGTATCTGGTACGCGCTACCCTACGGCGGCTCCTGGTGGACGAGCCACATATCGGTGTAACAAACGTGAGTTCCCGTGTTATGCATTAGTGGGTGCGTATTCGCCGTCGTTTATTATGGTTGCCGCATGAAAGACCAACGAGAAGTCCTGTGGACTGGGGAGTGCGCAGGCAAGCCATCCGATGAAGGCAGCATGGAGATACAGATTATCGCTTGCAAATGGATCGGGGAGGATGCCGAGGGCGATTGCTAGGAGTGGCGTCGCGAGGACAAGTGGCGACAGTGCCGCCACTCGGAGGTGCCATGGCGGCAAATCAGGTGGGAGCGCTTGGGGTTCGACGGACGCCAACGCCCCGACGGATCCGGCTTCATGGCGATGGCGAGTTGGATGATATCGCCAATGAATCCGGTATTCGACGCCGCTGACATGGAGCACAACTGCATGCACGAGTTCATGGACGATCGTCCCACCACAAACTGCCAACATCATGACGAGCGCGCTCCCAATGAGTTCCATGCTGGAGGCACCTAGCATCGTCCTGGCGGGTAAGGGTATCTTATCGGAGTATTGCGTCTCCTTAAACACCTCGATTGCCTCCAGGAACCACCTCTTCTCTTCCCGGACGACAGCAACCCCTCACGTATCCCCGGTTCGCCGTTGCCAGCGGTTCCAGCAGGGGCGTTTACTCGGGGTGGTCCGGTGAGTCGTCTCGGTGACGGTCGGCGAGTACGATGTTTGCCATTGCGCCCAGAAGGAGAATGAACGCAACACCATACAGCCACACGAGAAGAAGCAGAATAGAGCCGATAAAGCCGTACAGACTGATGGTATTGATGAACTCGACGTAGAGGCTAAATGCGAACTCAAGGATGACCCATCCGATTGCGGCAATCAGCGTTCCCGGGAGTGCTTCACGCGGCGGAATTGGCGGCGCTGGAAACCGGTAATACAACGGGTAAAAAGCAAGCATGAGACCACCGATAAACACGAGTTGATTCAGGAGAACCACGATCGGATGCTCAAGACGGGTGGTTACAGCCACACCAAACGCCGTGCCGACAGTGGCGACACCAATCGCTGTGAGTACCACCACGCTATCGACCAGCTGATCCCACATCCGCTCCTCTTGGACGCCATAGAGTTCTTCGAAGGCTGTGTTGAATCCCCGGAACACCCGGAACATCCCCCAGAGCAATGTGGCAACACCGATGAGAGACGCTCCAGCTCGCTCAGAAGCACTCGTCAACGCCTCGAATAGAAGCGCTTCCCCGACCGGGCTCAGATATCGACGCGCCAGCCGGAAAATTTCCTGATTCAGCGTCTCGTTCCCGACCGCCGTCGTTACAACCAGGAGTAACAGTAACAACGGGAGCAGCGAAAGCAGCGCAGAATGCGCGATACTCCCAGCCATAAACGGGATATTCTGCGACCGGGTTTCCCGGAGGATCTCCCGACCGGTCGACAACCAGCCCGCCAGGTCCATACCTGTCTTACACAGCCATGCCGGGAAAATCACGGCGATACGATCAGTTGGCACCGACTCGGCTCAGTGGATTACTGGCGTGCGTCTGTCGCAACGACGACAATCGGGGCCTCCGATTCAGCGTGGTGTGGGAGTATTGCGGTCGCCATTTCTTGGTAGACCGCGCGGGCCGCTTGCGCTTCCCGGCCAGACAACTCGTGGGCATCGCTCAGTTCCTCCCACACCGTGGGTGGCAGCCGGAGGACTTGCCCCGGCGCCGTGGTGTCGACAGGTTCGCTGTGCTTGTGGATCAGTGGGTCTTGGCACTGCGCTGAGCGATCGATCTCTGCGAGTGCCCGAATGACTTGTTGACGTGTTACGGGATGGTCTGCGGTCACGCGGTCAATGAGCTCACCAAAATACCATTCGGTGCGTTCGGCGGCCGCGCGTAAGGCGGGGTCAGACAGCTCGGGAGAGGCATGTGAGTTCTCCTCCCGACCGTCAACGGGCATACATGCCCTTTAGACGTCCACCTTAAACCGTCTTATGTCTGGCACCGGATGTATCACTCTTTCGTCTACTTTGTGTAGAGTGGAGATATCTCGTCAGAGTGGGTGTTTCCCGCTGTCCGTGTGGCTTTCACGTGTCTGGCGAGACTAACTTGTGTACATGACAGAATGTTTTTCCCGTCTCGGGACAGTCTGGGAGTATGGAAGAGTACATCATTGAAGAGGAGGAGTATCTTTCTCCGGTCGTCGTGGTGACAACGGTCTTCTTGGTGTTGGTATTCGGTGCTGGGATGCTCTATCAACTGATGACATTCGCCACGTAGGCGGCGTCAGGAGGCCCTGTTGTCAGATCACGTATCGAGTGGTGAGTTGCGACTGATTTATACGTATACTGGCGTGCGAGAGACGGGCATGAGTAGTGATTCCCAGTCGGGATCGGATGCGGATGTTCCGAGTAGCTATCCCGTTGGCGTCAAACTCGGCAGTACACGAACCGTTGTTCAAACACCCGATACCGTCGAGCGGACGTTGACGTGTATGGCGACATACGATGATGCACTCACCGGCGAAGAACAGGTCATCTACGGCGAAGAAGCCGCCGTCGAGTATCCTGATCGGGTTCAATACATGCTCCGGTCGGGCCTCCCCGAAGACGACGAAAATGCTGACGCTGCAGCAACATTCTTCCAGGCGTTCATGGAGGCAACCGACGTGCCCGATGATAGCGGCCTGGTGTATGCGGTCCCAACCATCGACAACGAAGAAGGCATCAAGAACCTCGAGGATGTTGTCGAATCCAGTCCCGCCGGCGAGGCGTTCGTCCGGGCGTATCCTGAATCGCTCTGTGGCGCCGTTCCAGCATTCGACGGCCTGGACGCGCTCGATACAATCTTCATTGCGGTGAATCTTGGGTCGACGAATCTCGAAGCCTGCGCGTATCGGCGGGGTGAACAACTCGCGCCATACGCTACCGGCGGTGTCACGGGGAATGAAGTAGACCGGACCATCGTGTCCTATATCGAAGAAGAAACGCAGGGCCGCGTGAATGTTGATATCACGACCGCTCGCGAATACAAAGAACAACACGCTGATTTCGACTCATTCGAATCGTTCACGGATGTTATCCAGCAGCCCGGCGGCGGCGCCCATGAATTCACGATCGAACACAGTGTCATGGACGCGGTGGACGAATACGTCGATGCTGTCGTCGACCAAGTCGCCAATGAATTCTTGCCAGAGTTGGCTAACAACTACATGAAGGTCTACCAACTGGCGCTCAACGAAAGTATTGTCCTCACGGGCGGAATGGCGTGCATCCCGGGGCTCGTCGAAGAAGTTGAAGAGCGATTAAGTGATGAACTACAGCGTGAGGTTGCCGTCACGACCGCCGATGAGCCAGAAATGGCGGCCGCCGAAGGCGCCCACCGGGTCGCCGAACAACTCATGCTTCACCAAGAGTAACACCCACACCGACTGTCCACGGCTAGATTTTCACACACACACCGCAACCTCTTTTGAATCGGTGACCCCAGGATATCAGTGGCTGCAGCTCCTGAAAGACCTACATTGCGCCGTTCGAGACTCTCATAGAGGACTCACTCGGCTTCTGGGATGAGTCGTTCAAATAGCGGTGGCGATGACGGTGAGGTTCCAGGCCGTCACGATACCTCCGACAGCGGCAAGTGCTAATGGGACGGCAATTCGCCCTGGTGTGCGGAGAACCCGCCAGATCCCATAGAAGACTATGAACGTGGCAGCTTTCACGACCAGTAAGACGTATGGCCCATAGCTGGCGATCAGCGGGGCAGCAATCGGTCCAGCTTCGGCGACCCCTCCGGTTGAGAGGCCCCACATCGTCGTGACGGTATCGCCGATACCGTAGAGGATAAATGCCGCTATCCAGAGCCTGGTGTCGTGCTCGGCGAGGACGTCATACGACACGGCGGCCACGGGTAGACGACTCGTGGTTAGAAAATAATAACGGCGGCACCGGCAAGCGCGACGCCGGTTGTCGCAATGGATAACACAAGGAAGTCGGCGGTCGGTGAAATGTATGCGTCCGTCTCTGGTGGTCCCTCGAGTGTCGTCGCGTGATCGGTGGCCATACTGGTGGTAAGGCGGTTGTACTCGTTAACCCGGTGTTCATTTCGAGTCGTGAAACGCACCCTGAGCCACGGCGAGTTAAGCGGCGACGGCGAGTGGATATCGATGGCGGTTGCGTCTCGGGCGTTACCGGTAGAGGGAGAGGTAGATCATGGCGAACCCGATGATGAAGGGAATGGTTTCCGCGATTTGAAGATAGACGAGTTGAGCGCCGATGTCGGGGGAGAGCCCGACCTGCGTGGTGAGGTTTGAAACGGCGACGCCCATACTAAGGAACGCGAACCCGATGAAGGCGTACTGTAATCGTTGGCTGCCCCGTTTTGAGTATGCTTGGAAACTGATGAGTGTCAGTCCCAGTGTTAAACCGAACAGGACGAGTCGCATAATGACGAGTACGCCCTGTAGGATCTGGTCCATGTGCCGGGCATTGTTGCCGCCCTATTAAAGGTACCTTGCGGCGTCATACATCGAGTAGGATGAACCTACGGGGGCGTTCACCGCGACATTGTCGCCGCCTCCCCGGGACGGTTACTCAGCGCCGAGGTCGTCCCACAATTGTGTGAATCGGTCGGGCAGATTTTCACGTCGATAGATTCGAACGTTGTACTCGTCGTCCTCAAGCCGAATGACGGTGCTGTCGAAGTTGCACTCATAGAGGTTGTAGTGATTGCCGTCTTCGGCCACGGCTGTCTGTTCGACGATGAGATCGTGATCCTCTAACAACTCAAGTCGACGGTATATCGTCGGGAGTGAGAGGTCACTCTCATCGGCAAGCTCTTTAGCCGACCGTGGTTCGCGGCTGATTGCAGCGAGGACGGTCCGGGCGTGTTGGTCTCCAATGGTATCGAGGATGTCCTCGATTGGTCGCTCGTCTGCCACACCTGGACAGTATGTTCGTACTATAAAAGCGTTTCCGGCCGTCACACCTAACCAAACTCCCCCGCTATCTATTCATTGAATTGATATATTTCTCCAGGGCGGCCATTCCACGTCTTGTCGACATCGCTGACGTCCACTACTGACTAGGTGGGCCTAATTGAAGTGGGGGGACGCCGAGTGATGCGCTATGTACGATGCAATCCTGCTTCCTACCGATGGCAGCGATGCCGCCGCTGAGGCGCTCGAGCACGCAATTGGTGCGGCGACCGCCTATGACGCCGACCTCCACATTCTCTCTGTAATTGATCGTCGTGTGGTCCTTGCGGCCGATCCTGAGGAAAAAGACGACGTCCACGCCGAGTTGACAGACGAAGCCACAGCTGCGACCGGTAATCTCGCAACAACCGCCAGCTCCGAGGCGACATTCGATCTCACAACTGCCACACCAGAAGGCGTCCCGTACCGCGAAATTTTAGCGTACGCTGCCGACCACAACATCGATCTCTTGGTGTTGGGGACACACGGCCGAACCGGACGAGAAAAACGCCTCAACCTCGGGAGTACAACGGAACGGGTGGTGAAAGCAGCTGACCGTCCGCTCCTCGTCGTCAACATTGGATAACTCTGACAGCAGACTGGGATCATTTACCGCTAATTCGTATATGAAGCGTGGGCACCACTAGATGCGTTCTACTTCGTCAATCAAGAGAACCGCTGCCTCATGGTCAGTTTCT
>CAZSSY010000048.1:0-23826 GCA_964609565.1 uncultured Natronomonas sp.
CTCCGCGGCGCAGACCTTCAATTACAGCGTGTGAATCAAGAGCCGCGAATGCTGGGAGGGCACGGATATTTGCAGCGTTCAACATTCGCGTTGAGGGAACTGGTCAAAGAGAGACTAAATAATTTGCGACACCTCTGGCTGTCTTTGTGCAGGCTAGTTCTCACGGCTGATTCAGTTTCGTTGCGCTGGAATCAGTCCACTCCCGTCCGGTCGGAACAGGATACCCGGTGGTGGTAGTATGCCCTCACAAGACGTATTATCGTCTTTAGCGAAGTGTGGGGATATGCCCTCCAGACGGTCGGTACTGGCCGCCGCTGTTGCAGTGGTTGGAGCCGGATGTTCGAGTAGTGGTGAATCAGACGTAGACCCAGCCGACCACGTCCCCGACGACTGGCACGATGAGCCAGAACGTGGACTGGCTGACCCACTCACGATGGATGCCAGTAAACTGTCACAACATCCACAGAATAAGTGTCCGTATCTTGCTGCCGAAACCGGTGGTAAAGCACTCGAAGACCGACTTGACAATCCAGAAAACGTCTCTGGTGGGGGTTGTTGTCCGGAAGTAGATGGCCACGACCGTGTGACAATATGGGAACGATATGTGATGGTGGGTCGGGATGACGAGGTCATCTCGTCGCCGAACATCGAATTTCAGACTCTACGGGAAGCAGCCCCGCGAACAATACAAGCGCCGGAAGAATCCGACCACGACTGTCAAATCCCCGTGTACGTTCAGGACGTAATGTCTCAAGTGGATTGATTATTCTGTGCTTTTCCGATGGTCTGCCTCTTCCTCGATAAACAAGACCGACCGAGCAGTTGTTTTCTACCGAGATCCCTGGAATTCGCAGCGATGTTTCACCTCTTCGACGAAAAATGCCTTAACGTTTGTAACCTTAGTTAGAGGCAATCACGGTGCCGTGCATGTCACTCTCGCTCGTGTCGTTGGTGGACTTTGTTTAGGTCGATGAATTCGACACATTCACCGAGTATAACGCCTGTTTGTACACTCAGATGCCTGTTATCGAGGTTTATATGGCCCCATCCGGTGCCGATATAAGCGTTTGCAGATCCGGGTAGATGCTGGCGGCGCTACGCTACCCCCGAAAGTCCTTAGTGTAGTACGATTGTACTACCTATGATGGCTCAGTCCGACGGGAACGACGAGAAGGTCAACCTCCGGCTCCCCGAGGCGTTCCTCGCCGACATGGACGAACGCTGGCAGGAGCAGGGCTACAACTCGCGCTCGGAGTTCATGCGTGAGGCGCTCCGTGACGCGGTGTACGGAACGCGAATCTCGAAACGGGCACTCGAAGACTTACTGGAGAGCGAACGGCAGTTCGAGGCGGGCGAGACGGTGAGTGCCGAGGAGGCCCGCGAGCGATTCGGTGCTGATGAGTGACGAGGAGTGAACAGGCAAACTCACTACCAGCACCCGGGTCCCTCAAGCAGACCGTGGGTAATTGTGGGGGAATGTTTAACTCATGGTGGGCAATAGTGGGTAACATGACGAAAGTGGAAGCCGAGGACCTGCGAACGAAGGGCACAGACGACCGGGGTCGAATCTACCTCGGAACGGAGTACGCGAACAAACGCGTGACCGTCGCCGTCGTGGACGTGGAATCAGAGCGTCCCGATGAAGACGAGCTGGCCGCTGCGTATCGCGATGCGTCCGAGAGTGCGGCGGAGTTGACCGAAGCGTGGGACGGCGTATCGGACGAAGCGTGGGACGAACTAGATGAATGAGTGAGGGGCCCGAAGTAAGACGTGGCGACGTTGTCATCGTTCGACTCGACCCCGCAGAAGGACACGAGATGAAGAAGACTCGACCGGCGGTGGTCGTACAGAACGATGTCGGGAACGAGAACTCAAGTACGACCATCGTCGCTCCTGCAACGGGAACGTACAGGGGCTACCCCTTCGAGGTGCTGGTCGAAGAAGCCGAATCACCATTCGAGAAGGATTCGTCGGTCCGACTCGACCAGATTCGAGTCGTCTCCATCGACGAGCGGATCAGATCGGTAGTCGGGAGCCTTGATACGGAGACCATAAACGCGGTGGACGAGGCGCTGACGCTGAGTCTCGGATTGGATTGAGATCGTTCGACAACCGGCTCTCGAAGCGGGCGCTCGACGCTGACACTCAGATCAACAGACTCGACGTGGTGAGCGACGAGTTCCGCGACCCGCCGAAGTTCGCCAAGCCGCTGACGGGGATGCGACCGTGGCAGTCACTGTGAATCGGTGATTATCGCGCTATCGTCCGGTTCGACCGCGACGAACGTGTGGTACAGGTCGGGGCGGTCGGCCACCGGTCGTCCATCTACCACGAGTCTCCATAGGTACGAGCTGACCCCGAACCGGGCAGTACAGGGGGAGCAATCATCGGTTGAATCGGGGATAATTACTATGGAAGGCATCTCCGTTTGGAGAAGTAATGATTGACCCGGTTCTTGGTTCTGTTCTGTTCGGGATTGTCGGTGTCTCGTTCCTCATGGGCGCGTATGCAGCATCTCATCGATATCCAAGTCGAAAGAGTTCGGATGCAGCCCGACAAACGGAAGGCTTTCGCTTCCGTCAGAGTGTGGTTCGAACGAAAATTCCTGCCCTGTTCGTATTTTTTCCAATCGCAGTTAGCAGTGTTCTCGTCTATTTGTTCATCGGCCGGGCAGGTGGTCCTCCGGCACCACGCGTGCAGCTGATGGAACTCGGTGGTGTGCTGCTGTTTCTCGCGACAACCGTCGGTGGCTCTACTGTTGTCGGGAGCATGGTCGGTGCGTTTCTTAAGAAAACAATAGCCGAGTAGTGGATGGCTTATCCTTCCGTCCGCACGATAAGCAGGCTCGACCGAGCGGCTAATCAGCTCTAACTAGCGTGAAAGAAAGGAGGGACTTCACGAGTCTACGATCTTTGAGCCTTCGGCTGATGAGACGCTGAGTCCACCATCGCGTAAACCACGTTATGTGTTACCGTGAATCACGCTGCTCGACTTTGTTTAGTTCAATGAGGAGCCGAAAGATCGCTTTCACGAGATTGGCGTCTACGTCGAACTGTTCGGCGTTCGCTCCTGCTCGTTCCATCACGGCCTCCTCTTGGGATTCGTCGGTTGTCGGGAGGTCGTGTTCTCGTTTGACTGCCGCGATACTTTCTGCAACATAGGTTCGCTGGGCGATGAGTTCGACGATTTCGCGGTCGATGCTCTGTATTTCCTCCCGGAGTTCATCGAGATCCATCTCGGTGGGGTCGTCGCGACTCATCCGATCGTCGCTCCCTGTGTCTGTGTTGTCGTTATCCATGTGTCTCCATCCCGTTGCCGCCATGTGTCCGCCAGTCGGTCCAGTGCATCCCGGTCGCCGACGGCGGTGTAACTGGGGCCGGTGCCAGACAACGACACCGCCAAGTCGGGTAACGCCTCCATGAGCGGTTCACTTGAATACCCTAACGCGGCGCAGAACACAAAGCCATTCATCGTCATTGCCCGCCGATATGCGCCATCCATCGAGAGGTCGTGAATTGTATCGGCGATCGGTGCGAGCCGTTCACACCGCGAGAGGTCAGCAGCCGCCGAAAATGCGTGTGCATCTGGTGTATAGACTAAGACATCCCAAGCAGGCTCATCCCGGCGGAGAACGACATCCTCGGTGTTGTCGGTCACCGTGACGCCACCGAACATCGACGCAGAAGCATCATCGAACGCACCGGTCACCGTCACACCAGTATCACGGGCCGCTGTGACACCGAGGCGGCAGGCTGCCTCACGGTCGATCGCGTCGGCGGCATCGAAGGCGTCGAGGGTGGCCAGCACCGTCGCGTTCGCGGCGGCACTTGATGATTTCAGACCGGATGCCATCGGGATATCACTCTGCGTCAAGACATGCCCGCCCTCATCATTTCCGAACCGGTCGACAACGAGTTCCACACACCGCTCCACTAACCGGGTGTCCGCATCAGGCTCGCCCTCAATTGTAGCCGTGATGTCTTCTGAGTCATCAAGGTCGACGACTGCGTCGGTGTATGTGTCGAGCGCGAACGCAGATCCATACCCATTAGCGAGCGCATTCAGTACCGTTCCCGCCGCCGGGGCAGTCGCGTGACCCTCCATCACACCCCTCTCACCGTGGCGGCTACTAAGCGATGGCGGTTACCGCAAATTGAATGTATCCAACCCTCACCAGCAGCTGTGATAGCCATTGACGCGGCAATGGACGGGAAATCGTTCACGTGCTCCCGTAGAATAGTGATGGGTAAAAGCGATTGCTGAAGGTGAGGTGAGTGGTTTAGCGTTCGAGGTAGGAGAGATCTCGTTCGACTTCGTATCCTTGTGGGACTCCGATTGATTCCAGGCAGTCTCCACAGAGCGTTTTTTCCATATCCTTGTTGTGCTTCCGCTCAAGGACGGCGGCGTCCGCTAACGGAATCACAACCTCACAGCGTGTGCATTCCGTTTTATCCCCATCGATGATTCGCATACACCTCCATCGGAATTCGGCCTAATAACCTTCCGGGCGAGTTCATGCACCGAGTTCCAGACAGCCGCACCCGCCACACGGTCAACGCACCGATACGTGGCCAGGCAGACGCGTCTGTGAGACAGGATACCGGATTCAAATGGCCATGCAGGACGAAGGTGGCAACCGGCTTTCTTTTGCTGCCGCCGTGTAAATGCCTGGTAATGAGTTATCGAAGCGACATCTCGCCGGAGACTCTCCAGATATCACTGGAGCCGGAAGGCATCGAGGTTGAATATCTTGACGGTCGATCGGTGTTCTATCATGGCGTGCCGGCTGTCCGCGAGGACGCGGTGGTCTGTCCACCCGGGAAGAATGTGCATGTGCTGGTGACCTCGCCGGATGAGACAGAAGGGGTGATGGTGTATGTCAACGATCGCGACACCCACGATGATATACTGGAATCCACCGGTGTGGGTCGTGTGTTGCTTGAACGTGGGGAACAGGCCGCCCTGTTTCCCGGAGTTGATGCCTTGAATCAGGGGTATCAGATTGAAGTGTCTGCTGACCCGGCAGCGACCAGGGGCCGCGTGTTTGTGTTTGCGGAGGATGCCACCGGTGAGGCCGCCTACGAGATCGTTGCGGGTGACGACGATCCGACCGAGGACACCGCGACTGAGACGAAAACTGCGACTGGTGATGGAGGCGGTGACGGCTGATGCCGTTGCAGAAAGCATGGAAGCCGTTGGCGCGCGAGACGATAGGAGAAGTCCCAAACCGGTATGGTGTGTATGAAATCGGGGATGCATCAGGGACTGTCGTGGTCGTCGACCACGGGCCGCTCCGTGATAGCCTCAAGGAAATCGTCGCGTATGGCGACGGCGACCAAATCCGCTGGCAGACAACCCAAACCAAAGAGCAAGCAGAACGACTTGTTGCAGAGCACCGCGACCGCCTCTGACAAGACGCAGACATACAAGTCGTGATGTGCGGCCCCATTGGGGGTTCCAGTCAGGACAGTGGGTGACGGTCGACACACCCATCGAGCAGAGGACCATTGCTGCTGGGCAAAGACGTAGGGGTTTCTAGGGGTCCGGAGGCAGAAAGAGGTCGTCGAGTCGTACGTCGAGCTAAGCGGACACTCCCTAGGGTTATTGAATGTATGATGGTTCCTCCGCGTCGCAGTTCGCCTCGTGTTGTTTGGCATCAGACTGGTCGTCAAACAGTAGCCCACATTTCTCACATTCATACCACGTCGACCCGTCCCGCTCGGTGGTCGCGACCATGTAAGGGTATGCGATTCGGCACCGTATATTCGTTTCTCCACGAACGGTCCACACCACATGTGTCGGTGCCGTGGATTCGGGTCGGCAGATGGCCGTGGGGGCGGAACCGTAAAGCGGGCGGCGGTCGGAACGATAGGTATGGATCGGCGGGTGTCGTTGACTGTCCAGGGTGCGGAAAAGCGTGATGCGGGCCGGGGGGTTGCCCGGCTCCCAGAGGCATCGCGGCAAGCACTTGGGGTGCTTAGTGGTGATACTGTCGTGATCGAGGGTGAGCGGCCGACGGTCGCGAAGGTTTGGCCCGCAAGCGATGACGATGGCTCGGTCCGGATCGATGCAGATACGCGTCGGAACGCCGGCGTCAATATCGGTGATACGGTTGAGGTTGAACCGATCTCGGTGGCGGATGCCGATGAAGTCGTCATTGAGTTGCCAGTGCAGGCAGACGACGAGTTATTAGAGGCAGTGGCGGCGGATCTGCGGGATCGACCGATGCAAGCTGGTGAGCAGGTGCGGTTAGAGCGACCTGGGGTCCGGGCGACAGTTGTCGAAACCACGCCTGATGGGACTGTTCGGGTGACGGATCGGACGACCGTCCGTGTGCGTGATGCCAACCGGACAGCGCCACCGCGTGGCCGTCCCATAGAAGGGAGAGACGACCATGACGCTCGCCGATCGGCGGCGGGAGAGGAGGCGGCCGACGACATGGATCGCGCTGCGATTCTGCCGGCGGCGGCCGAGACGACGTATGAAGATATTGGGGGGCTTGATGAGGAACTGGAGCAAGTCCGGGAGATGATTGAGCTTCCGTTATCGGAGCCGGAGGTGTTCCGGACGCTGGGCGTGGAGCCACCGTCGGGCGTATTGCTGTTTGGCCCGCCAGGGACGGGGAAAACGTTGATTGCGAAAGCTGTGGCCAACGAGGTGGAGGCTCATTTTGAGGTGATTGATGGCCCCGAAATTGTCTCGAAGTATAAAGGCGAGAGCGAAGAGCAGCTCCGAGAAACGTTCGATCGGGCGGTGGCGAATGAACCAGCGGTGGTGTTTATTGATGAAATCGATTCAATCGCTGGGACTCGTGATGAGAATGCCGATATGGAAAACCGGGTTGTCGCGCAACTCCTCACGCTGATGGACGGGTTAGAGTCGCGCGGACAAGTGATTGTGATCGGTGCGACGAACCGGATTGATGTGATCGATCCGGCGCTCCGTCGGGGCGGTCGGTTCGACCGTGAAATCGAGATTGGCGCTCCCGATGAGGCGGGCCGACGAGAGATACTGGATGTGCACGCCCGCGGGATGCCCGTGGCTGAGGATGTGGACCTTGATTATATCGCGTCGCGAACGCACGGGTTTGTCGGTGCTGATATTCACGCACTCGTCACGGAGGCAGCCATGCAGGCACTCCGCGAACGTGATAGCCGGGCGGAACTCGTCGTGACGCGGGCTGACTTCGATGATGCACTCTCGGGTGTTGATCCCTCTGCTATGCGGGAGTACGTGGCTGAAACGCCGAAAGCCTCATTTGACGATATCGGGGGGCTCAGTGAGGCGAAACAGAAACTGACCGAAGCAGTGGAGTGGCCGCTGGCGTATGGGCCATTGTTCGACGCGACGAAGACCGATCCACCGACCGGTGTCTTACTATATGGGCCGCCGGGGACGGGGAAGACGCTGCTTGCCCGCGCGCTTGCCGGTGAGAGCGATGTGAACTTTGTCAGCGTGGCTGGTCCTGAACTCCTCGATAAGTATGTGGGTGAGTCTGAAAAGGCTGTCAGAGAGGTCTTTGATCGAGCGCGGCAAGCGGCCCCGGCCATTATTTTTCTGGATGAGATTGATGCGGTTGCTGGTGTGCGGGGTGAAGCCAGTGAAGCCAGCGAACGGGTTGTCTCGCAGCTCTTGACGGAGTTGGATGGCTTGGCCGACAATCCGCAGTTGGTTGTCCTCGCCGCGACGAATCGCCGTGACGTCTTGGATCCGGCGTTGCTCCGGCCAGGCCGCCTCGAAGAGCATCTGGAGATTCCGAATCCGGATGAAGCAGCTCGCCGCGAGATTCTCACCGTCCATACCCGCGGGAAACCGCTCGGTGATGCGGTGGATCTTTCAGCGCTTGCCGCGGCAACGGATGGCTATTCTGGAGCGCAGCTTGCTGGCTTGGTCCGCGATGCCTCGATGCGCGCCATTCGAGCACACGCGACCGACCTTGGCCCGGATGAGGCGGCCAGTCGGGCCGATGAAATCCGTATTACCCGCGCGCACTTTGAGGCGGCCCAAGCAGAACGCCAGTGACCGGCGGGGAAAGTGACCCTGAACGATGACACCGGAGATCAAGGCAGCTGTACCGGCTGTGGATTGGTGACGCACGGAGGTTTACCGGATGGGGTGTTAATCCCAGAATGATTTTGTTTTCGCGTACTGTCGTTCTCGATGGAGGATGTCACGGTAGAAATCGGCCTCATCTTCTCGATGGTTGTTGATGATGTACGCGGCGGTTTGGGGGCCGACGCCGCGGGCTGCCAGCGCGATCACGGCGCGTTTCCCATGACTTTGGACCAGGCTTGCGGCCTGATAGGCTCGTTCGGTCATGCGGTCTTGCTCGGGTGTTTTCTCTTCGGTGCGGACTGCCTCAAGGACGGTATCAGCCCACGGGTTCAACGCGGCGATACGGGTTGAGCCACACTGGGGACACTCGGGCTGCTCGGGGACGCGACTGACTTGTTGGCGGCGGTCCCAGGATTGACAGTGCAGACAGGCCAACAGGATACGGTCTGATTGAATACGGTCTTTCACTGTCTGCACTACGGATGCATCGGCGTTTTCGGGAGCGAGTAATTCTTGGCCAGAGGATTGCCCGCCTTGCCCGATAGGCGTTCGTTCACTGACGGTCACGAGGTTGATGGCATCGGTCTGGATCTGTCGGAGGACCTCGCTGGCGCCGGCTGCATCAAGGTCGTCATGGAGGACGACGCGGATGGCCTCATCATAGATCGGTGTATCTGCTAAGGCATCAAGGAGGCGGTCTTTCCCGAATTGTGTGTGGCTCGATCCCTTGCCTTTCCACCGTTTAATCGTCCCGAATTTCGCGGCGACTTGCGCCAATGTGAATTTCAGTGAGTCAGCATTCTTGAGGCTGAGTTCGATGAGATGCGGGGCGTGGTCTGGCTTGGTGTCCTGTAGAATGGTGATGACATCACCGATCGTTACGGATCCGGGGACTTCGAGTTCGATACGGTATGGGTCGATGTCGATTCCGACGCTGGACCCGGTTTGTTGCCCGATAAGCGCCGCTAAGAGACGGCCGAGGGTCTCGTTGATCGTATGGCCAAACGCGGCGTTCACAACGATTGTGCGGCCATAGCCCTCGATGAGGATCCGGTCATCACTCGGCATTGCTGTGTCGTGACGCTCGATTGGCGCCAGTGCGTTGCGGGCCGTTTCGGTATCAGTTGGGTACTGCTCTGTCAGCCAGCCGGCGACCGCCGCCCGACTGGCGCCGTCGGTGAACTGCGTGTGGGCGGCTTCACGGGTCCGACCCACGTGTTGGGCGACATCGTACGGCACCGGGATTTCCTCGCCTACCCACGAAGGGACCTCGCCGGCGGGATCTTCTACGGGAGTGACCTGGATTTCTTCGTCTTCGTCATCGATCTGGGTGATCCGCCACATTTCGCCGCCTTGGATGAATGTTTCGCCGGTTTGGGCGAATGTCACCACGAACTTCTCAGAGAGCGTGCCAACGGTTTGTCCCGACGCCATATCGGAGACATCGTAGTTGGCTTCATCCGGGATCATCGACAGATTCTCATAGAAATACTGCCAGGTCCCGCCGGATTTCTCCAACTGGTCGTTATCTTCATCCAGCCAGATGACGTGATTTGCGGCGAGTTCACGGGCGACAGCCTTGAAGTCAGCCTCCGACAGATCTCGGAACGGATAGGCGCGTGTGATGATGTCGTATGCTCGAGCAGCAGAGAGCTCTTCGAACCCCATCAAGAGTCCAGGGAGTTGATTCGCCACGGTATCGAGGCTCCCATGGTGGATGTCCGCATTCTCCACCAGCCCATCGTTCGCGCGGTCGACAATCGCGAGTGCTTCGAATGTGTCATCAGGCCGTGTCGTGATTATCGTGCCGGTCGAGACCTCGTCGCGTCGATGTCCGGCCCGCCCGACCCGTTGGAGGAGCCGACGGACTTCGCGTGGACTGGCATACTGGATGACGTGGTCAATCCGGCCGACGTCAATCCCGAGTTCCATCGATGAGGTGCAGAGCAACGCGGCGCAGTCGCCGGCTTTGAATCGATCCTCGACATCGATCCGTGCTTGTTTTGACAAGGAGCCATGGTGAATCCCGACATCTGTCCCGTAGGCTTTCAGGCGCGAGCCGAGACCCTCAGCCGTTTGCCGTGTGTTGACGAAGATGAGCGTCGAGTCATGGGCAGCCACGATCGAATCGATGGCGCGGACGTGGCTGGCGACAGTAGCCTCTGTCATGAGGTCGCTCGCTGTCTGGTGGTCTGCCGCCCGGATTTCGGGGTGTCGAACCTGGACATCGATATTGGTACCAGCGGCCACTTCGATGATGTGACAGCCGCGATTGCCGGTGAGAAACCGCCCGACTTCTCCCGGATCGCCAACTGTGGCGGACAATCCGATGCGTTGATATTTCCCCGCGTGTTCACGGAGATGTTCCAACCCGATGGTTAACTGGGCGCCGCGTTTGGAGGCCGCGAGTTCATGGACCTCGTCGACGACGAGATGTTCGACGTCGGCGAGGGCTCGACGGAGTTTCCGGCCGGTAAACATCGCCTGTAATGTCTCCGGGGTTGTCACCAAGACGTCGGGTGGGTCGTCGGCCTGTTGTTGCCGCTGATAGCTCGAGGTATCGCCGTGGCGGACGGCCACGTCAAGGTCAAGGGTCTCCCCCCACCAATCAAGTCGTTCACGCATATCGCGATTCAGAGCGCGGAGTGGCGTGACATAGACCACTTGGATGCCGTGACACTGTCCTCGTTCGACGATTGCCGAGAAGACCGGGAGCATTGCTGCCTCTGTTTTCCCTGACCCGGTGGGGGCAACGACAAGACTGTGGTCGCCAGCGACCAACGGTGGAATTGCCTCCTGTTGCGGCGCTGTCGGTGTTGTAAAGCCACGGGCTGACAGCGCCGCACGAACGTCCGACTCAAGGAGTCGGAAGACATCCACGCCGCTGGCGCTGCTGTTTGTCATCGGTCTCGATATGGTATCGAACGGATTAAGCAACCCGCTCTCAGGGCGACACTTCGGACACTTTTCACATTTAAAACCCCGAAAGTATCTCGCGGTAACATTTTACTTTATGACTGTGGAGTATACCGTGGGCAGGGATGCACCCGTTTGCACTGCCGTCCAGCAGTCCGCCACTCTTAGACTGATTGGTACTCACCGAGTCGAGTCCCATCTACAAGAAACGCCTCGCCGCTCTCGAGGCCATCAGGCAGAAACGGCGAGAGAAATGTATCTGCCTCATTTACTACCGTGCCGCTTGATAAATCGTTAAACGCCGGGCAGACCACGAGGCGCTCACCAACGGCATCGTAGTCTGGGAATCCCGCAGGATCGAGAGCGCCACGCAGCCACA
The DNA here is from genome assembly GCA_964609565.1 of uncultured Natronomonas sp. GTDB lineage: Archaea > Halobacteriota > Halobacteria > Halobacteriales > Haloarculaceae > Natronomonas. The sequence goes on from CAZSSY010000048.1 coordinate 11,351, forward strand.
CGCGTTCCGTCCGCGTGCCGCCGACGTCATCTGCAAGGCGAACAAGCGGGTGTTCATGGCCGGTACAGAGGAGTGGAGCCGCCAGGACGGCCTCGGCAGGCCACGTGTGGCCATGGCAGAATCCGACATCACCAATCCGAACACCGGTCGTGGGTTCAACCGTTACATCAGCCAAGTCAGCCGCGATCTCCTCTAGATTCCCATCATGATTCCCCTTCGTGACTGTCACAGGGATCTGGTCGGCGACGGCGGTGAATAATGATTCAAGCTCATCCCGTTCAGGGCCGTGAGGCGCTCCGATACGATGGCCGACATCCCCGAGGAAAACCACGCGATCGACGTCTGTCCGCCCGAGGATCGTGAGGACGGCCTCCCGGCGGGTCGCTGCGTGGCTCCGTAGTTCAACGCCCACATCACGAAGCCCCATCTCCAACCCGGCATGGTAATCAGCGATCACGAGGACGCGTTCCGGTCCGCATTCTGCGACCGCAGCGGGCGTCTCGACCACCGGTTCGATCATTCAGATCGACTTTAAGCGATTATCCGACGGTTCATAACACCGGCCACTCATAAGTGCATCCTCAATAGCTGTCTCCACCTCATCAGGCGCTTCACCATATTCATCTGCAACTGTTTCCACGACTGCATCATAGCTCGCGCCATCGCCCTCATCGAGATCATCCATCACGCGTATCACTGCATCCGCAAGGTCGACGTCGGTGGCGGCTTCGTTCGACTCGTCGGCTGGCGCTATGTCCACCTCGCGTTCGGGGGGTGTGTCTGTGTCACTGTCGTCATCAGGCACTTGGCCAGCGTCGGAATCGGTGGCCGCTTCCGTGGTGGCACTGTCGGGTTCGTCGGTCGGACTGTCGACTTGATCCGCGGTTGAAAATTCGGTCCCGTATTCGTCCTCCACCTCTTGGCGGGCCGCATCATCCAGTTCAAACGATCCAGGGTCGTCGGTCGATGGATTAGGCTCGCTCGATTCCGTCGCCGCACTGTCTGCTGTCTCGGTGTCAGTGGCGTCCGCTGTGTCGGTCGAAGCCGCAGTGGCGTCGCTCGACTCAGGGCTGGGCATGTCCGGTGTGTCCGCCGACGAAGACGAAGCGTCCGTTGACGCACGATCCGATGGGGAGTCATCGGTTTCGACGGCGTCTGTGGCTGTCGTCGAACTCTCGGGGGTCTGAGTATCGGTCGATGCCTCCGCTGAGGCCGTTGTCGCGGGTGCAGCGTCAGGTTTCGTCGTCGCGTCGTCCGACGGCTCGTCGGTCTCGACCGGCGATGGCGCGGTGAGATCAAGCGTCGCAAGTTCGCGTGCAAGTGTCTCGCTATCAGCTGTCTCCGCCTCCGTATCGCTTGCCGTCGCCGCAGCAGGGGGCACGGTAATCGGTTCAACTTCGTCTTGGTCACCAGCCACAACGCGGACAGCATCGATTGCCATCGACCGGATGGCGTCCAGGTAGACGGGCGTTGTTTCATAGTAATCGAGGGCAAGCGCGATGCCATCGGCGAGGCGGTCATCGACATCTGCGTCGAGTAATGCTGTGCGGAGCTGGTCACCGGTCAATCCAGCAGTGATGGCTGATGCCACGATACCGACGCGGTCGAGGGTCCGTTTGGCCGTCGTCACCACCCACCGGTCGCGGGCTTCAGCATCAACTTCGCTGATTGATTCCGGTCGGATTGACGTGAACACACGGTCGTCATCCTCTGGTTCAAACGTTCGGGCTTTGCCGGCGAGCGCGACAAACGCCGGTGGGTCGGCACGTTCGAGAAACGCGAGTTCATCCGGCTGGTACTGTCCGGCATATGTGACGAAGGCGCCGGTTGGATCAACAACGCGGCCACGAACCATCTCCGGGTTGACCTCTTCAACCTCCGTGAGCACCCCGATAGCGAACAAGCGGTTCACCCGCGCGCCAGTTGGCGTCACGACATAGTTCGGTGCCCGTTCCTCATCGCTTTCACTGTAGGCAAAGTCCGCTTGCTCGAACTCCGCTGCGAACACGCGATACGCGACCTCTCGACGGTCGAGCCCACCGGTACTCATGACGTGACCTCCGTGAGGAACTCCCGCGCTCGTGATTCAGGGTCATCACTACTCGCATGGAACTCCGACGCATCCAGATTCGCGCCATACTCATCGACGGACAACGATCCACGCGCCCGGAACTCACGGCCCACGAGGTCAGCCGCAATTTCGTCAGCAACGACATCACGATCCATCGCATCCCGCGCATGGTCTAACGCTGCCTCTAAGCTGTCACCGTAGATGGCCTCAGTTAACTCCCGACCGAGGACAGCCGTGACGCTATCCGTCCCGTCATCAAGTATTGCCTTGACGCGTAGATCGTCTTCCGGATCGACATCTCCGTGACTCCGGCATTGCTCGTTTTGGACCACACGCCCACACTCTGGACACCGTTGAATCAGCCCGGAGCCATCCCGGACATCAATCACGTGGCCAACCAGTTCGACATCGAAGACGCCACCGGCCAACACCGCGTCCCGTACCACCATCCGGTTAGCTGTCTCACTGACCGGGACCTCTGCGATTGGTTCAACCGTGGAAAACTCCGTGATATTCACTGACGGCACCCCTCTGAATTCACGGATATACACGTCTTCGATCCGGACAGAGTCACCCGCCTCGATCGCCTCATGGGGATCCCAATCCGTGAACGGGAGTCGTGCCGATTCATCGCCCACGACGCCGCTCAGAATCTCTGTTTCTCCGTCACGGCCGTCAATCGTCTTCCGTTCAACTTCCAACACGGCGACTTCAATGGTCCGGCCACGGTCACCGGCCTGCAGGTCAATAAGCTCCCGCTCCCCGCCGATGGGATATTCGACCTCTACGGGGTCATCGTGCTTCGTCACGGTTGATGACTCGCCTAAATTAAGTTCTGGGTCGCCCTCCCATTCTCGAACCCCGGCGTTCCCAACGGTAATGGAATCACCAGGTGATAATGAAAAGTCGGTCCATGCGGTATATGATATTTTCCCGGTGTCGTCAGCGAGTTCACCTTCGAAAATAATCTGGTCGTCGCCTTCATACCGGATTGACCGTTTACCGACGGTTAAGACACGGGCCGTGACCGTGGCATTCCCCATCTCCGGATCGATGTCGGCAATATCCGTCTCCGGTGGGTCACCACCGCCGCCGCCATCGCCATACTTCCGCCGTAAACTCTGTTTGGCCTCATCGAGAGGCACGGAATACGACACCAGTTTCTCAAGGTCATCCTTGACCTCCGCTTTTTCTACGCCGAGACTGGAGGCGAGTTCCTCGGCAGCATCCTCAAGGGTCATCGACCAACGCTTAGACGCCGGGTGCAAAAAGGGTTCCCGACCACGGCCAATGAAACACCACCATTGGATACGCGACACACCCCCTCCCCCCGAACGTCGAGAGACACAGACATCATGAAGGCTGATACCCTCACTCCATGACCGAAGACTCCCACCTTATCCATCACGCATCGTGTCACCCCAGTGGGGTTAAACGCATCTCCCTACAGCTGAGTTCGGTGAGAATACCGATAGGGATGGCATGCGAAATATCCGTTCAACTCGGTCGATACTCGATGAGTGACTGCAGAGAGGGATCGGGTCTAGGTGGTGTTAGGTTCGGTCGATGAATGCGGTGATTTCCTCGGCGATTGCTTCGCCTTTGTCTTCTTGGAGGAAGTGCATGGCGTCTGTGATCCATCGGTCGGGCTGGTTGTTCGCCGTTGGGAGTAACTCACGGAGTGGATCTCGGGCGTTCCGGGTGATTGGGTCGCCCGCTGAGAATAATACGTATGCTGGTTTCTGCCAGTCTTGTAATCGTTCTTTGGCGGCGCGCATCCGGTCGGCACCAGGATCTGTGGGTGATTGGGGGATGAGGAACGGGAGTGCTCTGGCACATGCCTTCGAGGCTTCCGTGTGGAACGGCGCGGCATACGCGTCAAGGACGGCGTCGTCGAGCGTCGTCTGTGTGGCATTTTGGATGAGTAACCGGATTGGGAGTTCATCGACGCGTTTGACAAAATCGGCAAACTCGTGCCATGCGTCTGTCATCTCTTGGGTGCCATCAGGCAGCCCCGTGTTCATCGGGACGAGGCGGGCAAACCGGTCCGGGTAATGCCCCGCCAGCGCTAACCCAAGGATCCCGCCCCAATCCTGGCAGACAAGTGTGACATTCTCCAAATCAAGCACATCACACACCAGTGTCTCGACGCTCCGGTAATGCATCTCGAAACTGTAGGCATCCGGGTCGGTGTATTTATCTGACCGTCCAAGCCCGAGCATGTCGGGGATAATGATGCGGCCATAGTCTGACAACGTTGGGATGAACTTCCGGTAGAGGAATCCCCAGGTTGGCTCTCCATGCAGGAGGAGGAATGTTTCTTCGTCGGCCTGCTGGATGTCGACATACGCCATTTGCGCCCCGTCATCCGTCACCGGGGTCTTCTCGACAGGATAATTGTATGCCGGGACATCCTGGAACCGGTCTTCTGGTGTGGAGATGAGAGACATGACCGCAACTCCAGTGGCGGAGAGAAAACCGTTCCGGTCCCCCTTGTGCTGGGATGTCGCGAGGAGATGTCTACTTGGGTGTGGAGCTCGAAGCCACCGTATGCCTCATACGCCGACGCATGACGTGACGGCCGAGCCGCCGGATAGCCCCGTGCACACCATCGGCACCGACCATATGACGGTGATGGGTGGTGATGCCGCAAGCACCATTGGGTTCTACCGTGACCTCCTCGGGATGCCATTAGTCTTGGAGCAACCCAACCTCGATGCCCCCGAGTTAACACATCTGTTTTTCGATACCGGCGACGGCCGAATCCTCACATTCTTCGTCGGTGAAGACCGGCCGGTCCGGCCATATCGGGGGCCAGGGAACGTCCACCATCTCGCGTTCTCGATTGCTCCCGCGGAGTTCGATGCCACCAAACACGCTCTTGACGCAGCCGAGTACGGGTTTAACGAATTTGATCGCGGAGCATTCCATTCGCTGTACACGCAGGACCCCGCTGGGTTAGTCGTCGAATTAGTCGTCGAAAAATACCAGATTCCTGATGACCGTCGGGGGGAGGTGCTCGCGTTGGCCCACGAGAAACGGGTCGCAGCCGACGCCGGGTACGTCGATGATGAACACATGCAAGCCGCGCTGGACGACCTCGGTCTCGACAGCACTCCCCAGTTCCAAGGCGACGCCCCCACAGGCGCCGGCGTCGAGTAATCCCTCCTCGCCCCTCCACTGTACCGGTTCGCAGCGAACCGTGGATGGCGGTGCGAAAGGCTTTCGCGGCCCGCCCTCCGAACACGGATAATGCGTGTTGAGTGCGACGGCGCTGGACAGCCACAGAGTTCCCACGTTTGGCTGCTGAATGATGCAGCGAGAACCCGACACTGCCGGAGATGGACCCGATGAACCACGAGGGATGCGGTAGGCGGCGCCAACGGCGGGGGAGAGGCCACAGTCAAACTGGATATTGTGTTGACGAGACGACTGAAACGGGCCTGGCGGCCGATGGGCGACAAGTGAAGAAAGCTCCAGATGCCGGGTGCATCCGGTTATGGCTGGGGAACCACCCGGTCGGGAGGAGGATATCAGGATGACAGATCCACCGCTGTCATTCGACCTCGGGATTGTCTCCCTCGGGAATCGAGCATTCGAAGGCGACAATAACTGTTATATCCTCGGATTAGAGCCTGGGGCGACGACAACGCTCATCGATACAGGGGTTGCGGTCGACGACACCCGAGACCAACTCACGCGAGGCCTCGATCAGTATGGATTGACGTTCCACGATGTCGACCAAATACTGCTCACCCACCATCACGCCGACCACAGCGGACTTGCCGGGGAAATCCAGGCAGCAAGTGACTGTTCCGTGTATGTCCACCAAGCCGATGCACCGCTGGTCGAACAGAATCAGGATGCCCTCGCGGACCTGGATGCACGCCTCAACCGGTGTATCACTGAGTGGGGAATGCCGGACGACAAGCAATCGGAGTTGATGGCGTTCTTCGAAGGTACAATGGGCATCGACGGCACACCACCAACAGTCACCCCGTTCGACGAGAATGCGACATTCGACCTCGGTAGTGTCACGCTTGACGTGGTCCACATGCCAGGGCATGCAGCTGGGCTTGCCGGCTTTACCTTCGACGATACCAGGGGACGCGAACTGTTCAGTGGTGACGCCCTCCTCCCCTATTACACCCCCAATGTTGGGGGTGCAGATACGCGTGTCGAGCACGCGCTGGCGAAGTATCTCGACACCTTATCGGCAATCATCGACGCGGAATATAGCCGGGCGTGGCCAGGCCATCGCGGCCCGATCATCGATCCCGCCGGACGGGCAACCGATATCATAGAACACCACCGCGTCCGCACCGAGCGAATACTTGACGTCCTCCAAGATGGCCCGGCCACCCCGTGGGAAGTCAGCGCTGACCTCTTCGGGTCACTGTCCTATATCCATATACTCCACGGGCCAGGGGAAGCGTACGCGCATCTGGACCATCTCCAGCACGCCGGGATCGTCGAGCACGACGGCCGGAAATACACCATGGTCGAGACCGCGCCAGACCTCGACAGCTTATTCCCGGACATCACCAATGGCCTGACACCAAAGAATCAACCAGCCTGACGACACAACGGCAAGCACGACCGACCACGGCTGTGCAAACCTGGTGCCCGACCGACTGAGCGTTAAGCTGCTCGACACCCCTCCCACCAGTCGTGACAGAAAGCGAAGGCACGATAACTGACCTGTCCCCGAGTGCAAAACTTGTTTACAAGACTTTGGAATACGACGGGCCGATGACACACGCACAACTCGCTGAGGAAACCTTGCTCCCCCAACGGACAGTGCGGTACGCGATCAAACAGCTTGCTGCCATTGATATCATCACTGAATCGGTGTACTTGATAGATGCACGAAAATCGACGTACGCTCTCCGGATACCGGACGACGAAAAGCAGGATACCCTGACCGCCTAACCCGTCACGGTTCCCCAGGTGACCGCGGATCACTCGTCGACATTTCTGATTTCGGCGACGCGGCCCACGAGCGGGCCGTCCGGAGTCCCCCAATAGGCGTGGAGGACGCCATCACCGTAGCGGGGCTGTAAGACGACCTGTTCATACCGCGGCGATGGCGCCGCCTCCACCAGGAGGACATACTCGTCATCGACAACGTCGACGACGCCGGTGAGTAAGATATCCTCTCGCGGTTTCGGTATTGCAAGCTGGACGTGTTGACCGACTACCGCCTGGACAGCATCAATACCGAGCGTCCCCATAGCCACCGTAAGGCATACTTGGCCAATAACGACATGCATTCCTGTCGGGCAGGCAGGTGCAGATGCTGCATCACCGTTCACGACTCAAGTGTCGTCGATGCGCCACTCGAAAAGAACTGGTTCACCCCGCATTCCCCGATAGGCCTGGGTATGTTGATACCTTCGTGTGGGGACTGGGATCGACTCAAACAGTACAATACCGACGATGTAACCGCACTGAAAACAATCGTCGACCACATCAAATCCTAATCTCGATACCATGGTGATCTCAACGATTATCAGACTACGTTATCGGGTAGCACTATTACTAAATTAGAAATCGCCGAGATTCCATTCAAAGCAAAATCAAGTTAGATAGATACAGTATTCTCGCGTCAAGTCTGTTTGCTATTTGCGAGATATAGTAGCATGGAAAAGACGACAATTAGAGGTTGGAATTAACGAGTATCGGAAGTTGGCAATCCCGGGAATGCTAATATTGGCGACCCCCGAGATAGGGGAGTTAGAGAACCGGAATTATATGGTAGCTCGGAATCGACTTCCTGTCGTGAATCGATTTCTCGAACTTCGGATCAAGGGCCACCTTTACGAGATATCGTCAATCGACGACGAGGCTATCGAATCGAAGCAGGGGTTCCACTTGGCCGAAGAGGGGTATCGAAAAACACTCGAGAGCGTGGCAGACTGTGCTGATACTGAGTTAGTGGACGAAATTGCTGCTCGAATCAAGGACCAGATCCGAACCGATAACGAACCCCCTAATCAGTCGATCCGTTGAGATGCGCAGATGCTCCTCGCCGACAACGAAATTGTTGCCGACGGGTATCTCAATCAGGCCTAAACTCTGACCCCGAAAAACTGGTTCCTGACCAAAGATAGAGTTGACCCTAATCATTAGGGAAAATTTGTTGAAATACTTTAGACTTATATATTCTACTTAAATTTATCTGGATCCGGTCATTGAGCGGCCAACCGGGGCCTAGACACTGGTGAAACAAACAACATTCTCGTCAATGCGTTTACTCTAGCAGCTGAGTAGACTCCGACCACCGGCAAACTAACGAAATACTCGGAACACGATTCTGACGGGGACACAGGTAATCGGACTGAAATTCCGAAAATTGAAAATTTACAGGCGAATTTGTACATCACAAGGTCCAATAGACCCTGATAGGGATAGCAGAACGACTCATTGTCTTGCTACGTGGAACTCAATTTGAGGAAAGTTTCAGCCAGTGATGAAACACAATAAGATATTTGTCATCCGGTCGTAATCATAACCCGTGACATGGGGTAACAATGATATGAGGACAGGTGTTGGGGGATGAGACTGCTGATTCGTCTTCGCGCCCGGAGAGATGCAGCGTACGATAATACGTACCACCATAAGCTACGCGGCCGAATGTGGAATGCACTCGAAGAGAGCGAATTTGACGAGCGTCATGATGAGGAAGGACCGGCCGGACTATGCTTCTCGAATCCGTTTCCACCCCGAGACATGGAGGAAGGGGACGAGCGGACGTTGCTCGTCGCCGCTCCAGAACGGGATATGCTGGGTGCGATCGCGGACGATTTCGACAAAAGCCCGGAGTTAAACGTCGGCGAAATGCCCTTCACGGTGACGGATGTGTCCCTGCTCGCTCCCGATGTTGGTGAACCAGGAACACGTGGCGTCCTCGAATCCGGTACCGGCGTTCTGGTCCGCCTTCCGCCATGGCGCTGTGAGGAGTACAGCATCGAGACCGATGGGGAGAACCCGACCTTCTGGGAACCGGAGCATACCATCGAGCCGTTGAAGAATCAGGTAGAGAACAATTTGGACAAAAAACATGGTCAGTTTTGTCCGGCTGACCTGCCGGGTCCGACTGACAGATCGTACGACCTGTTCGACAGCTACGAACTAATCAAAACGTTCGCGATTCCAGTTACCGTCACTCAGGGCGTCGAGATGACGTACGTCTTGAGCAAGTGGCGGTTCGGATACGAAGTACAGGATGACCACCATCGTCGCCACCTCAATCTCGCACTAGATGCGGGGATCGGCGGTCGAAACACGCTCGGATTTGGCTTCCTCAATATCGATGAGGACTCAGTCGAAACGCCGGCGCAGCGGGCTGGTGTTGCAACGACAGATGGAGAGCATCCGCTATGAAGTTGGCGATCAAGAAGCAACGAGTTTCGCGGGTGGAGGCCTCATGAGTGGGCCGACCCGCGACGACTTTGAGAGTGCCATCGACGAGTACTGGCACGGCCGCCCGCCGGCGAGTTTGGAGGACGTGCTGGCGCTTTACGGTGTACTTGCGGTCGCTGAGAGCGGTGGCTCCTTGTACGGAAATGCCAGTACGCTCGAACCGTTCGTCAACGACGGGCGCCTTGTGGTCATTGATGTCAATCTCACAAGTGAGTTACCAAACGTTGAGGATCTCACTGTTCAGACGTTGCGGTCAGATATGGTCTCGAAACTCGCATACGCGCACAAGTCTTCCGGGCGCGGCGCGAAGTACAGCCTTACACAAATCGGATCGAAGAATGGGAATGATGCGGCGGGCGTCGCGAGCACGATAGTAGGCCGGATTAGTTCGTGGACGAGAAAGGACAGCGTCAAGAGCGTTACTGGCGACGACGGACACCCCGATGGATGGGTTATCGACCGACTTGCGACGGTCTTCGAGAAAGGTAGTGAGTCGATTGAAACGCTCGAAACCAAAGTCGAATCATTGCTCCCAGCAGATGAGTCGCTCCCAACCGTGGTAACAGTTCGAAGCCGGATCGACGGGAGTTCCCTTTCAGCCTCACAAACTGACGAGGTAGAGCAGTTCTGGCCCGCAGATCTGGACGTACTTGATGTCGCGATGCGACGGTATTCGACTGCCAACATGACGGACACGAATATCGACTCCGGTCCGGTGTCAGAAGGTCAGGCGGTCGGTCTCGTTACTGGTGAGGAAGGTCGCGTCGTCGGTACTCCCGAGAGTCCGATGGGCATCTTCTCGGTGAAGCATCCGGACGCGCAACCAGGACTGCGCAAAGACCAGTCCTGGCGGAACTATCCAGTCAGTGAGAACGTCGCGATGCTGTTCAAGAAAGGGCAGGAACTCATCAAACAGTGCGTCTTGCGCAACGGTGGGATGGAGACGTACGCGATACCGTACTTCGCAGGCGAGTTGACAGCCTCGAAAGCGGAATTTCTGTACAAGGCGGTTCAGTCTCTCGACTCCGACAGCGAATACAGAAGTCCGTACGAAGCTCCCATGTCCCGTGTGACGTTCCGTTTCTGGGACAGTGACGACGAAGCAACTTCCTCTCTCGCCGAAAGCGAACTCCGCTTCTACACAGTGACGATGCCAATCAGTGACGACAAGAACGTCATCGCTGAAGAACCAGCCGCCAGAATTTATTGGGTCTCACAACTCGCGAATGCCGTCGTGGAGACCGTCCACGGTCCGACCTGTAACCCTGGCGTTGGTGGCTTCGCGACGTACGAAAACTGGCCGCTGCTCGAACTCCCCGATGATGCTGACCCTGCACGGCGAGACGCGTTCGACCACATCGTGAGCCACGAGTTCACCGACGCGGTATTCGCCTACCGCGAAGAAGAAGGCGACGACTTCCGCCGCGTCGTCGACCATCGCCTCATCTCAGGTGTTCCGCTTGACGCCTCGATGTTGTTCGACGAATACATGCGGCGATTCGGCGACGCGTTTGACGGCGACGAACCGGTGTCACAGCAGGTCGTCGCACAGCAACTCGTCCATCTCGAATCGCTCTCGCGTGCGCGCCTGCTTTCTGGTATCGACGTACCGATCGAACCGACGGAGACGGACACAATGACAGAAGATATCACAGAAACCGACGTAGACCGATCGAACATCGAAGCGATCCGTGAATACCGACTCGACGAGTTCCTCGACCGACCCCTGTTCGAGGATACCGAGCGACGGGCCGCCGCGCTTTCCGGCGTGCTCGTCGGACAGCTCAGTTGGCACCAAGAACATGACCGCGATGTCGGTCGCCCACTCGACTCGAAGACCCGCGGCGACCAACTGACCAAGAACGGTCTCGAACAGGCGGTCAAGACCGCCTTGGAGAAGGCGAAAGTGTACGCACTGGATTCTGATAAGAACTACCACAGAGACGTACTGTTTCCAGAGACGGTCGATGGGCTTCTGGAGACGACCGACAAACTGCCGACCGACTGGAAAATCGACAAACGGGAGATGCAGTTCATGTACGTTCTCGGACAAGCGCATGGCAGGCGTTCGATTCCGAACGCGTACGACCTGCAAGAGAAGGACGACGATTCCGCCAACGAACCGGCCGAAGCAACCGCTGAGTAACCAGTTTCAACACTACACTCATGACTACACCAAACCGCTCCGAGATGCTGTTCGTGTACGACGCGCAGGACTGTAATCCAAACGGCAACCCAATCGGCGACAACCGCCCGCGACGGGACCCAGACACGGGCCAGGGAATCGTCACGGACGTTCGTCTCAAGCGATATCTGCGAGATCAACTCCTCGACGACGGGTTCGACATCTACGTCAAGAAACTCGACGGTGAGGCACGGACGCGAACCACGCTCGCGACGGACGTTCTCGACGAAGTCGGTGATGCGGATGACGTCGAGGAGATCGAAGATGTCGGTGAACGGTTCCTTGACGCGGCGACTGACGTTCGTTACTTCGGCGCGACGCTCAGTTTCGAATCCAGCGACAAGGAGGAAGACGAAAAGCTGCGCCAGGCCCTCAACGAAGCCTTCCCAAACAACTACCAAGGTCCAGTGCAGTTCCTCCCGGCAAAATCACTCAACGAGATTGAAGAGAACGAGGAGTACGACTCGCTGACCAGTGTCATCTCGACGGGTGAAGAGAATCGACAGGGAGGATTCGACCTCGACGACAAACGTATCAAGTACGGGATCTTCCCGTTCTGGGGTCTGGTCGATAACAAAGGTGCAAGTGCGACAAAACTCACCGAAACAGATGTTCAGCGACTCGACTCGCTGTGCTGGCGTGCCCTGAAGAATCAGACGACATCACGCTCGAAACTCGGACAGGAGCCTCGCTTGTATCTCCGAGTCGAGTACGAAGAGGAGCAGTACCATCTCGGTGGACTCCACGACTTTGTGTCGCTGTCCGAGGAGAGCGACGAACCACTTCGGTCGATCA
>CAZSSY010000049.1:0-23473 GCA_964609565.1 uncultured Natronomonas sp.
TCCTTGTCGCCCTCGGACTCTTCGGGTTCGGGAAAGGCCTGTATGCCAGCCCGGCTCGAGCCTTGGTCTCTGATTTATTTCATGAACGTCGTGGTCGAGCACTCGGCGTGTTCAGTGCCGGCACTGATCTCGGCGGAATGCTGGCCTCTGCTGCTGCTATTGCAGCGATAACCTATGCGACCTGGCGAGTCCTCTTCTTCCCTATCGCTATCCTTCTTGTCGGCCTGGCGGTCACGTATATCGTCTGGAACCGGGAGCAATACATTGTCACGCCGACTTCCCTGGAGGCGCTGTCGACGGGTCGCCGATTATTTGCCACCTCAGCAACGCCGAAACATCGTGGCGTTCATCCTCTTTTATTTCATGGTGAACGGCGTTCTGAATTTCCTCCCCGAGTATCTCCGGGAAGCCAAAGCTTTCTCGCCGACGCTGGCCAGCATCGTCTATGCCTTACTGTTTGCGTTTGGTCTCCTTGTCAAACCGGCCTCGGGCGCGCTCAGCGATCGGTTCCCACGGCATTCAATCTCGATCGCCGGCATGGCGTTAGCAGCAGTGAGTCTTACCATCCTCGTGATTTCAGGTACCCTCGCGGGTATCGCGGTTGCAATTATTTTGTTTGCCGTCGGGTACAAAGCTCAATTCCCTGTGATTGACGCGATTCTCCTTGATACCGCGCCAGACGCCAACACCGGGGGTGATATCGGGGCAGCCCGAGCACTCTTCCTTGGAATCGGGAGTCTCGGCCCGGCATTTGTCGGTACTATCGCCGACCTGTACAGTTTCACGGCCGCGTTCACGATTCTTGCCGGGCTCCTCGTTCTCGCCGGCAGCCTCCTTTGGCTCGCCCGGTAACCGAATGGTGTCTCTCCCATCGAGGCCACCGCCGAAGGCGCCGAGTGGCCCGATCAGGATCTCGCTTGTCATGACAGCCCTCAGTATCAATCGTTATCGGTTGAGGCTCTCACCAGACGGAATGATTTCGTCCAGCTTCACAGGGAGGGGAGGCTTCTGATAGCTGGTGTGCGGTGAGGGTTATTGAAGGCGAGCTACGTGGTCGTGGTAGCTTGTGGGGACTCGATCACGGAGCGACTCGAGGGCTGTAGTGCCGTCCACGTTGACGAGATAGCACCGACCGGGGTGGTTGCCGTAGCGTCCGTGGATGTCATAGACGAACCCGAAAATCGAGGTGTCTTCGGGGACTTCCGCGTTGTTTTTGAGGAACGAGACTTGCGTGTCGACGTTGTGCTCGACGAGCCGGTCGATGCGTGCTGCGGTATCATCGATCGCCTCCTCGATTGTGGTGAGGCCGTGTTCGATGACGGGTTTGAGTGTGTCGATGCGAGTTTGGATGCCTGGCGGGAACGTCGCGTTGTCTCCTTCGATGGCATTCAGTGTGGCGGTAACGGCGCCACAGCCGGTGTGTCCGACGATGGCCGCGGTTTCAGTCTCGGTGTAGTGGAGGGGATAGAGGATGTCGCCGGTCACGGTGCGGTTGTCTGGGTTGCTCGCTGACGGGTCGGTCCAGGTTTGGTTGCCGATGTTGGCGACGGTAAACTGCCACCCGGGCGTGTGGGTGTCGGTGGTTGATGTCCACATGTGGTCTTGGGGGACGCGGGAGTCCGAACAGCAGACGGAGACGAGTGCGGGTCGTTGGCTGTCATGGACTTCATCGAAGTGGTTGGGGGTGAGTGATTGTTCGTGCCGCCGGTTCCGGTCGAGGAGGTCAACCAGGCTAGTCTCCATATCCTGGATAACGGTGGTTCCTGTATAGTACATACTGTCTTTGGATGAGCCGTCTGGCCGGTGAGGAGTTGTGGCGAAACCCCTGGTTACGTTGTATTAGACGAAACGTGTATTCTATCGAACACTTATCTCGCAGTGGATCATACTGGAACACACGATCTTGTCGCGTCTAACTTCGATGGAACCCTCAACAACTCGGATGTGTCCACCTTGCTCGCAGAGGAAGCTGGCGACGCCGATGAGATAGTGACGCTGACCGAACAAACTCGAGCCGGCACCCCCTCGGTGACAGAGAGCATCCACCCACGCGTCGCCCGCCTCGAACGCCTCCCCGAAATCGAAGCCATGGCAGCAGTCAACCGCATCTCCCTCTCCAACCAACCGCCCCCGAATTCCTCGCCGCCTTCCAGCGCGCCGACCACCATATCGCCATCATCACGGCAACACCCGAACGTGCCGTCGAAACAGCGTTTGACGCCGCCGATGTCACGGTCAACACCATCTACGCACCCCGACTCGAATTTGAACAAAACGCGTTAACCGGCCGCATCAACGGGCGGATACTCACACAATCCAAAGGGGCGCACCCGGTGACCTCGCCGTCGAAACAGGGCACCCCCGGCGGAAACACTCGCGATCGGGTCCTCCGAGCTGGATCGCGCTATGCTCGAATACGCAGTCGACAGCATCTGTCTCGACCCGACAGCAGACATCGACCGCCACTGTGCGACGACTGTCCCGACACTCGAAGGCCTCCAGAACCACCTTATTCAATCGAACGTCCTCTCGTCGCCGTCATGACGGCTCCAATCGAATAATCTGGTCGTCTGCCTCAACTGGAAACTCACCTTCCGCTCGACCGCCACGGTTCGAGGTTAACAGATACAACCCGCCGTTCGGACCGGCTTCGATGTGGCGGAGCCGCCCGTATTCACCCGCATAAAACTCGTGGGCTGTTGCGGTATACTGATCATCAAGCCACGCGGCATCAAATGTGGTTCCACCCGGCGGTGTCTCTCCGTCCCTGGTAAGCGTGACACAGTACAGGGTTGTCGACCGAAGTCCGGCGGCAAACAAGCGGTTCTGCCAGGCCGAAATCGCGTCGTTCGTATAATATGTCGCGCCTGAGGGCGCCCAGGTCGTGGTCGGCCCCGTGTTGATGAGGGGCGGGGTGAATTCATCGTGGTCGGTATATGAGTCATAGTCGTCGTCATCCGGCCCGCCGCGAGCGATATCCCACCCGTAATTCCCGCCAGGTTGGAGTCGATTCACTTCGTCACGTGCCGCCGGGCCATGTTCCGTCACCACTACATCACCGCCTGGCGTGAAGCCAATGCCTTGGAGGTTCCGATGGCCGATAGTGTAGAGTCGATTGTCGCTATCCTCATCGAATGACGGATTATCCGGCGCGGGGTCGCCATCAAGCGTCACCCGGAGTGTGGCCCCAGCGAGATTGGACGGGTCTTGGGCGTTGCCACCATCATCGGCATCACCGGTCAGCACCCAGAGATATCCATCCGGGCCAACCGTGATGCGGCCGCCGTTGTGGATTTGGGCAGCCGGGATATCATCAATCACTGGAGCCAACGCCTCCGATTCAAGATTATACCGGATGACCCGATTCCGGAGGTCGTCCTCTGCGGTATAGTAGACGTAGACGATTGGGGGCTCTGGATAGTCTGGATGCGTGGTTACGCCAAGTGTGCCACCTTCACCTGGCCCGGTCCGGTCTGGCAGATCTGTTGCCGCGAGGACTTCTGTGCTGTCAGCAGGCGTAAGGCCGCTGTCAGTTGCGAGCGCAGCGGCGTCGAACTGGCGAATGCCGCCGTCGCGCTCGGAGACAAACGCCGCATCACCACCGAATGTGAGATCCCACGGGACCTCTAACTCTTGGACGACTGACACCGCTGACACTGCTGCTTCGCGTGGATCCCCGTCGGCGTCTCCCGACTCATCTCCTTGTGCAGTTGAGTCACCGCCATCATCGTTGGGTTGCCCACCAGGTGTCTCACCGGATGTGGTATCCGTGGGGGTAGTCGGGGATGATTCTTCAGAACACCCGGCAAGCGCTGTTACGCTGACAACGCTACTCGCAAGCACCCGTCGCCGTGTCACAGGCTCCATATCTCGATACACAACAGCCAGCTACAAACCATCTCGGCCGCGGTACATCATCCCGTTTCTGTGGTCACGATATCCCGGGAGTTGGCGACGAATGCCCGCGACGAGGGAGGTGGACTTACAGGTATTCGGCATGAAATGGGTTTTGATGCTTGATTGGCGCGGGCTCCAGCGAGGACTTCAAGCAACCCGCCCGTACCTTCTCTCACATCACGTCCCCGCGGCATGGGACCGGTGTTATACGGTTCATCTCAGCGGCCGCCGTGTTCGACTTTGTGCCCGCTGTCTCGGCATCTATCCCGGTATTGCCATCGGTCTCATCGTGTCGCTAATCGGACCCACCTGGGCTGCTGGCCTCCTCCCGGCGTCCCTTCTCCCACTCCCAGCACTCCTTGAATGGACCACAACGACAGTCGGGAGCCACCCCGGCCGAAATCCCATCCGGACGGCAACCGGATTGCTCCTCGGCTATGCCTATGGCATCGGCCTGACCCTCCTCCTCATCGATGGCGACCTCCGAATCATCGCCGTTGGCTTCTTCTATGCAGGCATTGCCGGCAGCCTCCTCTGGCGGCGATACCACCGCGAGCGAGACGAGTAGCTATTTATGACCGGCTGAACGACTGGCGTGTATGTCCTCCAGAGACGACACTGATACCGACGCTGACGAGGACGACGCCGGGGATGACACCGCATCCCGCCGTGATCCTGGCCCAAGCGATTCCGGCATCGACGATCCCGTTGGGAGCACGACAAGCGGGGGCTCGCTGGCCACCGATGAGCAGTACTGCCCGAGTTGTGGCGACATCATCAAACAAGAGGCCGAAATCTGTCCGCATTGTGGCGTTCGCAACCGTCCACCCGGTGGGAATTACGAGAAAGACCGGGTGACAGCAGGGGTCCTCGCCATTCTTCTCGGCTGGATTGGTGTCCACCGGTTTTATCTCGGCGATACCGGCCTCGGCGTCCTGTATCTCTGCTTTTTCTGGACCGGAATCCCCGCCCTCGTCGGCATCATTGAGGGTATCCTCTATCTCACCAAAACGGACGAAGAATTCCAGCAACGCTACGTGAAAAACTAGCCCCGCAGCCGAGGTTTCTCAACAGAATACCTGTGTAATGTAGACAGTATCCTCAGCTACGGCGACACCGATACCCTGCCGGGTAAAGCGCGGGCGGAGTAACGTCTCTCGATGCCCAGGGGATGCCAGCCACGATTGGACGACGTGGTCTGCTAAAGCGTGTTCAGAGCGAGCAAGCCCACCCCGAGGCGCCTGATAGATATTCTCACCAGGGTGACAGTCAATTCCAGCAGCCTGCAGGCGATCTGTCGGCTCATTGCCCTCTGGATCAGTGTGCCCGACGAATCCCTGGTCACGCATATTACGACTATGCGATCTAGCAACCTCCGCGAGATCCGGATCCGCAGTCACAGGCGGTATGTCGGCCGCAACCCGGGCCGCATTGCTCTCATCGGCTATCTGTGCTTCGACGCCGTATGGGTCGATCCCGCTGTCGAGCGGGCCAGCCAACGCTACCACAGCCAACGCCCCACCGACGACGACGAGCGTCACGATCGCCAATCCGAACCCCGGTCGGAACAACGCAGATACGGATGGCCTCTGCGCCGTGCCATCAGCGATCTCAGTGGCAGGGTCGATATCGCTGTCAGTGTTAGTGTCAGTGTGGCCGTCGAGGTCGAGTCGCCACCCTGTGGATGTCCCGGCGGTCGTCCCCGGACAATCGTGTGCTGTCGGCGCCCGATGGTCAGGACAAGTCATCGCGCTACAGTGGGGACAGGCGTCACTCACGGACGCAGTGGATCCACAGACGACGCAGCGCACCCTCTCCGACACGCCCCCGCGTACGGCCTCACCGCCCTAAAACCACACCGAAAACCTCACCGGTGAACGAACCATTCGTCCAGGCGGCGGTTGGCAGCAATCGGTGGCCCGTGATTATCCCGGATTACCCGCTCTCTGTTAGCTCGCACCAAACCACACAGTCGGTGAGTCCCGTGTCGTGGACGGTTCGGGAACATGGTAGGTCAGGGCTGGTGGGCGGATGGGGGTCGCGGGTAGCACGCCACCGGCTCATACCGGTGTAGAGAAGGTGTCCTACCCTCGTCGGAAGGAGTGCGGCGGCTGAGGAGGAGTGTGTTGGTTAGAAGTCGAGTTCGACTTCTTCGTCGTCGTAGAGTTCGTCGAAGTCGAGTTCGCGATCGCGGGCTTCAAGTGTCTGCTCGATCTCGTATTCGCGACGTTGTTGCCGCTTCTTTTTCCCTTTCCGTTCGCGGCCTCGCTTCGTGTCTGGCATGACAGTGTGTACCTATACCACGAACCTATATAGACGTAACGCCGATGGCCGTACCTGCAACCCCCACCTTCGACACTCGATCCCCGCACAACCTCGACAAGCGGCGATTAAATAGGCGTAGTACCTTCAAGTCCATCGCGGTCGTGTGGCCGCTCGAACGCCGGGTTCGGCCCAATCGGGATCAAACCGCGCGGATTGAGGTCTTGGTGCGTTGTATAATAGTGTTCCTTGATGTGATCCATGTGCGTGGTCTCGCCAAACCCTGGTGTCTGATAGAGATCGCGAAGATACGGCCACAGATTTTCGAACTCCCGAATCAAACGGTGATTACACTTGAAATGCGTATGATACACCTCATCGAACCGGACGAGCGTCGTAAACATCGCTATGTCCGCCTCCGTGAGCTGACTTCCCGCCAGATACCGGTGACTACCTAACACCTCGTTCCAATGTGCCAGCGCCTCAAACAGGTCAGTGACGGCGCGCTCGTAGGCGGCCTGTGTTTCAGCGAATCCGGCTCGATACACCCCGTTATTGATCGGCGCATAAATCGCGTCCAAAATCTCATCAATCTCATCCCGCTCCCCTGTTGGCACAAGCTCTACTCCATTCCCCAAATCGGGGAACGCCGTTGAGAGAATCCGCATCACTTCACGTGACTCATTGTTGATGATGGTGTCTTCTTTGGTATCCCACAAAACCGGGACCGTCACCCGCCCCGTGTACTCTGGATTAGCAGCCACGTACGCCTCTCGGAGATACTCGAAACCATTCACGGTGTCAGGCGTACACCCATCTTTTGACGGGGTGAACTGCCAACCATCCTCATCGCGATACGGGTCGACTACATCCATCGAGATAACATCCTCCAGGCCAAGGAGTTTCCGCGTAATGATTGTTCGATGCGCCCACGGACACGCATATGAGACATAGAGATGGTACCTGTCGGCTCCCACCGCGTCTGGACGAATAGAGTCCCGAAATGTCGTCGGCTGTCGATTGAACTCTCCGTCTTCATCAGTCGCCTCATACTCAGACACCCACTCACCCGCAACGAATTGATTCACCATACCCCACGTAGGGACGATGCGCTGAAAATCTCCACGGCAACCTGCCCGCCTTGCCGCCACCGCCCCCAAGAAACCACCACGACTGACATCAATGTGGTCGAGTCGCCCCCATATCTCTCGGCAGGGGTGGGGCCGGTACACCGGCTTGCTAGGCCATTGCCGTGCCTCCTAAGCGGGTGAATCATAACGCTATTGAGGGACCTTTCCGAACCATGAGACATGGTCACGACAGTGGGCATTGTCGGCGGGGCTATCCTGGCGCTTATCGCGGTCGCCCTCCACTTTACTGAGGGTGCCGAATGGACCCCCCGGGAAGATATCTCCCAAGAAGTCCTCGACCAACGGGCTAAAACTGTGCCCGAAACGGACTTCCCCACACCGAGCAACCGAACGATAGGCGGTGGCGGCGCTGTCGCCGCCGTCGAAGCCGGGACCGCTGAATCTGACGCAGAACTTGAAGAAGGCACAGCCGAAGACGACAGTCCAGCTGCCATCCCGGATGACGAAGCCGACGTCTTCGAAGTCGAGTATGTCAAGGAAGGTGAGACGATCGAAGTCAAAGAAAACGAAACACTCCTCGAGGCTGGGGAAGATGAGGGCTGGGATCTCCCCTATGCCTGTCGAGAGGGGCAATGTATCTCCTGTTCCGGCCGCATCACTAACGGTGGGAACTCCGAAGACTATGTCGAACACCACACCAACCAAATGTTCGAAGCAAGCGAACTCGATGACGGCTACACCCTCACCTGCGTCGCCTACCCCACAGCCGACTTCTCACTCGAAACAAGCGAATCACCCTGACACCGGGTCCTTTCCAACTAATTCCATCATAGATAGCTCAAATTCTCTCTTGGTGTAATCTTATTCTTACTCAAGGAGCGGAACGTACTCTGGGTTGATCGGTCCCTCATCCACCTTATTTGTGAGATCGTCTACCTCGTCAACCGGACCATTTACGAATAGCGCATGCCCCATCACAGCGACTGACACGGCACCCAACGAAATTATGGCGACCGGCATTCGCACAACCGTCATTGCTCCAACAAGGGCGCCTATTGCGAGGGCTCCGATTATCCCAACGAGAACCAGATCATAATACTGAACGGTATAGCCCATATTCTCTATATTGTTCGACAACCGGAAAATTGTAAGGTCCCGTGCCAATACAGCGGACTTCACTTATAAATAGTCATCCGTGGGGTTCTACTCTGCATTATACCCTTTCTCCGGACATCGTCCCGCAAACACAGACAGGACAAATATCTGAAATTGAGACAGCAACGGTGGCATCAACGATGAGCAAGACGATCATCCATCGTTTCTGCTGACTTTAACCACCACTTGACTGATTGACGACGTAATAGAATAGACTCACCAATCAGTAGACACTGACACCGAAGTAACTGTGGCGATGAAGCAACGGATCTATAATCACGCCGACCGACCGTGTTTAGTGAGGGCTTCACCAGGAAACCGAAATTGAACACGTACGATGAACACCTTCTCACGGCTGACTTACCACATGGTGAAGTCACTTGTCTAATCGATCATCTTATCGTCACACTGTCACGATGCCCGTTGTGAGATAACTGGATTTTAACGATTCTTGAGACTGGGAGAAGACGACTATCAAGTGCGCTTTCAGAGTTTTCAAGGTATGTGGTATTGATACAGAAACATTCTTACTACGTATTAAGAGTACTATTAGGTCATCCTATCGGTCTCTCTAAATGAGGTGAAATACGTTTGGATGTAGTTTTACGAATATATACCCTAAGAGCTATCTTAGTTGAGGCTCCAACATCACTCCGTATGGATAGCAATTCCATTCCAGATATAGGGAAAAATCCTGAAGATATTCTAGAGGAAATGGAGTCTTGTCGAGAGGATGATGCTGATTGGCGTAATGGTCAAACATGGAGTCTTGTCTACCACACAGATGATGAACTTACAGAATTCCGAGAACGTGCTCATGCTAAGTTTGCCTCTGAAAATGCATTAGGTGCTTCAACATTCCCCAGTCTCAGAAAGTTCGAAAATGAAGTCGTCAAGATGACAGCTGACCTACTGGGTGGCGATACTGAAACTGTCGGAAATGTGACCTCTGGAGGTACAGAGAGCATCCTGCTGGCTGTGAAAACCGCCCGGGATTGGAAACAAAAACATCACAATACTGATAAGCCCGAAATCATCCTCCCAGAAACTGCTCACCCGGCATTTTCGAAAGCGGCAGAATACTTCGACGTATCACGAACGGTTATCCAAACCGATTCAAAGTGGCGCGCTAAGCCAGATGCCATTGCTGAGGCGATTTCAGAGAACACTGCTCTCTTAGTCGGATCGGCACCGTCGTATCCACACGGTGTAATTGACCCGATAAAGGATATCGCTGCAGTCGCTAACGAGCATGATGTATTATGCCACGTCGACTCGTGCATCGGCGGTTTTGTCCTCCCGTTTCTTGATGATCTTGGCTATCAAATCCCATCATTTGACTTATCGGTCCCTGGAGTAACGTCCATCTCCGCTGATCCTCATAAATATGGTTATACCGCGAAAGGTGCCTCAGTTCTACTGTATCATGATGCTGAGTTACGTCGACACCAATATTTCGCCTACGATGGGTGGCCTGGAGGGGTATATAGCGCGCCAAACATGACCGGGACACGACCAGGTGGTCCTATTGCTTCGGCGTGGGCAGTCCTCAATTATGTGGGTCAAGATGGCTATCACGACTACGTTGCTAAAGTCATGGAGATAACTGAACACCTCATGAATGGAATTCAAGAGATCGATGAACTACAGATCGTGAGCAATCCAGACATGTGTATTTTTGCGTTTGAATCGACAGCAGACGATGTTCACATCTACAACGTCCATAAGTATCTATCGGAGCAAGACTGGGCAGTGAGCCGACAACAGCGGCCACCTAATATACATTTGTCAGTCATGCCTTCCCATGCTGAGGTTGTTGATCCTTTTCTGTCCGATTTACAGACAGCGGTTGATTCCGCCAGGGATGAATCACTTGATGACGAAACGGCGATGTATGGGGGCGGAGGTGTAGTTAAAGGAAATGGCGATCTTGAAGAACTGGCAATTCGAGCTCTCGATAACACATACAAAATGCAATAAATCACGTTCCATAATACATTAATCATCAGAAAAATGAGTACTAACGAGCCACAGACTGCATATGAAATGGACCCGCGTTTAATGACCATTCTTTCCAAAAAATTCGAGATGGTCACCCGCGATATGTCACAAACACTTCTAAAATCTGCCCGATCCGGCGTGATTAGCTCTGCCCGGGACTTCTCATCTGGTATCACGCTCTTTGATGGTCGGCAATTCATGATTGACGAAGGGGTCCCTATCCACTTAGGGAATATTCATCTCAGCCCCAAAGCCACCCTGGACTACTTTGACGATATTGCACCCGGCGACTGTTTCTTGACAAACTCTTCGTATGATGGAAATACCCACCATGCAGACTACACAATCTATGTCCCTGTGTTTGTCGACGACGAACCGCTGTTTTGGGCGCTGAATCGCGCCCATCAGGCCGATGCTGGCGCACCAGTCCCTTCCACATACCCCCCCATGTCAAAGAATATCTACCAAGAAGGCCCTCATTTCCCAGTCGTTCGAATCCAAGAAGAGTACGAAGATCGCGAGGATATCGTACGCACCTGTCAAACAAACATCCGCGCCGGTGATATTCAATGGTACGGGGACTATCGTGCCCAAGTGGCGAGTGTCAGGGCTGGTGAACGCGGTATCCAAACGCTTTGTGAAGAGTATGGGACAGACACTATTCAACAGTTCATAGACGAGTGGTTACAGTATGGCGAGGAAATGATGAAAGCAGCTATTCGGGACCTCCCAGATACACAAATCAGTCGGACCTCAGCACATGATCCAATTCCGAACTGTGCACCTGACGGTGTCCCTGTCACTGTCGATATCTCGATTAATCCAGCAGACGAGCAGATCAATGTCGATCTAACAGACAATATCGAGAACATTCCATGTGGATTCAATCTCTCAGAAGCAACTACTATCGCTGCCGTCTACAGTGGGATATTCGCCAATCTCAATCCGAATATTCCGCACAATCACGGCGCCATCAAACGTATCAATATCGAGATGGAGGAAGGAAATGTGGTCGGAAAGCCTGAATTCCCGACCAGTACTGCTGTGGCCACTACAAATGTATGCGCTGTCTTATTGAATGCGATTCATGCAGCGTTCGCGGATTTGGGAGAGCCATATGGGCTTGCAGAAGGCAATCCGGGTATCTGGCCGCATAACGCAGTTATCTCCGGTCAAGACGCTCGTCATGATGATCGCCCGTATGTGAATCAAATCATTATCGCCGCTGGTGGTGGCCCGGCGGTGTATGGACATGATGGATGGATGGCATATACGATTCCAGTTGCAGGCGGGATTATCCGGCGAGATAGCATAGAAGTAGATGAACAGAAATATCCTTTGCTCTTTCACCGTCAAGAGTTAGTACCAGATACAGCTGGAGCTGGGAAGTGGCGTGGAGCACCGGCATACATCACAGAATATGAACCACGTCACAGTCCTATGGAACTCAATTATGTGGGATCGGGTAGTGAGTTTCCTCCTGACGGGGTTCGTGGCGGTCAGGAAGGAGCTGCAGCAAAAACGTATAAAATAACGCCTGATGGCGAACATATTGATCTTCCAACGATTATCACTGGCGAAGTCGTCATCGAGCCAGGCGAACACGTTGTCGGACAAAACTGCGGCGGTGGCGGTTACGGCAATCCTTTAGCCCGGGATCCCCATCTTGTTCGTGCCGATGTTAAAGAAGGGTATATTACCCGAGATGAGGCACGAGAGACATACGGGGTCGTCTTCGAAGAAGAGGGAGATGATTTGATACTTGATGAATCAGCGACAGAGAAATTACGTAACGGTGGAGGGGATTGAAGATGAGTCTTCATCTCGCTGTCGATATCGGTGGGACATTTACTGACCTGTATCTTATTGATGAAACTGGTACATCGGCCTCCTTTAAAACACCAACCACTCCAAGCGATCTCACAAAAGGGTTATTAAACGCCTTTGAGGCGGCAGCTAGCTCACATGACACGTCCCTTGACCAGCTTCTTGCCGAGACAGACCGATTCATTCACGGTACGACAGTAGCGACAAATGCGATTATTGAAAACAACGTTGCTGACACTGCGCTACTGTGCACCGACGGATTTCGAGATATCCTTACGCTCCGGGAAGGCGGTAAACAAAACCCATATGATTGGGATGTTGAGTATCCAGACCCCTACGTTCCACGGTCCCTGACCTTTGGTATCGACGAACGGATAGATGCTGAAGGAAACGTAGTTACTGAACTCAATGAAACAGATGTCCGAACTGCTATTGATAGGATTCTTGACCGAGACATTGACGCTGTGGCAGTCTCCCTTCTGTGGGCCCATGTAAACCCAATCCATGAAAAACAGATTGGCGATATTATTGATGAAATCGCCCCCGATCTCGATTATTCTTTAAGCCATGAAGTTGCTCCGATTATCCGTGAGTATCGTAGAACCTCAGCGACAGCAATCAACGCCTCTCTCTACGGATTAGTTGAGAGCTATCTTTCCAACCTTGACAATCAACTCACCAGCCAGGGATTCGATGAAAACGTGTTAATGATTACTGCCAATGGTGGTGTTCTTGAGACAGAGGAAGTTTCCCAAACTCCAATTTGGCTTGTCGATTCTGGCCCGACCATGCTTCCGGTCGCAGTTCGTGAACTCGCCCAAACGGAACTCAACCGAGACAATGTTATCGCATTGGACATGGGAGGTACCAGTCTTGACATGAGTGTTGTAAAGGAAGGCACAATCTCTCGGTCAAGAGATGCATCAGTTGGCGAGCAGGATTATACAATCGGGATTGAAAAAGTCGATGTACGTGCCATAGCCTCGGGTGGCGGATCAATCGCGTGGGTTGATTCAGGAGGACTTCTCCATGTGGGTCCCCAAAGCGCAGGCGCTGAGCCTGGCCCAGTATGTTATGGCCGAGGAGGCCAAGAGCCGACAGTCACTGATGCGGCACTCGTTCTTGGCTATTTGAATGAAGATTACTTTGCCGGCGGGGAGATCTCGATTAGTGCAGATGATGCCGTGACAGCAATAGACGATAAAATTGGCTCCCGACTTGGAATGGATGCCGTTGATGCAGCAGACACAGTGTATGCGACGGCAACCCAAAATATGGTGAATGGAATCCAGGAGGTAACCATTGAGCAGGGGGTGGATCCACGAAAGTACGTACTATCGGGCGGAGGGGGGGCATTGGGCTTACATATTGTACCAATTGCCCGCGAATTCGGAATTGATGATATTCTCCTTCCACGCAAAGCCGGCGTTATTAGTTCCATTGGTGGTGTTGCATCTGATGTCCGACGTGATTTCTCAGAGAGTTTATTCACCACGGGTGAATCGTTTGACCACCGGGCTGTCAATGATATGTTTGAGTCGCTTGATGACCGAGCTCGTGGGTTCTTTGAGCGGGCAAATGTCTCAGAAGGAGATCGGGCACTGACCCGGTATGTTGAGGCGCGATATCCCGATCAAATTTGGGAACTTGAATTCCAAGTTCCATTTGAGAGAATCTCACAGGGGGATCAACAGCGCTTAATGGAATTGTTCCATCAAACGCACGAGGAAGTCTATGGATTCAGCATTGACGAACAGGACGTTCACTTTCTTCACTGGCGGGTTGAAGCAGCGGGGGAGAATGATACAGCCGTCTATTCGGATACATCTGTTGGTAGTGAGGATACATTGACGTATCATGATGAACGTGAGGCGTACTTTGATGGCCGCATGCAACGTTGCCCCGCTTATCGCGCTGTTGACTTCTCAGCAGGCGATGAGCTCGACGGACCTGCATTTATAGATGCTGAGACGACGACAATTGTCCTTCCCCCAGAGAGCGATTTACAGGTCACAGAGTACGGCAACTACCGAATTCAACCATAGGTGAGGTCCGTATTCCGTTTGTTACCTAGTGAGTTCCTCATTTGTATTCTGCCGCTCAAATCCTGGTACTTGTCTATTATAGATTAACAATATGATGGCTGAGTACAAAACGGATTTTCCGAGCAATGCACCGTGATGTATTTGATTTTGGTTCTCAATCAGAAGGCAGAATTTAGGCCGACTACTGTCTCAGAACTCTAGAAAAGTCTAGATTCATTGAGTGGCAAACTCACCTGGGTATGTTCTGATGTTTGTGTGATGGTTCGTGAAACACTTGATTGCGCTCACATGATTCCATCATCCCGGTAGGGTAGGTCATAGTCTCGGAGGTAGTGGTCGGGATGTGAGGTTGCGTCTAAGGAGCGAGCCAATTGAGGTCTGGATAGATGAGGAAGACTACCCAGATTAAGACGAGCGAGATGAGGTATGGGAGGGCTGCATAGGCGACTTCTATGTAGTCGATATCGGTTATACTACTAATCACGAAGAGATTTAACCCGTATGGAGGCGTGATGAATCCGATTGCATCACTCATCATAAAGAGGACTCCCCACATGACAGGTGAAATACCCAGTTCAAAGGCAACTGGCGATAAGATAGGGGCGACGAGTATCATATTCGGGACGGAATCAAGGAGCGATCCACTAATCAATAAGATCACGATAAGTGCCAAGATAATTGCAGCCTCAGTCCCTAGCCCTTGGATCATATTCGCGATGACATCTTGGAGACCTACGAAAGACAGGCCTTGTTGGACAAAGACTGTGGCCACAAATATTGGAATAATGATGCCAGTCAGAGCTATCGCGTTTTTTGATGAGTATATGATTTCACTGGCGCCACCAATACTGCGGTCAGCATAGAGTGTGATTGCGAGGAAGAAAAAGGCGGCTGCACCAGATTCTGCTGGGGTAAAGATCCCGGTGTAGATGCCACCTAATAAGACGATTATTGCACCGATCGCGATTTTTGCTTGGAGTGCTGTAATGGCGATATTTTTTGGGCTGAACTTGTATTCAACTGTGCCGTAGTCGTTTCGATAGGAAATATATGTACAAACGCCGATCAGCCCGATTAACATCCCGATTCCTGGTATGATACCGGCGATAAATAGATCTCTGATAGAGACGCTGAACATCGCGCCATACAGAATGAAGAGGACACTAGGTGGGATAATAATACCGAGTGTACCGCCGGATGCGATGGTTGCAGCGGCGAAGGTTGGGGGATAACCCTCTTCTTCCAGTTTGTCATGGAGGGCCTCACCGACTGCGGCGGTGGTTGCTGCATTTGATCCGGTGATTGCAGATAAGACTCCACACATGAAGATGGATGTATTTGCAGTGCTGCCTCGAAGCCATCCGCTTACAGATCGAGAGAATGCGACGATATCATCGGCCAGTCCGGATACACTTATCAGTGTCCCGATCACGATAAACAAGGGGACTGCGGTCAGTGCAAACACGTCAAGTGTTTCATATGCGACATGAGGCATATTTGCGAAGATAAATGCGGGTGTAATATATGTGAACCCAATTGCCCAGAATGAGAATACTAAGACCATTGAGACTCCCATAAAGAACATGATGACTGCCATGATCGTGAGCAATATTATTAATGTCGAATAGTCAAACATATCAACTACCATTATTGTTCACCTCCGAATGAACTCTCAATTTCCAGTTCGTCTCCTCCGATGAATAACCGAGTTTTTTCGATGGCCTGTTCAATGACTCGTAAAATGATGAAACCAAATCCAACCGGTAAGATGAGATAGGGAAGATAGCGTGGAATATCTGTCCCTGGGATGACGGCACCGCTATTGATGAACCGTAGAATGACTGGGATTGAATATCTGATGATAATTACTGATAACAAAAGCCATAAGATCCATTCAAACACATATGTTGTAAACCTGAAACGATTACCGTACTGGTTGAGAAAATAGGTGAAACGAATGTGGGAATCTTCTCGAATCATATACGCTGCAGCAAACCAGACCATCCAAATGTACATTATTTTGATCAGAGAATGCGATCCAGGGATCTGACTACCAGTAAAATATCTGAGAATTATGTTTATGATAATCATACTCGCATACGTAAGAAATAAAAAAATACCGAGATAGATTTCAAAATTTTTATAACAAACAATCGTTCCTCTTCTTAACAAACGTAAAGTTCTGCTAGGGTATTCTGTATATGGAGGCATGAATTAGCTTAAATAATTTACATCTTGTCTAAGTGTTCATCCCACCACGATTCAATTTCGTAATCAGCATAATTGTTTGGAATCGCATTTTCACGAGATTTATTGAAAATATAATCATAAATGCCTTCTTCGGTCAACTCCTCCGCACTCTGGATGATATCATCATACAATCCAGGATTCTCAGGTAACAACAACGGATCCTTCCAATCCTGCAACTCAGAGTCAGTTAAACTTGTAACGGTGACTCCCTCTTCTGCCAGAATGGAACCCTCAGCCGGCGGATCTGTAAACCCGATCATATCCTCGAGAACACCTGGATAGTTTTCGATATGATGTTGCTGCACATCTCGCGTCGCTTCAGCAAGTATTTCGATGTGTTCATCCGATAGACTCTTCAACCAATCGACATCAACCCAAATTCCATCGCCCTGCGCTGCTTGACTTGTCTGAATAATCTGTTCTGTCTCCTCAATAATTCCAAACGAGACCGCAGGCGGGACCGCAACCGTGTAGCCGTCAAGTAACCCCTCTCGCATCCCCGAAACGATGTCACCAAATTCAACTTCAAGCGCGTTAGCACCCCATTGTTCGATGGAAATCTCGGATGTTTCTGCAAGCGTTCGGCGAATCGATAGCCCTTCAATTTGATCGGGATGAGTAATTTCAGTCTCTTCGGCTAAAAATAACTGTCGGGGCTGTTGAACTGCAAAATACAGTGGAAATGTCCCATACTCTTGGGCCAACGGGACCCAATACCGATCCCACGTTTCCTCTGCGAAATGCGTATATGGGATTGACGGATCGAGTGGGTCTTCTCCCGGGAATGTATACGGAATA
Source organism: uncultured Natronomonas sp. (assembly GCA_964609565.1). Taxonomy (GTDB): domain Archaea; phylum Halobacteriota; class Halobacteria; order Halobacteriales; family Haloarculaceae; genus Natronomonas. The sequence continues at coordinate 17,327 of CAZSSY010000049.1, forward strand.
GTCCATATCGCATTCGCTGGATAATAGCCCGATGAGTTCTCAATTGACGCCGAACCTAACTCGATAACCCCCTCATCAATCCGCCCGTTACATGTGCCATCATTACACAATTGGCCTTCACCAATCGTTTCTAATTGTAATTCTCCGTCAGAACGTTCCGCTAGTTCATTTTGAAGCCGCCAAATACCCCATGGAGCGGGGGAATCATGCTCCCAACTTTGGTTTTCCTCTGGGCCGAGCGAACCGCCCCAGCGAAATGTGACCGTTCCATCCCCGTTATCATCCCCTCCTGGGTCATCACTATCAAAGCATCCAGCAAGGCCAGCACAGCTGACTGCACCTAATAGTTTTAACGTATTGCGTCTCCCAACGCCGTTACGCTCATGCGTGGTTTCCTCTACCATGGAAACATAGCCACATTATTCAGGTATAAAGCTATCGGCTTGGAAAGATTTACTACTTATCACCCTAACTATCGTAGTTATTACAACAAATCACGTTGATACGCTTACTCCACTCTAAGCAAGGTACAATAAAAATATATTCTCCTTTCTCGATAGAGATAATCCATATATTTTATAATCCAACAAAAACACCTACAATTGTCAAAATATCATTCTAGCTATCTCAGGGCTGCCGTTTCAAATATCGCACTATTTTTCCTTCGCCATCATCGATATCGCACATGCTAGCCAAATCAACTATCCCACCTCCACGCTCATAGTACAACAGACTTAATTGACAGCCACTGCCAGAAATCAATATTCATACGTTCTGAAGCCAGAACTCATTCACTATTTCATGAACCAGGCCAACGTTCTATATAAATTGACTTATCAGTATAGAACTGAATCATATCTTCGCCTTGAGCGTGAAGATCGCCGAAGAATGAATCTTTTTCTCCTCCAAAATGGAAGAAAGCCATTGGAGCAGCTGTCCCGACGTTGATGCCCAAATTCCCAACCTCGGCTTCCTGACGGAACTTCTGCGCATCAGCACCGCTGCCAGTAAAGAGACTCGCAGCGTTTCCGTACTGGCTCTTATTCAACATTCGGATTGCTTGTTCAATATCGACTGCCTCCATGAGTCCCACTACCGGTCCAAATATTTCTTCATTTGCGAGTGACATGTCCAACGTGACATCTCGAAATACAGTTGGCCCCAAATACACGCCATCCTCGAACTCATGACTCTCCACCTCTCGACCATCAAAAACGAGTGTAGCATTCTCCGCAAGCGCTCTTTCTATTCTCTCTTCGACCAACTGTTTGTGAGCTGGGGAGATTAGAGCACCAATATCAGATGCGGAGTTAAGCCCATACCCCACTGTTTGATTTCTCGACAATTCAACAACTAAGTCAGTAAACTCCTCATAGATAGTATCCTCGACTATGGCGATATCATTCGCGAGACATCGCTCTCCACCACAGGCGTACGCAGAAGAAACCGTTTGTTCCGCCGCAAACCCCAAATCGGCTGTCTCAGTGACGATGATGAAGTTTTTTGCCCCGCCTTGGGCTTGGACTCGTTTTCCTTGTCCTGCGGCCGTTTCATAGATATGTCGAGCAACCGGCGTTGATCCAACAAACGACACTCCAGAAACTCCCTCATGCTCTAACAACCGATTTACCGTCTCCGTTCCACCGTGTACTAACTGGACAACCCCCTCTGGCAGATTTGTTTCTTCAATGAGTTCCATAATCCGGAGTGGAACAAGCGGGTCCTGTTCACTCGGTTTCAAAATAAATGCATTCCCGGTGGCAACCGCATAGGGTAGAAACCATAACGGAATCATACCAGGAAAATTAAATGGAGTGATCGCCGTGAAAACGCCTACAGGCTGGCGAATTGCACTCATATCAATATCCGGTGCTGCATTAGCGAGCGTCCCTGCCTGCATCAACGATGGTATCCCACACGCAACCTCTACATTTTCTATACCACGGCGAAGTTCTCCACGGGCTTCATCGAACGTCTTTCCATGATCTTGAACCAGTAGTTCAGCTAATTCATCTTGATGGTCTTCAAGTAATTCCTTGAGATGAAAAAGCGGCTGTATCCGTGATTCTACAGCCTCATTACGCCATTCGTCAAATGCAGCCCGTCCAGCGTCCACCGCCACCTCGATATCCTCACTTGAACTGAATGAACTGTAAGCTAGTTGTTCATCCGTACCTGGATTAAATATTTCTTGACCATCCTCACCCGATGGCAATTGCCACTCTCCATTAATAAAATTCCGAACTTCACCTGTATCACTGAGTTCACATGGCAAGCTCATACATACAGTAAGAATCTGTTCCAAGGGATAAATCCTCTGTAGTAACTCACTCTTTTCTGAAACACTTCCCATCTAATTCCTACGCTTACCCCACCCCCCGGTTTCATCTATTGAGAAATCTCCACTTCAGGACCCTCAAGCGCTGCAGACCAAAGGATAACACACCTTTCTCTAGACTGAACTATTCCAGTTAAAACAGAATATGTTAAGATCATCGGCATCGAATCACCACCTGCATTACAATATATGCAACAACGTATGGCCACTCTCAGTGCATCAAGATTGTGACGAACCCGCGTATTTCGCTGTTCTCGAAGGCCATCGCCCTGATCACTGATAGATCACACAGCCCAATCCATCCTCATTCACACAATTGTTGATATTCTTGGGACACGGATTCAGGACTGTCTTCCTAACCTTCCCTACGGGATTATCAATGAGCCTCTAATTAGCTCACCGCCCAATCTACGAACCTACTAAGCGGATATATTGAAGACGATTCTTATTTTGATAACCTGGTTTACTGATTGAACCGATATCAGTCATACGACGGATATAGACTGTTAAATTGGTCATATTTACCCCTTAGATATCAAGCCACATTCAATTAAACAGGTAAGGGCGTAGGGCTACATGGGTGATTCAGTAAAAATGAAATCGAATCAATGTTAGTTCTCTTCAGGTTAGGTGGTCCTCAGATAATTGTATCGGCCAAAACGGAGGCGATTTGTTTGTTTGTTTCAGGACTATAATGCCCGCCCTCTCCACGTTGAACATACAAGGACTCGACATTGTCAGCCGTGAGGTGGTCCGCAATATCAATCACGGTTAAAGCGGGATAACGCTGATTTAACTGATCAAGTAAATCCCCATAAATCGGACCGTGGTCATCTTCATATTTAGCGTACCGTAATTGCTGCACCATCGTAAAAATCGGCGTGAATCCTGCTTCCTCGGAAAAAGCGACGAATTCACCGATAATATCGGTAAAGAGATCGTCTTTCTCATTGAATAATTGCTCGTGGTACTCCACCCGTGTTTGGTCAAGTCGAACGGTGGTTTCAGTCCTCAATCGATTGAAATTGTGGCCAGGTATGTCAACATCGAAAGTCTGTTCCACCTCCGACAAGAGTGAATACGCAATGTAGGTTAATATATCGGGATCGGTCAGTACCTCCTCTGCATACGGCGGAGATGCGAGGTGAGGTTTGAACCACCGGTCGTAGTGTTCGTCGTATTCGTGGAAGAAATCAGCATACTCCTCAAGATGTAACAACTCTTCTTTCTCCGATAACGGCATCTCGATGAGTTCTAGGCCGTCTGAGGATTGGATATATCGTGGCTTGACGGCGAGGACATTTCCGAACTCTTGATAGTGTTTCCAGACACTGAGGATACGCGCGATCGAGGATGCGGTCACGATCATCACAACGTAGTCAGTTGGATCACGTTGATAGTTCCGCTTGAGCCGCAACAGCGCTTGGTCTAACCCGTAATTGCCCGCTCCATAGTTCCCGACATGGGTATCCAGTTCACGTGCAAGGTGGTTTTGGACCGTCTCATTATCGTTCACCTCCCGACAGAAACAGTATGAGTCCCCATACGTCGAGACTGAGAAGTCGCTGGCTGCATCACGGTCGTTCACAGTGCAGACGCGGCTTCCGTACTCGTCGGTAGAATAGGTGACAACTGTTCGGACTTCTTCCCCGGGGAGATGATCGCCGGTGTCTTTCTGTTTCTGTATATTTGGCTGTGGACACCAGCCAAGCTCCGCGTCGAAACTCGTGAACTTCTCGAGGAGAGCCTCCTCCACTGCGGGGAACTCCTTGAGGACAATTGTCGGAATCCCATTGAGCCCTTCTCCATACCGATCCAGCGCATAGTACGACACATTCTCTAGGACATCCGCCAGTAACGTTCCCGGATCGACGATATCTGGCGTCTCAGACCCCATATGTATCGATATTTAAATTTTAGCTGCATGTATCTTGTGATGCAGTAGCATCCACCGCATTCAGACCTGAACGTATTGATGATGGCCGTGTGGAGGTAAATCGCGGGTGTCTGGAGGGCCTAGAGAACCAGGAACAGCCCGAGGACGATGAATGTCACGTAGACAGTGACGATTGCGGCGTACTTCATGAATTCTCGCCAGTCGAATCCATAGAGTGAGAAGACGGAGGCGAATAGGAACGCTAACCACAGGTTCGAGACACCAGCTCCGTACATGACTGACACGATGGTGGGCACTAGGTCGAATCCCGTCAGTGCCGGCCCCACTATCACCCACACCGATCCGGGATCGGGGACGAACAAACCGACGACGAACGCAATCACGTAGGTCACGACGGATGGCACGCCGATCCCGCCGAGTTGTTCGCCGATCGTCCCGTACAACCCGGATTCTTGGAATAACGCATACACCGCTGCATACAGGAGGAAGGGGATGGCGATGTGGTTCGCCCATTTTGTGGCATTCTCGGTTTTCTCCCGGAAGGCCATCGGTGGGCCTTGGACGAGCAATCCGATGACGACAAGGGTGAATGCCAGCCATGGGAGGGTGAGGTCACCGCCACCGGTGAAATGCCAGATGACCGAGGCCAGCCCGATGACCACGGCAATCATCGTAATCGTTTGTGAATTCTCGAGTCGGTCGCCAACTTCCCACTCACCAGGTGGACGGCCGGGCACGTAGTGATCGAGTGTTTCTGATATCGAGCCGGTGAGAACGCTGTTGGCATCATCGAGTGGCTCGATGTCGGACTCGTTGCTCGGTGCCAACGCCACGAGCAATAACGGAAGGGTAACGATCAGGAGGGCACTTGAGATGATGTTCACGGGATGGATGATGAACTCGGCCATCTCGATGGTGCCGGCGTCGTCCATCATGAAGTTCGCTAACCCGGTTTCATCGGCCATGATGAGCGCACCGGGACTGGAGAGCCCTTGGTTCATAATGACGAGCGCCAGCAGGCCGCCCATGAGGACGAGCGGGTAATGGACGGCGGTCCCGTTTTCGCGGGCGTGGGCACAGAGTCGCTGCCCGATCAGGATTCCACCAATGAGTCCGAACGCCCAGTTGACCCAGGCGAGCAGCAATGAGAGGAATGCGGTGGTGTAGATGATGCCGCGTTGGCTCGTCGGGAGGACGACGGCCAGCCAATCGAGGATTTTCCCGAAGCGTGCCGACTCGACGACGGTGGCGCCGAGGACCCAAAACAGGATTAACAGCATCTGAGTCGTGAACAGCTGGAAGAACCCGGTCCCGAACATCTCGACTTGCGTGATTGGGTCCAGGTACGGGATCGTCACGATGAGCGCCAAGACAGCGAGGAACAACGCGGTCACCAGTGACTCGGGGAAGTATTTCCCTAACGCCGGGACGAACGCACCGTCTTGTGTGTCAGTTGTGGTGGATGTTTCACTGGACATGGTTATCACCCTACGACCCCCAAGAGGAGCGCGCCGGTGCCCATCACTATCCCGCTGAAAATGAACAAGACGCCGACATACCCCATCATGTCACGGATTGAGAGTCCCGCGATTCCGAGCACGGGGAGTGCCCAGAATGGCTGGACCATGTTCGTCCACTGGTCACCCATGGCGAATGCGATGAGCATATAGTTCATTTCAGCTCCAGAGATGCCTTGGGTTGCGGTGCCGTAGATTTCACCCATGACGACCCATTGGCCGCCGCCGGACGGCACGAAGAAGTTGACAATGCCGCCAGAGACGAAGACATAGAGGTACCATGTCGTCCCGGTTGCGTAGGCGGCAGCTGTTTCGGCGATCAACTCTACGAGGCCAGAGAAGACCATGATGCCCATGATTCCGCCGTAGAACTGGAACTGGATGATGATCTGGCT
>CAZSSY010000050.1:0-23046 GCA_964609565.1 uncultured Natronomonas sp.
ATGAATGTAACCTGCATGACCCAGCCGTAATCGATGCCCTCGGGCGCAGTTGTTTCCCGGGGGGATGGCATATCCGGTGGTGGCCGTACACCGGGTAAGGGATTACGGTTCGGTATGAGAAGTGTTTATCCCCAGTCGCTGACTCAAACTCAGACATGAGAGCAAAGGATATTCGCGAGAAGTCAGGTGAAGAGCCGATCACGATGTTGACTGCGTATGACGCGCCGACCGGTCGGCTTCTTGACGAAGCGGGGATCGATATCGCTCTCGTCGGTGATTCGATGGGAAATGTCCGCCTTGGATACGAGTCAACGCTCCCTGTCACGGTGGACGAGATTGCGAGTCACACCGCGGCGGTTGCACGAGCCACCGACGATGCTCTCGTTCTTGCGGATATGCCCTTCCTGTCGTATGGTGCTGATAACGCCGACGCCATTGAAAACTGCGGGCGGATGGTGAAAGAGGCCGGCGCTACAGGCGTCAAACTTGAATCAGGCCCACATACCGTGGAGTTGACTCGACAGTTAACGCGACTCGGTATTCCCGTACAGGCACACTTAGGATTGACTCCACAGCGGGAAAATGAAATCGGGCTCTATCGGCAAGGAACCGACCACGAGGCCGCACATCAAATTCTTGATTTGGCTCGCGACCACGAAGCCGCCGGCGCATTCTCTCTGGTCTTGGAACATATCCCGGCGAATTTGGCAGCGCAAGTGACTGACGCCATTGATATCCCAACGATTGGAATCGGCGCTGGTCCTCATTGTGACGGCCAAGTACTTGTCGTCGATGAGGTGATCGGGCTCGCCGACCAGACTGCGCCTTTCGCCAAGGAATTCGGGTCGGTCCGGGAGGAAATGGTGTCAGCTATCACAGCGTATGCGGATGCCGTCAAACAGGGTGACTTTCCAGCTGAGGAACACAGTTATTACGAGGATGACATCGATAATCTCTATTAAGATTGCTTTGGTGCCGAGGCTGTTAAACGTCGAATACAACGTAGGCGCGCCAGCCGTCAGGTGTTTCTTCAAGCTCCATGTCTGAATACGTGACCGCTTTGACTTCTCGAGCGGCAATGGACTCTAATGGGATCCCTCTGGCAGACGCTTCCACGATCCAGGTCTCATTCCCGACAACGTGGACATCGTGGTCAGCCGGTAACACGCTGCGGATATCGCGTTGGTAGATGAGTTCATCCAGATAATCAAAGAGGACTGCTTCCCTCGATTCGGCCTGGACGACGATCGAAAATCGTGCTCCTTGATCTGTCGGAATGTCCTCACATTGCGCCGCTGTCAAACCTGCTGCAATGCCAGCAAAGACAGTGTCAAGGTCGGGGCCGTGGGCTTCAACGGCAACATCGGCGGTGTGATTTCTGAGTTTGTATCCCATCTCTCGTAGTCGACGTCTTTCATCCGTATCCCGATCGGTGGCTGCTAGAGGAGTGCCCCGTGTAGTACCGCTGGCGTAGTGACATCCAGCCCCAGCGGAGATAATTGTTGGCTTCTCGTCCACGGCAGGGAGATCTGGATGGTTCGCGTGATCATAGTGGCCCGTGTAACGGTGACGTGGTCCACCACGGGTCATTCGATCACCGTTCATTATTCATCCACGCTGAGGTAATATGATCGATCGTCGATGACGGATTCATAGCCAAATCAGTGGGATTTCCGGTAGGTTCATGCTCGTCAGTCGGTGCTGACGGATACGGTTCCTGACGGTTGCGCACCCACCTATGACGTGCAATCTGGGCGGTGGAGTTATATTTCAGCCCGTTATAGATTCTGATAGTGAGTGTCACCATCGACACCCGGGTTGTGGGTACAGGTGACGACGACTTTGTCGAGGACGCTTGGGACCTCAAAGAACAAATCCGGGAAGAAGAAGAGGTTCTAAAACAACGACGCGGATTCTTTAATGATGCATATCGCCGATCTCGCGTTTATATTCTCGTGGAACCAGGATACGATAATGAAACCCTTGTCGGGTTCGCTGCAACACGCCGTGACGGCTATATCCTCTTTTTAGCGGTCAATCCAGAGTACCGTGGCGAAGGCTTTGGACGACAACTCGTAGCTGCCGTCGCCGATGATCACCGGTCTGTTACCTGTCATGCACGGGCAACGAACGATGACGCGCTTGCCTTCTACAAACACATCGGATTTGAAGTGGAGCGTCGCGTCGAAAACTACTACGAAGACCGTGGTGACGCGTATTATCTCCGATTAGGCGACGGTGGCCTCGCATCGAAACTCTCTCGATTTATGCCTGGAGACTAGGAATGAGACAACATCACCAGGTATGCCGTCGTGAGTAACCAATCGGCTATGGATAGTCGCACTCGGGAGTATCTCAGAGGTCGATTCGGTGACTATTACCGACGAAACACGATTACACCGCCACCAGCAGGCAACGAACGGGAGTGGGGATATATCACTTGGAGTAGCGGTGGTACCACAATGATCCGTCATCACGCATACTTGGACCTGGTCGGCGGCGGTGACCTCAGTGATTTCCTGGCTGATGAACGACCCCGCCATGTCTACTTTTCAGCTGGCCGGTATACGGAGCCGAATGCGGAAAGTATGGGGCAAAAAGACTGGCAGGGATCCGATCTCATCTTCGACCTAGACGCTGATCATCTCCCGGACGTCGATCCAGCGGAGGACAGCTACGCCGAGATGCTCGAAACGTGCAAGGATGCACTCTACCGATTACTCGATTTATTGGAATCAGATTTCGCATTTGAAAATCTCACCATTGTTTTTTCCGGTGGACGCGGCTACCATGTTCATGTCCGTGATGAAGCTGTCCGGGGACTCACTCGAACAGCTCGACGAGAGATCGTTGATTACGTGTTAGGCCGCGATGTCACGTTCGACGACATTGTCAGAACCGAATCCGTTGCCGGTAGTGCCGGTCGGTCCTCGCCGGCGCAAAAACGGTCACTCCCCGACGGCGGGTGGGCTGGCCGAACGCGCGATCGGTTAGCCACGTTTTTTGACGAGCTGCTGTCGATGGACGAGGCACGGGCCCTTGACCGACTCCAAACATTCGATGGCATCGGTGAGGGAAAAGCTACAGCCGCACTGACAGCCGCACAAGACAATTACGACCAGATCGCGGAGGGCAATATCGATATCCATCCAGCGATCTATAGCATCGCCAGTGTTATCCATGACGAAGTCCTGAACACGCAGACGGCGCCGATTGATGAACCGGTCACGACCGATATTAATCGGTTGATCCGGCTTCCCAAGAGCCTCCATGGTGGATCAGGCCTTGCGGTTCAACCGATCGACCGCGGGGATATCACTGCGTTTGACCCGCTCATCGATGCGATCCCTGAGACTTTTCGCAATGAAACGATACAAATCCGGCTGGATGAATCGTCGACGATTGAACTTGATGGGGAAACCTTTAGGCTGTCAGCGGGAGTGGCTTCCGTTCCAGAGTACGTGGGTATCTTCGCCATGGCCCGCGGCGATGCGGAGAAAGCAGAAGAATGAATCTCGACGACCTTCAATCGGTCCAAGCACGAGAACGACAATCGAGCGAATTGCAACATCTCCGTGCTACGTTTTATCGAGAAGCGAGTGACTTCATTCAAGGTTTGATGGATGAGCGTGCCCGGAAAGTAGAGCAGGCAGAGAATCCGTTTTCTGAACCCGAAATCAGCCAGTTGAGTGATGATATCGAGACCGCCGAACAGACTGTCGAAGCCATCTATGAGCGACGTGTCGGGAAGGTTGTGAAAAAGGCATCAATCGCGGCTGCTGGCATGCCGGTGGACGATGATGGGTTAACTGATGAAGAACGAGATCTTTTTGAAGATTTAGTCAGCCGCATCGAGCAGAACAGGGAAACTATTTTGGCCGTTCTTGACAACTCTACTGTGTCAGATGAGTTCGAATCTGATGCGGATCACCAGTCTGGATCCAAAAACGATGCGGCCACTTCGGCTTCCGCCGCAGATACGGAGACGGCGTCACAGCAGGATGACTCAGAGTCCGCGTCGTCGACCGGGGAATCAGCAGACGTGCCCGTGGCTGACGTGATGGGGGATGCCCCGAGTCAAAATGCGGCATCCGGTAGCGATACTGCCGCGAGTGACTCGTCGGCAGCCGACCCGGGAGCGACCCAATCGGCGGAGGCGCCACCAGTTCCGGATGAGGAACAGCTCACAGATGATGGGTCGGAGCGCCAGTCGGAGGCTTCGCCTGACTCAGACGAGAATGCAGTCGGCACTGGCGGCAGCGAGGAGAAGACGAATCAGGCGGCCCCGTCTGATGAGGTGCCGGGTATTCCGCGGACAACGGTTCGGATTACGGCCGAGGTTGGGGAGATGGTGGGTGCCGATGACCGTGATTATGAACTTGGCATGGATGATGTCGTGACGTTACCGGCACCGAATGCTGAGGTTCTCATCGAGAAGGACGCTGCTGAACGGATTGAGTAAGCCATCGGACCGGTGGCCGACCAGAAGTCGAGGTGAATGTGGTCCGTGGGAATTCTTGGGTTGACTTGTGGGTTGTTCAGAATTAGGTCACTCCGAGAGGAGGAATGAGCGGATGGCGTCGTTCACTGCGGCTGGTTGTTCGAGCATGGGAAGATGGGCGGCGTCGGGGATTTCGACGTATGTGCAGTCAGGGAGGTTATCGGCGAGATAGGTGTGGAATCGGGGCTGGGTTAATGGATCGTGTTCTCCGCAGATAGCGAGTGTTGGGAGGGTGATTTCTTCGAGTCGGTCGCGGATGTCGAAGGTATCGCAGGTCTGGAAATCTCGAAGAGTGGTAGTTTGACCGGTTTGTAGAAATGTTCGTTTTGTGACATCGAGGAGGTCGGGTTCTGGGTTATGGAACAGGGTGTTGGGGGTCTGGAGTGATGCGATCGCGCTCTCGTAGTTTCGGGCGAGGGCGTCTAATATCCCGTCGTCGACACCGAGTTTTGCGCCGGAGCCACATAGAATGAGTGCGTCAAGTGTGAGATTGCGTTCGAGGGCGGTCCAGAGGGTGATTGCGCCGCCCATCGAGTTACCACAGAGGACTGTTGATTCGGTGGTCTGGCAGACGGCAGTGACATCGTGGCTGTATGCTTCCAGGGTTGGGTGGCCTGGTTTGGTTTCGATGGTGTCGCTGTCGCCGTGGCTGGAGAGGTCGAGTGCTACTGCGGGGGGTCCGTCTCGGTTGCCGTATTGATTGACCCAGATTTGGTGGGAGCCGCCGGCTCCGTGGATGTAGCAAATTCGGGGTCCCTCGTCGAGATTGGTTGTTCGGTAGGCGGTTTGGCGGCCATGGTGGGTGACGGTGTCCATGGAGATGAGGTGGGTCGGTGAGGGAATAAACGCGGCGAGGGCTGGTGGCGTATTTTTGTGAAGTTCGAGGTGAAGTACAATTCCATTGGATGTCCGGAATCCGGGGATGGTATATAAGCAAAAAAGAAAGATATAAATATGGTGATAACTAACTTTGAGTTAGTATGAATGCGTTTGAGCAGGCAGTACGTAGCGCCACCGACGGCATGGTGCGGCAATACGACTATGACGACGAATCCATCATGATCGCAGACTTCGGCCACGTCGACGGTGATATCGATGTCATCGACGATACCGCGATCATCGTCATCAATGACGAACAGTACGAATTCGATGTTCCCCCATCAGCCTCCCGTGGTATTATGAACAACGGAATCGTCACTATCGAGGTGGAGCAATAACAGATGAAGCTGACGGTAAAACCCCTCAAACAAAAAGACGCCGGACGGGGTCTCGCAGCCATCGACCGCGCAGCAATGGAAGAATTAGACCTCGAAAACGGGGACTATATCGTTATAGATAGCGGTGAGTCCCGCGCCGTCGCCCGAGTCTGGCCAGGCTATCCCGAGGACGAAGGCAACGGCGTCGTCAGGATAGACGGCCGGCTACGACAAGAGGCAGATGTCGGGATTGACGACACCGTCGAGATAGAATCCGCGGACGTCAATCCAGCCAAACAAATCACCGTCGCCCTCCCACAAAACCTCCGGATCCGCGGGAACATCGGTCCACACATCCGAGATAAATTGAGCGGACAGGCCGTCACAAAAGGCCAAAATGTCCCGTTCTCACTCGGCCTTGGCCCGCTTTCATCCCGAAGCGGTCAACGAATTCCACTGAAAATTGCCGACACAGAACCCAGCGGCACGGTCGTCGTTACCGATTCAACCGAAATTACAGTAAGTGAGAAACCCGCCGAACAAATTGCTGGACAAGCCGGCGGCACCGGTACAGTCGGTGAAAGTCCAACGCCGACAGTCACCTATGAAGACATCGGTGGGCTGGATGCGGAACTCGAACAGGTTCGAGAAATGATCGAGCTCCCCATGCGACACCCCGAGCTGTTCCAACAGCTCGGCATCGAGCCACCCAAAGGTGTCCTCCTACATGGCCCGCCGGGCACAGGAAAAACCCTCATGGCGAAAGCAGTGGCCAACGAGATCGATGCTCGGTTCACGAACATCTCCGGGCCCGAAATTATGTCGAAATATTACGGAGAATCCGAAGAGCAACTCCGCGAGGTCTTCGAAGAAGCCGCCGAAAATACCCCGGCAATTGTCTTCATCGACGAACTCGACTCGATCGCGCCAAAACGGGGTGAGACCAGCGGTGACGTGGAACGACGTGTAGTTGCTCAACTCCTCAGCCTGATGGATGGCCTCGACGAACGAGGTGACGTGATCGTCATCGGCGCCACCAACCGGGTTGATGCGCTGGATCCAGCCCTTCGACGTGGAGGACGGTTCGACCGGGAAATCGAGATCGGCGTCCCCGACAAAGAAGGTCGGAAAGAGATTCTTCAAGTCCACACGCGCGGTATGCCGCTCGCTGATGGAATTGACCTCGACCAGTATGCGGAGAACACACACGGCTTCGTCGGGGCTGACATCGAGAGTCTCACCAAAGAAGCAGCGATGAATGCACTGCGACGCATCCGGCCCGAACTCGACCTTGAGTCGGATGAAATCGATGCTGACATCCTCGAGTCGATGCAGGTCACTGAGCGAGACTTCAAAGATGCGTTGAAGGGCATCGAACCGTCGGCGCTCCGTGAGGTCTTCGTTGAAGTTCCTGACATCTCGTGGCAAGATGTCGGTGGACTCGAAGATACGAAAGAACGCCTCCGTGAAACGATCCAGTGGCCGCTTGAATATCCGGATGTCTTTGAGGCAATGGATATGGAGGCCGCAAAAGGCGTGCTTCTGTATGGCCCACCCGGGACGGGGAAGACCCTCATGGCGAAAGCCGTCGCCAATGAGGCCCAATCGAACTTCATCTCCATCAAAGGCCCCGAATTACTGAACAAGTACGTCGGTGAGTCGGAGAAAGGAGTCCGGGAGGTCTTCGAAAAGGCCAGATCGAATGCGCCAACGGTCGTGTTCTTCGATGAGATCGACTCTATTGCCGGTGAACGAGGCCAACGGTTCGGTGATTCCGGAGTTGGTGAACGTGTCGTCTCGCAGCTCTTAACTGAGTTGGATGGGCTCGAAGATCTGGAAGATGTTGTGGTCATCGCAACGACGAATCGACCGGACCTCATCGACACTGCATTGCTCCGACCGGGCCGGCTGGATCGACATATCCATGTCCCAGACCCCGACTTGGACGCTCGACGGGCTATCTTCGAGGTCCATACGCGCAATAAGCCATTGGCCGACGATGTCGACTTGGATGAACTGGCTGAATGGACCGATGGCTACGTAGGTGCTGACATTGAGGCGGTCTGTCGGGAAGCGTCGATGGCAGCGACACGGGAGTTCATCAATAGGGTGTCTCCCGAGGAAACATCGAAGAGTGTGGATAATGTCCGCATCACTCGGGAGCATTTCGAGATGGCCCTTGACGATGTGCAAGCGAGTGTTGATGATGAAACTCGCGACCGCTACGAGGAGATTGAGGAGAGATTCGGACCGGGACAGGAACCCGATGAGCCCGAGATAAGTCGCACGTTCCAATAACGCGCTTGGAACACGTCATTTCTTTCCAAGTTGATGACCGTGACCACCGACCCCCGCATAGTTCCCCATTCAATTACAAATATATACATGTAATACCTTTTTCTGCCATTCAAGGCATCAAGCATATATTTGTCGACCGCTCACAACAAGGTAATGACAGAAAGCCCAACCAAAACCCAGCGAATCCAAAGCCGGAAAGCCGTCCTGTTTTGTCCAGCTTGCAACCGAGAGGCACCGGTGGACGACCACTGGACATTCACCACCACGACCTCCGACGAACACCGGACAAACGTCGAATGCCCAGCCTGCGGCCATACCATCATCAGCCAACCCAACTTCACCCCGCAGACATCTCACGCCAGCATCGACAATCCACTATTAGAGCTTATGGACACCATCATCTGTCACAACATTCTCTAACAGGTGCGTCGGTGTCGCATCGTACGCCGGGTTCTCAACTCTGAATCCTTCCGCCGGTTCACGCATCACCTCACTCGTCGACCGATAATCATTCTCAAACGCAAACCCCGTCTCAATCAGCTTTGCACTTGACCCAAACACCGATACCGGCACCGCCAATTCAGCCGCAGTCGCCGAAATAGGGAACGTCCCAACTCGATTGTACAAGACATCATCAACGATACAATCCATGCCAATCACGACCCGATCACACCGGTCCAGATAATGCCCCACAGCACTATCGACAATCAAGGTCGTGTCCACCCGATCGACACCCGATAACGTCCGCGCCGTTTTCCGACCGAGAAACCGTGGCCGAGCCTCAGTCACATACACCTCAATATGACGTCCCTCACTCGCCGCAAGTTCAATCGCCTCCAACACTGTCGAGGAATAATCATGCGTCAACACCGTGACCCCATCGGACAAAAAATCGACGCCGTTCGCAGCCGCTTCATGCTTCGCAATTTCAACATCATTTACCACCGACTCAATCGCAGACTCACTCGCTGCTTTCGCCGCCTCAACCGAATCAGGTGCAGCGTCCTCCACACGCGAGACTATTGCTCGCTGCGTATTATGAAGGGACGCATGGGAGGGATTCGCGCGACGCAGAGCACTACTATTCCGGTCAAGCGACCGGAGATACTCATCGACAGTCGCATACTCCCGACCGACAAGCTCTCGCAACGCTTCTGCTGCCTTGATGGCTACGGTCGAAGAGGAATGCGTCTGCATCTCAGATATCTCTTCGACAGTCTCATCTATCATGCCGACAGCGACGACCGGCGTACCCATATGCCTTCGGGCATTTTAACCGGCAGTCTAAATCGCCTCTCCAATCTATCCATTTCCGACAGGTAGCTACCACCCCGTCACAGAAACAGCCGCTCACGAATAACCTTACGCCACTTCAGTCAACGGATACGGCCATCAGTGAGACAACATCACTCGCCGCCGTGTATGGCGACCGGGAAGGCATCGCAGTGCGATGTTCAATACGAGCGCGGCAGCCCTAATTCATGTTCGCCGATGAAATTCAATACCATCTCATTCGAAACGGGGGCGGTCTGTGTTAACCGTAGATTCTGCCAGATGTCGTACACCTCATATTCGTGAGTGAAGCCGTTACCACCATGAGCCTGAATAGCCCTATCAGCAGCTTCCGTGCCAGCCCGAGAGGTCAGTAACTTAGCGACATTTGCTTCCAGCCCACACTCTTCTTCATTGTCCCACTTTTTGGCGCCCTTATAGAGGATTTCTCGTGCTGCCATCAGTTTCGCATACGATTCCGCGATTGGATGTTGGATGGCTTGATGAGCACCGATTGGCTGTCCGAATACATCGCGGTCCTGGGCGTAGTCGACGGCGAGATCGATGGCGCGAAGGCCCCCGCCCAACGCAGAGGCGGCGCCACCGAGCCGTTCCGTGTTGAGGGTATCCCAGAGGAGGTAGAGTCCACCGTCTTTCGCTCCAAGTATATCGTCTTCGCTGACTCGGAAGTCATCAAATTGGACTTGGTATTGCGTTTCGAACCAGGGGACAGTCGTATCGATTTCTGACAGCCGGAGTCCATCGTGGTCTGTCGGGTCGTCGACGATAAACAACGTGACACCGTGGGTCGGGTTTGACCGATCGAACTCTGATGTTCGGGTCACGAGAAGCATCGAATCGGCGTTTTCGACACCACTAATGAAGGTTTTCTGTCCGTTGACGAGAAATTCATCGCCGTTTTGTTCGGCGAACGACTGGATGTTGAGCGTGTTTGTCCCTGCTTCCGGTTCGGTGAGCGCCATGCAGAATTTCGTGTCCCCATTCGCGATCTGGGTGAGATATTTCTCTTTTTGCTCTTCTGTTCCATGCCGCTGGATGCCAATCCCACCGAAGACGGGTGTCAACACGAAGATGATTCCGCCTTGGCCGCCGCCCCGTGAGAGTTCCTCGATAATGATACTCATCTCGAGCATCCCGAGGCCTTCCCCGCCATATTCTTCTGGGATGGTTACGCCGAGCCATCCGTCGTCGGCAAGTGCTTGCCAGTATTGTTCGGGGAATTTTTTGTCTTGAATATGTTCTCGCCAGTAGTCGTGATCGAAGTCAGCCGCAATGCTGCGGACAGACTCACGGATCATGTCGAGTACCTCGGTCTCACCCTGAGCCATGGTCTGAGTAAATAATCCACGATGATAGAGTTTCCGGGGTCGGGGAACCACCATCGAGACCCACAATGTTATTAGCTTGCGTTGGTATATCTCGGCATACACGAAACCCGGAAACTCTAAACATACTGTGAGTTTCCAGTCACCGACTATGGAGATAAAGATCGACAACGACACCGACGACGAAATTGCACAGGTGATCGCCACAGCCGTTTCCGAACACCTCGGCCGAGGCGTCGAACTCGTTGGCACAGACGGGACCATTGCCGAAGCGGGCGAAAACTGGAGTGACGAAGGAGCCGTCATCACCGAACGGGAAGAAACCATCCGCGAGGACATCGAAGATATCACTGCCGGCGGGCCCGATCGTGGCTTTGAGAAAATCGAGGATCTCGGCAAAGTATTTGTCCGAGATCGTCTCGATATGATTTTCGACGAGATCGAATACGAAGATGGAACCTTCGCTCGCTATGGAGATGACGACGATCTCCCAGCCGACGGTCTTCTCACGGGCGTCGGCAGAATCGATGGCCGAAAAGTGGCGTTCACTGCCAATGATTACACCGTCAAAGCCGGGTCACTCGGACAAATGGGTGTTGAAAAAGTCATTCGGATCCAAGAACGAGCGATGGATCTCGGCATCCCCATGCTTCGACTTGTCGACTCCACCGGAGCGCGACTCAACGCCGAAGAACGCGAACCAGGGGATACCCATATGGATCGCTACCGGGGCGGCAAAATGTTCTACAACCAATGCCGGATGTCGGGCGAAATCCCCCAAATCGGTGTTCTATATGGCCCTGACGTGGCCGGATCTGCCTATACCCCCGTGTTCTGTGATTTTCTCATCATGGTCGAAGACATCGCCGGTATGGCTATTGCATCTCCTCGTATCGTTGAGGCAATGACAGGGGAAAACACTGATATGCAGCAACTCGGCGGTCCCCAAATACATGCCGAATACTCCGGTAGTGCAGACCTCGTTGTCCCCGACGAAGAAACCGCTGCTGAGAAAGCAAAAGAAATCCTACGATTCCTCCCTCAAAGTTACCAGGACGCACCCCCGAGCAGCCAACCACGGCCCCCAAAGAAGAATCCATACAGTCTCGATGACGTCATTCCGGGTGAACCGAACAAAGCCTATGATGTCCACGAGGTCATTCACCGTATCGTTGACCGAGACTCGTTCCTCGAAATCAAGCCGAAATTCGCTCCTGAGCTGGTTACAGGCCTCGGCCGAATTAATGGCCAAGTCATCGGTGTTGTCGCAAACCAACCAGAGCACGTATCCGGTGCAATCTTCCCTGATTCCGCTGATAAAGGCGCTGGCTTCGTTTGGACCTGCGACGCCTACAATATTCCACTCATCTATCTGTGCGATACACCGGGGTATATGATTGGGTCACAAGTTGAGAAAGAAGGGGTTCTCCGGAAAGGCCGGAAATTTATCTACGCGACATCGAATGCTCAAGTCCCCAAATTCTGTGTTATCACTCGGAAGGCATACGGCGCCGGTATCTACGCGATGGCAGGCCCCTCATTCGGGCCTGATGCAACACTTGCACTCCCGTCTGCGGAGATATCCGTCATGGGGCCTGATGCGGCTGTTCACGCCCTGTTTGGCGGCCAAATAGCAGAGATGGACGACGAAGCGAAAGACGCATTTATCGAGTCCGCCAAACAGGAATTCGATAAATACATCGATATCAAAAAACAGGCGAGCAAAATGCAGATCGACGAACTCGTCCCTGCCGGTGACCTCCGAGAACAACTCGAAGTTCGACTTGACACATACAAGACAAAACAACGCAACGATAGGCCCCGTCACCACGGCACAGTCTTCTTCTAGCCAATCGACACCAAACCGTATTCCAGGCTCCCCACGGCCAGAGCATCTCAACCTGGTATCGCAGAATTACCATTCGCTGGTAAACGCACGATGAATACCAACGGATAGATCACAATTTGCTGCGTGCAACGGGCCATCTAACTCGTTGCAGATGGTAGATGCAACTGATGGCCTGGTGGTACTGGTTGGCTGACTCTTCTTGTCGTTTTCGCAGCGACTTGGATGGATGAGGTGGTCACATCGCGACATCATCGGGGTCGTCAAACGTCGATGGCGCCTCATCCTCTATATTACGTCGTTCTTCGTCATCGTCTCTCTCCAAACCCTGCTATACAGCTGGGGTATGACGACATTTGAAGGTGACCCTCGGAATCTGCGAGAGGCAGCCGGCATCATCGTCCAATCCATCACGACGACCGGATACGGGCAAGATGCCCCCTGGAACAGCACCTTCATGCAGATCCTCGTCATCGTTGCCCAATTTACCGGTGTCGCGTACCTCTTCATTGCGCTTCCGCTCTTTATCGTTCCCTGGCTGCGGGATATTTTCATCGAACCACAGATACCAAACGCCGTCGCCGATATCGAAGACCACGTCGTCATCACGGGAACTGAACAGGTTTACTCTGCGTTAATCGAGGACCTCGAAACGCGCGACCAGGACTACTTAGTAGTTGAACGCGACGGTGAACAAGCAAAACAGCTCTATCAAAAGGGTCAACACGTAATCACCGGTGATTTGTCCACTATAGACTCTGTCGATGACGCCAATATCCCCGAGGCTCGAGCTGTCGTTATCGACAACAGTCACACAGACGGAATCGGAGCAACTCTCACCATCCGGAGTGCGGATAATGATGTATCCATCATCAGTCTCATTGATGAACCGGCTCACTCCCAATACCTCCGGTTTGCCGGTGCATCAACCGTCCTCTCACCCAAACATCGACTTGGTAAAAGTCTCGCTGATAAAGCACAAAACGTCATCGTGTCTGACCTCGACGATATCGAGGGTGCCGACATTGATTTGGAAATCGGGGAATTCCCAGTAACTGTCGACAGTTCTATCTACGGTCGCCGATTTACGGAATTCACCCAATTGACGGCATCTCGAGCCCACTTGATTGGCGCGTGGGTCCGCGGGGAATTTGTCACGTCTTTCAATCAAGCAGACCGGATAGGGCGGAATACTGTTCTTGTGATTGCCGGGACAGCGGCACAGTTGAATGAGATGGAGGCGCTGACAAACATCGAGTGCCGCCGTCCGCAAACCGGCCCGGTGGTTATTCTCGGCCACGGGATAATCGGATCAACAGCTGACACCATCCTCCAGAAAGCGGGAGTCGAGACGACTACTGTCGATAGAGAAGCGTTCGATCCCGTGGACGTGGTGGCCGATGCAACAACCGTAGAGACCTTTCATACTGCCAACGTCACGGATGCCGCCACGACAATTATCAGCCTCTCGGATGACGAAGCGGCGGTTCGTGCGACCCTGATTGCCGCCCACGTAAATCCAGACATGGAGATACTCGTTGCCGCCAACGACGTTCGCCACACTAACAAGCTGTATCGAGCCGGCGCAGACTACGTCCTCTCGTATCCGAAAGTCGCCGCTCGGATGACAACGCTTGATATTTTCGATGAAACAGTGATGGCACTGTCAGACCGTATTCAAGTGACTCATCTGGATGCAGTCGGGTTTGAAGGCATGCATCCACGAACCACACTCCTCGACAATCATGAGGACATCACTCTCATCGGTATCCTCAGGAATGGACAACTCCATACAGCGTTACCGCCTGATTTCGAAATATCCGCAGACGATACACTCATTGTCGCCGGAACAGGCGCCGGCATTAACGAATTGCAATCCGACTCAGCCAGCAGTCCACCCGAGACGGCTGCTCCCGACGACTGACTGTGAGTTGTCCGTCACACAATACGTACCTGGGCGATGACACCAGGATGACCACTCTATCTCCCCGGCGGTAGTCGTGGTGGCATCTGTGTTGCTGGTTCAGACACCCTTATTCGTGGTCGTGCGTTTCCAGTTGTGCGAGGATATCATCAACGAATGCTTCAGGCGATTCATATGGAAAATCACCGCCTCCCAACTTCGTGTTGAGTTCCATCGCTGTCATCGAAAATTCACCCGATTCAAACGTCGTAGTGGGGCCATGGGGGAGGGCAGGGACAAGATCCATCGGACTATGGATTGGATATTCCGGGCCGGTAAATGCGTCCAGCATTTGTTGGCGGAGTTCTCCCTTATCAACCATGTCTTGCAGATTGTGGTATTCAATGTAAAAAATGCTCGTCAACATCTACATTCGAATCACGTCCCGTAGTGGACTCGGCATCTCTCACGTCAGTATGTACGACTCGATTAGATGCCGAGAGTGGCACGGAGCATATCCCGAGTCCCTGGGCCGAGTCCGACCGCGAGGATAGCGATCAACAGGAGATAGGCGTATCGGGGGCTTTCGTCGAAAATCTGTGCGTCGAATACCCAGACGACGATTATGGCTGCCGCCACTTTGATGAGAATAAATGGCCATGCTGTCCCAATCGTTTCTGACAACCACATCGGTTGGATTGCGGACGTGAACTGGACGGTCGCTTCATTAATGACGTGTTTTGAGCCATAGGTAACCGGGACGCCGAGGGCGGCTGTCCAATCAAGACTGACCACATTGGCAACACCGTCGACTGAGTGCCCCCAGATGACAAGTATCCCCATCGTACCCGTCCCCTCATTGATTACGGGTGCAACTCGTTCCGTTCCGACCCAGACGACGCCGGTGATCAGCGTTGCCAATCCAAGTGTGATAACGGCAACGAGAGGATGAAACCCGACGGCATCATAACTCGCAGAGATATAGAAGAGCACGCCGACCGTGATGAAGACAGCAATCGTCCCGATACCCGCAAGTAACGGTTCAAAATCCTCGAAGTGAAACCGGTTGGCGTAGCCAATTGCCACAAGCAATGCGACGAGAGTAAAGAAAAACATCACAAAATAGATGAATGGACTGATGATGAGCGCAACCGCGGGAAACGGGACCAGCATCCCGAGACCTTCACGGAGGAACTGTGCGTTCACGTCTTCAACAACCCGGAGTGCACCTCCTAAGAGCATAAACGGGAACAATGCAAAATACAGTCGAGGAGACATCGTTACATCGAGCGTTCGCAACAGCAGTAAGACGCCGATAAGCATGAACACCAAAACGACCGCATAACTAATGGTCGAAATCGCGGTATATCCGGGTTCGGCAACGATTCCGTCCGCCATCGCAGAGGTGCAGGCGTTCGCGTTGTACAACCGTTCGGTGGTGCCACCTGAACGGACAGCACATGCCGCTCCATGAGCGTCTGCATCCACAGGCCCCCAAAAATACCGCCATAAGAAGCCGTCGTAGACGCGACGAGGGAATACAATCGCCGCTGTGGCTATGACAATCAAACCACCACCAAAGACTGCCAGCCACGCACGAGCGAGATCAATCTCCTCTGACCATGCCATGTCGACCATCCCGTCCCGGGATGGTTTCACGCTTCCGGTCGCCTCTCACACCTCCACAGCCAGGATCACTATCACTACCACCACTGGTGGAGCATTCGTCGGTCCAGACTTGCAACCGCTCCGGTCGTGGCGAGTCCGTTGCCTGCCGAAATAGGGTGTCACAGACGATCGAACAGCTCATCCATCAGCTGGTGGGAGCGACGGCGAGGCATCCAGACAGGATCCACCGATCCATGAGAATCAGTACGATGTCTACCGTTCCTGTTTGAAGAAAGAGGGATTGCGAGGGAAGACGCCCCTGTGCGGGAGGTCTTCCGCATCGATGCATGGTGACCATGGCGATGCGAGGGAGGGGATTTGAACCCCTGGACCTCTACAGGAGCGGATCTTGAGTCCGCCACCGTTTCCAGGCTTGGTTACCCTCGCACACAACGTGACAGCCGGTCCGTCATGTCTGTCATCATGGCCTCAACTCACCGCGTAGCCCGCACTCCCATCAACGACATGGAGTCGTTAAACCTCTACGGAATCGACCCGCAAATCATCTTTGAGTCGATGTCCGTTAGTGACAGTGGATAGGCGTGGTTTTATTCTCGACCGTGATTTGATTCGGGGATAAGTGACAGAAGGTGTTCCACAACAGGTGAGCTACAATACCGCACTGTTTGACTCCGAGCGTCATACTCAACCATCTGTTGGGCAGCCATTTTCGGGAGAACAGAATGGTGGAACGACTGTTTCAGCCGCTTTTGGGTACGGATTTCTCGCTGTGATTCATGATATACAAGACAAGGTCATCAACTGACGCAACGTCATCGTTCTTTGATAGGAAGTATCGGACCACCAGGCACCGCCGCTTGTCTGCAAGGGCCCTGACTACCATGTCAAGCCGAGCACTGGTCACGCTGGACACGTCGCCAGGGCTTGATGAAGCGGTCATATCCCACGTTGGAAGCATCGCAAGGAAACGTCTTGGCTAGACGCATCAACTCCTTTTTCAGGGAGAATTCTCAATGACGGATTCTGACGAGAGAAGCGTTCCCTGCAGGATTTTTTGAGTCCCTCGACGAATCTGCGGAGTCGCTCGAACCGATCACTCCTCGAGACGCGGTGGAGATGTCTCTCGAGGATAGGAGGCGAGATTGTTCAGAGGCGACCGTCAAAGGGCATCGGTCCCGGCTCGGGTTCTTCGTCGAATGGTGCGAGGACCAGGGCATCGACGACCTGAACGACCTCTCGGCCCGGGACCTCCACGACTTCCAGGTCTGGCGCCGCCAGGACCTCAACGTCGTCAGTGAGCGGACCCAGATGGCGACGTTACGGGTCTTCATCGAGTGGTGCGAGACGATCGACGCCGTCCAGACTGGCCTGTTCAAGAAGCTCACGGTCCCGACCATTCCGGACGGCGAGAACTGTCGGGAGACGACGCTGTACGTCGACCGGGCCGAGGAGATAGTCAACCACCTCGCCAAGTACGAGTACGCCACGGTCGAGCACGTCACCTGGCTCGTGTTGGCCGAGACGGGGATGCGGATGGGCGCCGCCCACGGCCTCGACGTCGACGACTACCAACCGGACGCCGAGACGCCGCATCTGAACATCGTCCACCGACCCGAAACGGACACCCCGATCAAGAACGGCACGCGGAGCGAGCGGCCGGTTGCAATATCTCCGGAGGCCTGTGAGGTGCTCGATGACTACCTGGACCACCAGCGGCCGGACGTAACGGACAGTAACGGCCGAGAGCCACTTCTCGCCTCAGTGCACGGTCGGGCTGGGAAGTCGACGATCAGGAAGTACGTCTACAAGTGGTCCCGGCCGTGCGAGATATCTGACGAGTGCCCCCACGACCGCAACCCGACCAATTGCGAGGCGGTCGTCGATCCCGACCAAGTTTCGAAATGTCCGTCGAGCGTGACGCCGCATCCGATCCGTCGCGGGTACATTACCCACCTGCTAACGTCAGAGGTTCAGGTGGAGGTAGTCAGCGAGCGGTGTAACGTCTCGCTGAGCATCATCGATCAGCACTACGACGTCCGTTCACCAAAGGACAAGATGCGGCAGCGTCAGCAGGTTTTGGACAAATTACAGATCGGCGGTGGGGATTCATCTCACAGCTAATGTTACTCGTCACAGTCGCCCAGTGGAGTCTCGAGGAGCACTATCAATTAGATGGTTCTCCAGCATCCCGCCGAACGTACCAAATCCTTCGGACGTAGATGTCTCGAAACCTCGACTATTGGCAAGCGAGTGGAGTCAATAGGTACCGATAACCGTCTCGTTTACGCTTAGGCTGGTGTGACGGTATCTTCGGTCGGATCACCGAAGGGCCGGATGATGAGGTCGTCGTAGGGAAAGATCGGCCGTTTCGACTGGCCCTCCTGTTCGAACCGGACAACGTCCAGCGCGTCCAGTGTCGTCAGCTCCTCGTGGACGTTCTTCTTGTCACGTCCGACGAGTCGTGCCGTCTCCCGGATACTCGATGGTGTCTCGTCTCTGATCACGTTCAGTAGTGTGTAAGTCTGCTCGTTGAACGTCTCCGCGAGTAGCTTCTCGTCTGGGAACGTGATCGTCGTCGGTTGGTCGATAGACTCTCCATCCTTGAGCTTTTGAATTGCCTCGAGTCCCTCTGTGTAGAGTCCGTCGTCGCGTTCGACCGTGATCAAGAGTACGTTGGTATTATTTTCAGTCATCGATGTCACCTGTCTGTGGGTGGATCGAACCGTGGTTTCGGTATTTCGTCCCAGAACCGTTCGTAGAGTTCCTCGACCCCGGGGAACTCGATGGTGACTCCAGTTCCGTCGCTTCTTCCCAGTCTATGCGCTGGCACTGAGGGAACGACGCGTGGCAATTCGAACTCATGCGGTCTGTTCGCGGACTGTCGAACGGTCCCTTGCGTGGCTGTGACATACCAGGGAGTATCAGTCAGTTAGGAATAGGAGTTCCCCGAAGAACTTGGGCTCTTTTATACCTCAATTTCGCCCGTTATGCAACTACGATTCCAGCCCTTCTGCGGGACACGCCGTTCGAGTTCAAACTGCATATCGGACGGTCCTGACAATACCTGGTCGAGTCGAAAATCTTGAGTTCCAATCCTGAACTCAAGGATGACACTCATACTGTATGTACAACCGCCAGACCTGTATGTGCTTCTCTGTTGCTCATCGGCGATATACGCGATTGGAACCCCGGCGTCAGCCACCTGACCACACGTATTGGCTAATCGGGTACACCACGGCTGGAGACAGAAATCGGTGGTCGGTCTACTATTGACATCATGGATGGTGGAGCCGAGGAGTTACGGCAACGGCGTTCCTACCGTCGTTGTTGATGGACGAGCATACGCGGGATGCATCAGTCCGACCGCCAGCTGGTGATCCGGCTGGGTGGCGGTCTGATGGCCGATGGGAACATGCAACGCTACGTCGAGCGGTTGTGCATGGCGTCCGGTTGTACAATAGTGCTGCATACCATGCAGCGCACGATTGTTTTGAAGTCGAGTGGTACAATTACGGGCAGGGGACGACAGAGAGCAAATTTCTGCATGGGATGGTCCAAGTGGCTGCCGGTGCCTACAAACATTTTGACTTTGAGGATGATGCCGGGATGCGGTCCCTGTTCCAAACTGCGCTTGACTACTTCCATGTCGTGCCGCCCGATTACTACGGAGTGGACGTGCACGCAATCCGGGCGACACTCACACACGCCCAACACGAACCGGGCATCCTTGAGGGGTGGCACATCCGGTTGGATGATGCCACACCGCAGGCGCGTGAACAGGATTTTGAGTACGTTGCTGACCTCGAGTAACACGACCCGGCCGGCCCAAGTGGCGGGGAGGTGAATCGGTCGTTGGTGATGGGTTCAGTAGCCTTCCGGGTCAAATAGGCCAGGTCTCACGACTGCTAACAGTAACACTGCAACGATAACAATCCCGAATCCAAGCACAGCCGTGTCCGTGATTGTTAAGGGTTGGTCTTCGCCGCCACCAGCTCCGCCGCTCGGGGTCTGTACCTCGTCGTCAACTGCACCGACGGCGACTGCTCCTTTCATCCCAAAATCGAGATGTGGCGCACAATAGTACCGGTATACTGCTTCCTCTGTGTCATCAAACGTGTGTTCGAAGGTATAGCCAGCTTCCGAGACGATATCAGATTCAAAGACCGGGTTTTCACCTTCAGCCGGTTCGTGGACGACGTTATGGCCACCGCCTTCACCAGTCCATTCCCACACAACCGTCGTACCTGGATCAACGAGGATGGCAGGCGGATCAAAGAACAAGCCATCATCACCCGCTCCGACTGCCACAGTCACCTCATCGTTGCCCCGGAGATCCACAGTCGCATCATAATTCTCCACATCATCGAACCACCCATCATACGATTGCGCCGCCACCGGTGCGGCAGCCGCCGCCCCTCCCACAGCAGTCGCCGCGCCCAAACTCCCGCGTAGCAACGCCCGCCGACCGACCATCGGCCCCCTCTCAGTGTCAGCACGTCCAGTCGTTTTGGCCGATACCTCCGATCCGGCACTCATAAATACACATCGATGCGGGAGCCAGATAAATGGGTTGGACTTCAGGCCACGCCCCGTTTTCACCCAGCGCGGGCGCCGTCGAGCCCCATGAGACCCGGGCCGTCTCCATCACTGGCAACCTGTGCCAAATCTCGACTGACGTTCATTCATCCCTGTAGCTCACCGCTCGCTGACGCCAACGTATCGTGGTTAGGACAGGATTCGGCGGTGTGGAGGCGAACAATTTTCCGCTTTGCCCGTTCCACGTTCAGTATGCATGTGGTGGTGAATGCTGCAATGAGCGTCGATGGCAAGCTGTCCACACGGCGGCGGGAACAAGTAACAATCAGCTCCGAGCGTGATTTTACCCGTGTGTACCGGCTCCGAGGCGAAGCTGATGCCATCGGCGTTGGGATCGGGACTGTTCTCGCTGACGACCCATCTCTCACCACCCACGATGAGGAGCATCGGCGGACGATCCACCAGGCGGCCGTCGATCCACCGGCACGCATTGTATTCGACTCGCTGTGTCGGACACCGCCCGATGCGGCAATTCTGGCTGGTGCGCCAACTACATATATCGTGACGAGTGAGGCCGCACCACCAGATCGACAGAACGCACTTCAGGACGCCGGAGCGTCCCTCATGATGGCAGGAACGGACCGTGTGGATCTCTCAACGGCGTGCTCAACACTCGAAGCCAATGGGATCGAGGACCTCCTCGTTGAAGGTGGCGGTGAACTGATTTTTTCGTTCTTTGAAGCGAACCTCGTCGACCAGCTGTCGCTCTATATGGGCGGACTCCTGATCGGGGGTCGAGACGCTCCAACATTAGCCGATGGTGAGGGCTTTATCGACTCGTTCCCCGCCCTTGAACTCACGCGTGTTGATCGCCTTGACAATGGCATTGTCACGACATGGACCGTCCGGTGAGTATCATGTAGCTTCCGGTGTTCTGGGAGGACTCTGTCTTCGAGAGGACTAGTCGTCTGCTGCGGCGGTATCGGGTTGGGTGTCGGCGGCGCGTTCTAGGTCTTCGAGGTAGTCGTCGGCATCGATGGCGGCTTTACAACCCATCCCGCCGGCTGTGATGGCTTGTTGATAATGGTGGTCGACGACGTCACCGGCAGCGAAGAGACCGGGGACGTCGGTCCGAGTTTGCCCAGGGCCCTCACCGCCTTCACGGGTTCCAACCGTTTTGATATACCCGGTGGCATCCATCACGACATCGGTCTCCTCAAGGTAGTCGGTATTCGGTGTGTGGCCGATGGCGAGGAAGACGGCACCGACGTCCATCGTGAACTGACGGGTCTCTGGGTCGTCGGGTTTTTCAGACGGATAGCCATCTGGATGTTCAGCGAGGGTGACGTGATCGACGCCTGCATCTGGGTCGCCGTGGATTTCGAGGAGTTCGGTATTCCGCATAATCTCGATGTCGCCGGCGTCAACCTGTTCGTTGACCCGATCGACCCAGTAGTCTTCGGCGCGGAATTCTTCGCGACGATGCGCAATATAGACGGTGTTTGCGAACTTTGTAAGGAACGTTGCTTCCTCCATGGCGGCGTCGCCGCCGCCGACAACGAGCATGTCTTCGCCGCGGAAGAAGGCGCCATCACAGGTTGCACACGTGGAGACGCCATAGCCCATGAGTGTGTCTTCGCCTGGAATACCCAGTGTTCGGGCGGATGCTCCGGATGCAGCGATGAATGCATCGGTTGTATAGACTATGCCGTCGCGGAGTTTGATATGATGTGGCTGTCCCGGCTGTATGTCGGTGACGAGGCCGTGGTCAATCTCGGCACCGAACCGTCTCGCCTGTGTTTTCATGTCTTCGACGAGCTCGGGGCCGCCGATTCCTTCTGGAAAGCCTGGATAATTGGCAACATCTGTTGTCAGTGTCAGTTGTCCGCCGGGCTCGGGGCCTTCTATGACGAGCGGATTATTATTCGATCTGGCTGCGTAGATGGCCGCTGTGAGCCCGGCGATACCGGACCCGGCGATGATGAGGCGACGATGCTCGGCGTCGTCAGGCATGTCTGAACGTTACCACCAGTAGGGTATGTAGCTTGTGCTGTTCCGTGTCGTCCCGACACTCTCACCCGGTTATTTGTTGGATGTGCATCGACACAAATCGGGGAAAAACACCCTCGGATACGCGGCGTTAAACCAACGGAGACAAAGGAACATACCGGTATCATGACTCAAGTCGAGGACACGAGCCGCAAGATGCGAATTGACCCTGATTCGTTCGCCGGTGGGTATTTTCGGAACGCGGTATACCGCCACTGGGATCCCTACGACGACATCCCTGCAGCGTATCTCGAAGACGATCTCGAGAAACTCGTGACGGTCGACATGACCGAGGGAGAGTTCGATGAGCTCCGTACACTTCTGGCATTGTTCGGAGCGGGTGAAGAGGCGGTGACGGAGGATTTGGCGCCGTTAATGCTGGTGTTGGACGATATCAACGATCAGATGTTTATCGCCAGCCAGATTTACGAAGAAGCCAAACACACCCAGTTTTTCGACCGATACTGGCG
>CAZSSY010000051.1:0-22813 GCA_964609565.1 uncultured Natronomonas sp.
AGGCGACGGCGCTGGCGGACCGCGACATTTCGCCGTTCCACGCCGACATCGATTTTGAGAAACTCCATGCAGAGATTGACGAACGACATATCCCTGAGTCGGGATTTCTCTCCTTCCTCTATCCATCACGATACTATCTCGGAGAGGGCGTCGACGTTGAGAACGATATGCTCGAAGGCCGCATCCAACCGTACAACGTCTATATCCCCGACGATATCGTCGAACCTGCCCCGCTCATCCTTCTTCTGCATTCATTGAGTTGCAACTACACCCAATATGCTGTCTACATGCCAAACCTAGTCCGTCAACTCGCAGACGAGACAGGGGCACTCGTGTTGATGCCACAAGCACGCGGCCCCGGCCGCTGGTATAAGCGAGAAGGGGAACTCGATGTCTTCGAGGCGTGGCGCCACCTCGAGACGCGATTCAATATCGACCGTAGCCGCGTCTCGCTTGGCGGCTATTCGATGGGCGGATTCGGGACCTGTATGCTTGCGGCACAGTGCCCCGACTTATTCGGCCGTGGCTTTTCAATCGTGGGTCCGGCAACGGAGGATCCAATTGAAGGCCTCACGAACGGCCTCCTACACACCCCAGACCGGCTGACCACCGGCCTCTTCGGAGGTGATGGGGGCGGTAATTTCCTCAATGTATTCACAGAAACCCCAGAAAGTTCCCTGCAGATCACTGCCAATCTCCGCCACGTCCCACTCCTCATCTGGAACACACTCGGCGATCCACTCGTCCCGGTTCTCACACCCGAAAACTACGCCCGCCGCCTCAAACAACACGGGTATCGATATCAATACGACCTCTTCCCTGCCGGCACACACCTGTCGCTGGGCCTACGCGATCAATGGGACGGCATCCCATCATTCGTCTCACAGTCGCGCGTCATCAGAACCCCTCGACGCGTCACCTACCGACAGGTCCCACAACTCGACTACCCCGAAGTCGGATTAGTTCACGACGGCGCTTACTGGGTATCGGACATCGAAACACGCGACGACCGAAAAGCGGGCACAGTCGATGCTATCTCGCTGGCAGACGGATACGCAGACCCACAGCCCGACACCTTCAAGACATTTCAAACAACGCCGAAATGGCATCTAAGCCGTGGCGTCCAGTGGCAATCCTCGAATATCGATGAACGACACGATCCAGCTAATGAACTCCAGGTGACACTCGACGGTGTCGCGACGGCGACCCTCTGGGTCGAAGAAGCCGGCCTGGACATCGACGACGAAATCACCGTTGACGTGGACAGCGATGCCCCGGCCACACTGATACTAGCCAGCACCCACGGACACCTCGAACTCAAGATACCGGCCGGCCAAACAACGAAGAAGGTCTTACTCGAAGAGCAATCCGGTGATACCGGCACGGCATCCGCTGCGTAGCCACCCGGACGACATCCGCCGGGTTACTGATCAACCGGTGTGACCGCACCGAGATGTTCTAACACGTCGGCTGTCTTCGCGGCGACCGGTTCCGGATCATTCCCGGCAGCTGCAGCGGCATCGGGATCCTTCAACAGATGCCCGGTCGTCAAACACACGACATCCTCATCTTCCGCCACGATCCCGTCACTCAGCAATCGGCGAAGCCCAGCGAGCGAGGCAGCAGAGGCCGGTTCAACCCCGATACCCTCCTCGGCGAGTGCGCGTTGGGCCTCCGTGATCTCCGTATCGGAAACGGCGACAGCGGTCCCTCCCGTCTCCCGGATCCCTGGCAACGCTTTCGGTGCGTTGACCGGATCGCCGATCCGAATAGCAGTCGCAATAGTCTCGACATCATCCCACCGCGTAGTGTCGGTTGTCCCGGTTTCAATTGCTTCAACAATCGGCGCCGCTCCCGTCGCTTGAACACCAGTCAGCATCGGGACTTCATCGGGTGGGAGCGCACCGGCTGCGACCAATTCACGAAAACATTTGTAAAGCGCGGCGGTATTCCCTGCATTCCCCACAGGCAGAACGACCCGATCGGGAAACCGACCGTAATCGCTCAAGAAATCTTCCAAGATCTCAAGTCCAATTGTTTTCTGGCCCTCTAACCGGAACGGGTTCACTGAATTCAAGAGGTATGCTTCGCCCTGATTCGTTAACTCTTGGACAATATCGAGACACGCATCGAAGTTCCCATCGACTTCAAGGATACGGGCGCCATGGAGGCTCGCTTGCGCGATCTTCCCGGCAGCAACCTTGCCTACAGGGAGTAAAACCAGTGTCTCAAGGCCCGCTCGTGCCCCATAGGCGGCTAATGCAGCGGCTGTATTCCCGGTTGAGGCACACGCCAATCGGTCGACGTTCAGTTCCATAGCAACCTGAACGCCCACGGTCATCCCTCGGTCTTTGAACGACCCCGTCGGATTCATCCCTTCGTGTTTGACGCGAAGCGATCGGACAGCGAGGTCTTCCTCAAGGCGAGGTACACGGTGTAACGGGGTATCGCCTTCAGGAAGCGACACACCATGTTCAAAGGGCAATGCGGCAGCATACCGCCAGACACCGCGTCCCTCAAATGCGTCAAATGTTGGATAGCTAGCATACCGCGCCTCAAGCAGTCCACCGCACTCACGACAGGTGTATATGACATCAGCGAAAGGCGCATACTGGTGGCCGCATTCGATACAGTGCAGCCAAGTGCCACCCTTTGCCTCTTTCGGTGCCACCGGCTTCTCGGGTAACGATAATTCCGTCATTGCTTGCCTTGGAGCCCCGACCGCCAAAAAGCAGTGCGTTTCCTGATTCCGATACATTCACTCCGCTGTCACATACCCGTGCTGTTCCATACACGCTCGCATTTCGGCCTGTGTCTCGTGTTTGTGCCACATCGTCTGGGTATTACAATAATACGTTCCTCTGTCGAATTCGAGCGTTAGCTCTTCGGCTGTTCCGAGCATTTCCGTTTTTCCGATGATCCGTTCTCCATCTCGAAGTTTCTCCAACAACTCGCCGGCGGCATATTCTCCCGGCTGAATCTTCGTTGCACCACTCCTGAAAATTTGGACATCTGCCGCATACTTCAACTGAGTCGTTCTGTTGATGAGTCAAACCAGGTCTTTAACGATTCAGCCCTCATTGAACGAATCATGGAAACTGACCCGGACCCGTCTCGATTCCAAGATTTGATGTTTGACTCAGAGCCGGGTTTTGAGGAGGTATTACAGTGTGTATTCGGGATTCAATCCCATGAGACCCGATTGTACTTCGAGCTCCTCGAGGCACCGGATAGCACTGTTGCCGAACTCGCAGAAACGGTTGATCGTGATCGGAGCAACGTCAATCGCGGGCTCACGACACTCCTCGAAAAAGGTCTCGTGACCCGTCGCCGCCGCTTGCTTGACAGCGGCGGCCACGTCTATCAGTATCGCGCGACACCTGTGGATGACGCTCGTGACTTGATGCACGAGACGTTGGACGCCTGGGCCAGCTACGTTCACTCTCGTATTGATGAGTTCCCGGGTACGTGACGTTCGCTTCCACCTTACCCTGCAGTCAGACGTTTTGGCACTCCGAGTCGCCAACTGGTACTCAACATCAAATCAGTTTGGCGCCGCCTTTGGATGATTGAATTACGCACAAGCAATTGCTTGAGGCCTCTATGTCCGGTTAGTGGGGATGAGGCCCATACCCGTCAGCGTGTGTTTTGAACTCGCGATATCAACTTTCTTCGTCCGCTGGAGGCATCGAGTGACTGGATGCCCACAGTGGTAGTATAGTGGCAATCTGACATGAGGTTTCACACGAGGAGATAGGTCAACAACCCCTTTTGAGCGTGAAGACGGTTTTCTGCTTGATCCCACACGATGGCATTGTCGCTTTCAATAACTGCATCAGTAATTTCTTCTCCACGGTGGGCTGGGAGACAATGCATAATGAGTTGGTCATCAACAAGGTCCTCGTTCACTTGGAATCCGCCCTCAGAGAACGTTTCGAGTTTCGCTGCACGTTCAGATTCCTGGCCCATACTGACCCACACATCTGTATAAATGATATCGGCGCCATCAGCAGCTGCTGCTGGATCAGTGGTGGTTTTCGGAGCCGCACCGAGTTCGGCCGCCCGATTGAGGACTGCATCGTCGACGGCATAGGCTTCGGGCGTTGCCACAGTGAGTTCCAAGCCAACGAGTGCCGCACCGAGAACAAAAGATTGACAGACGTTATTCCCATCGCCAATCCAGGCGACATGGGCGTCAAATCCTTCGAACCGTTCACGGATAGTCAGGAGATCTGCCAGTGTTTGACAGGGATGGTCGTCGTCGGTGAGTCCGTTGACCACCGGAACGGTCGCGTATCTCGCAAGTTCTTCAACGTCAGCGTGATCGAAGACCCGGGCCATGATCACGTCAACATAACTAGAAAGGGCTCGGGCAGTGTCTTTTACCGGCTCACCGTGCCCGAGATGGATGTCGTCCGGACCGAGGAAGATCGCGTGTCCACCAAGTTGCGTGGCGCCGGTTTCGAAGGAAACCCTGGTCCGGGTCGATGGCTTCTCAAATATCATCGCTAAACTTTTGCCATCCATCGCTGTCCCCGTTTTCCCGCGGGCATGTTTCTCTTTGAGATCGACAGCCCGCGTCATCACCTCCAAGACCTGTTCCCGCGTTAAATCGTCAATATTCAAGAAGTTCATTGTAACTCCTCTGCGACATCGGTGAGGACCTGTACTGCACGGTCAAATTCGGGTAACTCAAGATGTTCATTTGGCGCATGGTCGAGATCTGAACTCCCGGGTCCGTACGTCACCATCGGGCAGTCCCATTCGGAGGCATAGATATTCATATCTGCCGTCCCGGTTTTCCGGAGCAATCGGGGTTCACCACCCTGTCTTCGAATTGCGCCACGGAACACTCGAGCTACCTCCGTGCGGTGATTCTGCATCGTTGGCTCGACGGCATCCTTCCAGTTGACAGTCCCTGAGTTCAGTTCGGCAGCGGCGAGTTCACGAACCTCGTCTGTCGAGTATGATGGCGGGATTCGTAATTGAGCATCCAGCGTGACTTCGACCGCGAGCCCATCGTCGCTTATCCCGCCCTCCACGCGGACCGGTTTCGGTGTCACTCGTTCAAATACCGGCTTATATTCGTCTGTATCGAACTGTTGTTCGACAGCCCACCACCAGTCGAATGCATCCTGGATCGCATTGTTGGCTGGTCGAGATGTATGGCCGGACTCCGATGTCGCGACATACGTCCCCTGCAAGAGTCCCCGGTACCCGATCGTGATTCCATTCCAGCCTGACGGCTCTCCATTCACCACTGCTGCAGGAGGGTCTCGGTCGGTGACCAGGTGGCGTGCCCCGCGTGAGTCAATTTCTTCCCCAACCACTCCCGCGAATGAGACACCGGTTCGGACAGCGGCGACAGCCAACGCCGCCAGCGAACCCTTCGCATCGACCGAACCACGACCCCATAACTCGGGTCCATCTTCTCCGTCTTCAACACGAACGGGTATCGCACCAGGTACCGTGTCCATATGAGAGGTATACAAGACACTATCGTCGCCTGGCGCACGGACATTACCAACGTCATCTCGATAGACATCACGGTCGTGGTCGCGGAAGAACTCCGCGAGCACCCTAGCACACTCATCCTCTTCACGAGTGGGCGATGGGATCGAGACCAGTGTTTCGAGGAGGTCGCGAGCCATTTCTGCATTTTCGCTACTCATCCGAGGGTTGCCTCCAATGCATCCACGACTGTATCGGCGTGGGTTCGTGTCATCGTCAGTGGTGGGAGCAGGCGGACGACACTCCGGCCGGCCGGCAGTGCAAGAATCGCATGGTCCATGGCAAGCTCTCGGAGTACGGGCGTTGCGCCTCGTTTGACTTCAACCCCAAGTAACAACCCTTCACCACGGATATCACGGATCATATCTCCGAGTTCGCGGTTCAATGCCTGAATGAAATATTCTCCTACGGTCCCTGCCTGCGCAGCAAGTGAGTCTCGAGTGATAATCTCTAAGGTGGTGTCTGCAGCCGTCGATACGACTGGTCCGCCTGAGAACGTTGACCCATGATTGCCGGCATCGTCAGCGATCCAATCGCGGACGAGGGTCGCGCCGATTGGAAGGCCGCTGGCCAGTCCTTTTGCAGTTGTGATGACGTCTGGAACAATGTCGTGGTTGTCGATTGCCCAAAACGTCCCAGTTCGACCGAGCCCCGTCTGGATTTCATCAACAATCATCGCTGCCCCAACCGCATTCGTCCGCTCGCGGGCCGCTTGGAGGTACGTTGGATCGGCTGGATTGACACCGCCTTCCCCTTGGATTGGCTCAAGGATTACAGCGGCGGTTTCCTCATCAATCGCCGCAGTTAGTGCGTCTGTATCACCGTATGGGACGAACTCGAAATCACCTGCAAGGGGCTCAAACCCGTCTTTATACTGCTGTTTCCATGTCGCGGCGAGAGCGCCCATCGTCCGGCCGTGAAATCCCTGCATGGTGGCGATGATTTTTGATCTGCCGGTCGCATGTCTGGTGAATTTCAAGGCAGCTTCATTGGCTTCTGTCCCGGAATTACACAACCACACATTCCGGATATCACCGGGAGCCACGGTTGCCAGACGGTCATAAAGCGCCGTTCGAGCTGACGTGGGATATGATGCCTGGACATACATGAGTTGGGTCACCTGGTCAGTGACGGCTTCGACCACCTCTGGGTGACAGTGGCCAACCGGGGCACAGGCGTAACTGGCACCCATATCCAGATATTCAGTCCCATCGCCATCATAGAGGTGAACGCCCTCTCCGTGGGAGATGGGGATTGGTTTCTCAGAGAAGATGAAGCCACTCATGATCTAGCCCGTCCTGTCTTCATGGTCACTCATGCTATCGCTCCGGGCAGGATGTGTGTGCCCCCGCTATCAACCGCGGTTTGAATCGGAGTTTCGGTATTGGCATTTGCTACAACTACTTCTTGCGCTCCTGCGTCCAAGGCTTCCTCTGCCGCCATGATTTTCCGGCCCATGAAGCCTTCGGCGGCCGCCTGGAGGTCTTCATACTGGTCGGGCGTGTCGACAGACTGGATGAGTGTCGATGGATCGTCGGGATCTCGGTAGACACCGTCGACGTCCGTCAGCACAATGAGGGTCCCATGCAGGGCACCGGCGACCGCGGCTGCAGCCCGATCTGCATCGGTGTTCACAGCGACCCCGTCGTCGGCGAGCATCGGCGGCGATACAACGGGTGTATAGCCACCACCCAGGAGTGTCTCCAGGAGTTCCTCGTTGATTGTCTCGATCCGTCCAGAGTGGTCTCCCCGACGGATTTTCCGTTTGCCGTCCTCCATGACCCGAACGGCTGATTTCCTCGCTCCCGTGAATAGTTTCCCATCCACGCCGGATAGCCCGACGGCGTCGACTCCTTCCGAATGGAGTGCCGTCACTAAGTCCGTGTTCACCAGCCCAGGCATCGCCATTTTGAATGCATCCATGGCATCACTGTCCGTGAATCGGCCGACCACACCCGACGGCGTCTCCACATACTCAGGTTCTAATCCGAGCCGCTCGAGGGTGTCGTCGACAACTGTCGAGCCTCCATGGACAACTGCGATGTCGTGCCCGTCACTGACAAGCGCCGCTATATCCGTCAGCGCTCCCGCTGGTTCAACGGCTCGCGCGCCACCGATTTTCACCACAAGCGGGCCAGCCGCATCCGGCATACTAGGGTGCTCCTACGGGATGCAGACCCGTGAATTCGAGTCCTGTCGTTTCCTCAATTCCGAGAGCAATATTTGCTGCATGAACAGCTTGTCCGGCTGATCCCTTCATCATATTATCAATCGCGGCGAAAACGACAATTCGTCCATTGTCTGGGTCACGTTCGAACCCGACTTCTGCTGCATTCGAGCCTGCCACTGCTTTCGGCTCGGGATATCGATACACTCCTGTGCCGCCTGCAACCATACGGACGAAGGGTTCTTCCTCGTAACAGTCGCGGAACGCCTGCCAGAGGCCGCTTTTGGTGACCGGTTCATCGGGATAGACGTGGCATGTCGCGGCAACACCACGAGTCATATCGACCGCATGGGCAGTAAATGAGACGCTCGCCCCGAGGAACGTCTCAATTTCCGCTTCATGCCGGTGGCCTGTCGGGGCGTATGGCCGGACGACACCCGACCGTTCCGGATGTGAGGATGCGGCGCCACCGCCAGCACCGCCTTCTGAGGACCCGACTTTCACATCAACGATAATTTGTTCATCACCCGTGAGAATTGTGGCGTCATACAGCGGTTTTAAGCCCAAAATGGCCGCTGTGGCGTTACATCCCCCCGCTGCTATGAGTGTCGCGTCGCGTAATTCTTCGCGATTCAGTTCGGGTAATGCATACACCGATTCCGTGAGAAGCTCAGGTCGCGTGTGGCCGTCATACCACTCATCGTATGCGTTTTCGGTGTTGAGTCTGAAGTCTGCACTCAGATCGACGACGAGATCTGCGGCGGCTTGATAGTCGTCGATGTGTTCCATGGAGACGCCGTGTGGCGTGCAGGCGAACAGGACATCGCTTGATTCGAGTGTCTCCGGGCTCGAAAACCGGAGGGATACATCTCTGAGATTTGGATGGATGGCGCCGATGGTTTTGTGCTCATAGCGTCGACTTGTCGCCTGGACAATTTCGAAATTCGGGTGGCCATCTAAGAGACGGAGTATTTCTCCGCCTGTGAAGCCACTGGCACCGATAACGGTGGCCGTATATTGGTGTGTCATGCCGTTACCTCGACGTCGTGGACTTTTGCCTCGAGCCAGTCGACGACGACGGCCGGAACATCCACCTCTGTCACTTCATTGAGGGCTTTGAATTCGACTGTGTGATTTACCTCATGGACAGTATAGGCATCGCCGGTTTCCATCAGGTCGACACCGAGTAACCCACCGCCAACGGCTTCAGCGGCTCGCTCTACCAAGTCTGTCATCTCAGGTGTCACATCGATGGCTTCTGTTTCGGCACCACGTGCTGCATTTGTCAGCCAATGGTCCGAGGAGCGCGCCATGGCAGCGACGGGTTCGCCATCAGTCGTTACGACGCGGATATCTCGCCCCGGTTTCTCAACGAACTCCTGGATGTAGAAGACTTTGTGTTCGTAGTGACCAAGCGTCTCTTTGTGTTCCAAGATCGCTTCGGCAGCATCACGTGAATCTATTTTCGCCATGAGCCGACCCCAGGAGCCCACAACGGGTTTCAGCACGCAGGGATATCCGAACTCTTCGATTGATTCCAGGGCTGATTCCTTTGTGAAGGCAACTTCAGTTGCAGGTGTAGGTATTCCCTCTTCTGCGAGCACCAGGCTGTTCCGGGCTTTATCGGCACAGATGGCGGCGGTTTCGGGTTCGTTCACCACGGGAATACCGTATGATTCGACGAATCGAGTGATGTATCTCGACCGACTGGTTGCCAGGCATCGATCCACGACGATATCTGTGCCCTGGAAAACCGTCGGCGGTTCATGGACACCGAACCGTTCTTTCCGGACGTCGATTTTACTCACGGTGTGACCGCGGTCTCTGAGTTCGCTCAGGAGGAGTTTTTCGTCGCGACGGATACGTGAGTATAGGATCCCAACATTCATCGGTTCGACTCCGATTGCAGTGATATATTCATCGTTGTTCGGCGGGGTCCGCCGACATACATTGCCTTACTCCCCCCAGTCCTCTTCCAGTTCAGGTGCGGTTTCCAACTCGAGTGGAGTGTCGTTGATGATCTCAAGCTCGGCACCGCAGGTTGCGCAGTCAACGATTTCTCCGACTTCAAGGTCGTCGTGTAGGCCAAGATCGGCGCCACACTCGGGACATTCTGTCATTGTACTCCCTACTCACCATCGAATTCACTTAAAGGCTTCGAACTTATCAGATTAATATAACAATAAATACCGGCATCTACCAGTAGTGAACGGACGTTACGAGCGGTCACATGAATACCAATATCAAATATCTGGCATAATATCTCCTGGTGGGGGCGGCAACCGCCGCTCACTCACACGCATACCATCAAACATACCCCTCAACCACCTCACGACGATGCTCAGCAGCATCAACCAATACCACACGGCGAGACTCAAGCGTCGCTACATCCTCACTAATCCTGTCACGCACATCCTCTAACGCCTCCGTCACCGCCGCAGGCGCAGGCCCTCCATAGGAATCACGCGATTGGACACTCGCCTCCGGATCCATGACTGCTTGAACCGCGTCACGATCAACATACGCATCAAGTGAGTCACCCACCACTTCAACGACAGCAGCATCCAACACGTCATAATCTACGCCATCACCTGTACCCGCATCCACACCATCACCCTCATCCTCATGGGTATTCAACTGCTTTTCACCAGCCAATGCCACCACCTCATGTGCCGTCCTGAACGACATCCCTTCACGGGTAAGGAGATCAGCCACTCCAGTTGCGGTCGAAAATCCATCACCTGCAGCCACGGCTAATGCAGATTCACTCCAATCTGCTGTACCCACGGCACCAGCCGCAATGTCAACGCCATCAGTTACGCGTTCAATCGCCTCAAACGCAGGGGGATGCGCTCGCTGCAGATCCCGATTGTACGCCCGCGGCAACCCTTTCAATACGGTCAATACCGCATTTAACCCCGAGACAGCATCTCCGGTCGTGGCACGAACCAACTCAAGACTATCGGGATTTTTCTTTTGGGGCATAATCGATGACGTTGACGCATACTCATCTGACAGTTCCACGAATCCCGCATTCGAGAACACGATGAAATCTTCCGCCAACCCAGAAAGCGATATGGCAAGCGTAGCAACGGCACTCATTGTCTCCACGAGAAAATCCCGTGTCGAGACAGCATCCATTGCGTTCTCAACCACTCCCGAGAACCCGAGCAATTCGGCTGTCCGGGCACGATCTATATCGAACGGCGTGCCTGCAAAGGCCGCTGCCCCAAGCGGTGATTGATCCACGCGAGTATACGCATCCAGTAACCTGCCGGTATCACGGGCTAATGCCGATTCATATGAAAGCAAGAAGTGGGCAACCGATGTCGGCTGCGCCGGCTGCAGATGGGTGAACCCAGGCATGATCGTCTCAGTATGCACTTCTGCAGACGCTGCGAGAACTTCACGGGCTTCAATCGTGGCCGCAATAGCCGCGAGGAGATCCTCACGAAGTTGGTACCGGAGACACGTGGCAACCTCGTCATTCCGTGACCTGGCGGTATGCAACATTCCACCACGGTCACCGACTCGATTCACGACCGCCGTCTCTATCGCAGCATGCACATCTTCCCCATCCGGAAGCGCGCTGTG
The DNA here is from genome assembly GCA_964609565.1 of uncultured Natronomonas sp. Classification (GTDB taxonomy): domain Archaea; phylum Halobacteriota; class Halobacteria; order Halobacteriales; family Haloarculaceae; genus Natronomonas. The sequence continues at coordinate 11,273 of CAZSSY010000051.1, forward strand.
GCCAGCCTCCTCGACCTCCGCAAGGGCCGACAAGATTGCGGTTGCATCGTCATCATCGAGAATACCCTCCTCGGTCAACATCACGACATGGGCACGATCGACGGCCAAGTCGGCCGCAAAGATGCGACTATCAGCCGCGAGACTCGAGAGAAACGAGCGAGCCGGGCCACCACTGAACCGCTGGCGGCGGACCACATCGTCACTGGAGTCTTTCTCAGTCATCATCTACTCCTCAATATTGTCTCTAATACGGTTTGCCAACCGACCCTGGAACCCGTGGTATTTCGCAACACCCGTTGCATCCGACTGGGTTATATCGCCAGTGACAGCCTCTGTATTAAACGACGACGCGTCCGCTGAGTACACCGCATACTCCGACTCACGGCCAACCGGCCGGGCTTGTCCACCTTCAAGACGGATCGTGACACGACCGGTTACTCGAGACTGCGTTTCATCGATGAAGCCTTCCAGCGCCCGGACAAGCGGGGCATCAACCAGGCCTTGATATCCTTTCTCAGCCCATGCGTCATCCACACGTCGCTTAAATGCTCGCTCTTCCTGCGTGAGCACTAAATCCTCAAGCGCTTGATGCGCCGCGAGCAGCACGGTCGCAGCAGGATGCTCATAATTCTCACGGACTTTCAATCCCAGCATACGATCTTCCATGAGGTCGGAGCGTCCAACACCGAAGCGTCCGGCCACCACATTGAGCGACTCAATGAGGTCGACCGGTGCCATCTCCGTCCCATCAAGACGCACCGGGTACCCATTCTCAAATCGAACTGAAAGTTCGCGCGTCTTTCCACTCGGTGCCGCCGTCCATTCATAGATGCTTTCATCGGGCACCACACTCGGATCTTCAAGCTCGGAACCCTCGATAGAGCGACTCCATAGATTTGTATCAATACTATAATTCCCTTCGTCACCCCCCGAGACAGGAAGATCGCGTTCAGCCGCATACTCCTGTTCGAACTGGCGGGTCAGACCGAGTTCCCGTACCGGTGCAATAACCTCTAGATCGGACGTCCGCCAGATAGCTTCGAAGCGCAGCTGATCATTCCCTTTCCCGGTACAGCCATGGGCGATCCCTGTACAGTCTTGGTTTTCTGCGACATCTAGGATTGCCTGTGCGATGATCGGACGAGCCAGTGCCGTTCCCAGGGGATAGCCCTGATAGACTGCGTTGGCTCGCACCGCATCGAAACACAGGGCGGCAAACTCCTCCTTCGCATCCACGACATGGTGTTCAAGGGATAACGCCTCAGCTGTATCATGGGCTTCGGCAAACTCCGCTTCTGGCTGGCCGACATCAACCGTCACGCCGATGACTTCATCGTAGCCATATTCCTCTTCGAGCAGCGGCACGCAGACAGTCGTATCGAGCCCTCCTGAAAAGGCGAGCGCGACGCGTTTATTCTTGGACATTGGTATGGTATCGATTCATGGTTGGGAGACCGTCAACCAGACGGTTTTCGGTGACGAGCGAGACAACCGCACGAATGAGTTTGATACTATCGGGCCTAACGGCCCGGTCGTCGTGGCCGTCGAAGAACAAGGATTCCACTCATCACCGTCGGCAACTCCGCGAGAGATGAGTGGGTCATATACCAAGCCCTTGTGACAGAACAGTATTAAACGCTTGCGGAACGGCCAGAACCGTGCAAAAGCATCACGTGCCAACCCATCTTACTCACAGTTCTGGCAATCACTCACGACAGACCTCTCGTTCTCAGGATCCACTCCTCTGTTGCTCGACGACTCACTGCGACTCTCCACTCCGGCGACAATCGAGCTCCTGTGCTCAGATCACCAGTCTCTGACCGCAAATAGGACAATGACAACCGGGATAAGTGCAATACTGAGCGCCCGGAGAAACACCACTACATCGGTGTATTCTTCACCTTCGAAAAAATCATCACTGTTCATATCTTCATCGTCGCTTGGGCCATTGGGACTTCTCGTTTCTCTGTCGGTATCACCATTGCCGTCGAGACTACCGCGATCATCGACTGACCCGTCGCTTGCCTGGAATTCGGCATAGAATATCGAGAAATTGGATGTCCGCGGGCTCCACAGCCCGTTGTTCTGCTGGGCACGTATCGGGTTTGGTTGGAGGGCGCCTCGAATATAGCCCTCAGGACCATGAATACCGACCCGGCTTAAATCGGGTTCGTATCCACCTCTGAACGGTTCACTAACGACAACTCGCTGTTCATCGGCAAACGCCAACGATCGCCAGTCGACTCGAACGACAAGCCGACCCCAGCCCTCCTCTTCATACGTATAGACAGACCCATTCGTTATCTGCATCTCAAGATCAGTTTCGTTTCGCCCAAGTGCAGCGGCATCGGATAACTCCGCGACGATTACCTCTTGATGTGCTGTCTGGGCTGATTGATTGGTGGCAACTGACTCGTATTGATCCTGTTGCGTGGAATTGTTGAGGTTGTACGATTGGATATAATAAACAGCTGCATCGCCGCCCGCCTCTACCTCAATCCCAAGGATCGATTGATCTGGCTCTTCGTGGGCTGCCGCACCGACGCCTACGCACACTCCCAGTGTGAGGATCACGATGCCGACCAAGCACGGGCCGGTTCGACGCATTTCTTAAGGATGCAACGGGATGAGGGAAAGCGGTTACGCTCTGGCTGAACACCTGACGCGGCGATAGCGTGGGGGCCGTAGCGTTTTTGCATTGCCCCAGCCCATCCACCACGCATGCGTTCCCCCCGAGCAGCTATCGATGTAGAGGATCTCTTGAAAATCATTCTCATCCTCGTTATCGTGTTCATTATCCTCGAAATCATCGAGACTTTCATCGATCTTCTCAGCGCATTAAGTCCATTGTTAGGGATCCTCATCGTGATTCTTATCATCGCGTATTTCCTCGATTACATCTAGTGTACAGTTGTAACGCTCTCGTCCCGCCGACCGTGTCCAGATTGGCGCGAGGACTCGCTGCAGATCTACATGACGCGACCCCCCGCGACCGCCATACTCTCGTTGTCAAACGTCTGGAGACAACCAATCCGACGGTCGTGGCTCGTCGACTCAGGACGACCCTTACTGGCACGTCGCCACTGGCTGCAGCAGTGACTAGTGTCGATATCTTCGATGATCCCCAAACCGGTCGTGGTCCACTCGCGTATCTCCGAGTCGAATCTCCAGGCCTCGAAACCCTCCATGAGACGTTATGCGAGACGTTCTCGCCAATTGAAGGCATTGAAGGCCCCGCTTACATACCTCATATCACGATCGCTCGAGGTGGTGATGTCGACCAGTTACAGCACCGCAACGTTGACATTGAGTGGACGATTGATTCGCTTGTACTCTGGTCAGCAAATCATAATGAGCCCGTTGAACGGATAGCCCTCTCTGCCTGACCACCATCCTTCACATCGAGCTACCCCGGCCGTCGTCGCGATTTACATTCACCCACAATGCCGCAGATGGCGGCTATCACGCCTAGCAATTTGACGAATCCATCACCCAACGGCTGAACAGGTCACGTTTGCCCCGTCTAGGGAGACGGCCGTTCACCCTCCCAGGCATTCATGTCGTCATAAAAGTTCAGGAGAGCAAACTTCAGGTTCTCCGGTGGAATGTCGATCAAGGATGCTTGTTCTTCTGGCGGGAATGTGGGATAGACGCTATACTCTCCCAGGTCTGTCCGGTGTGATTGGGTATACCGTTGATCGAGGAGGAGGCGGACGCCGAAGTCCGTCGGTGATCGAATCACCCGGCCGATTGCCTGCCGCGTCTTTCGAATAGTTGGAATCTCAACGGCATACTGCCAGCCCGCATCGTGCCCATCACCTAAGTGGTCCTCAGCGAATGTTCGCTGGTAGGCGCGTTGGATCGCTTCAAGCCGGTCGTCAAGCTGCGGATATGGAACACCAACGACAATTACAGTCCTTGCGTCATCACCATCAAAGCTCACACCCTCAGTGAGCGTCCCCCACAAGGATGTGAACAGGACGGCATCATCATCGGCAGCGAATGTTTCCCGGAGTTCTTGAGCTCGACTCCCGGGTTCATCGAGATACGGTGTCGCATCGCCTGAGAAGCGATGAAAGTATCCCTCAGCCTCCGCATAATTTGGGAAATATGCGAGTGTGTTCCCCGGTGTGAATCGAACGGCATCTTCGAGTGCTTGATTGACGGTTTCTTGGACATCCGGATTGGTGCGCTGGCTCGCAAAGAGCGCTGGCGTTTCAACCGCATAGGTACGCCGTCTGGATTCGGGAAATTGTTCTCCATATGCCATGGTCACGGGTTCATCGAGGCCGAGAGCGTGCTCTGTTTCGTGGAATGGGCGAAGGGTGGCACTCATCAAGATTGAACTGGATATATCCTCGAAGAGCGGTTGTGTCACGTGTTTTGGGAGACATGTATACAATTCTACTCGGCCTATAATCTCGGTGTCGGTCTGCCGTATCCCGACAACCGGATATTTACCCGGGTCGTCACTTGCGGCGAGCCAATTCTCAATGAACGCAGTGGCGGTCAGGGTCGGACACTCACGACGGACCGACGTTTCTCGATTTTTATACGCCTGTGCATATCGACGGTCAAGTTCTGCGCCCAGACTGAGCGCTTGTTCGATATCCTGCGTAATCCCGTGGCCGGTATATTCTTCGAGGAAGGCGAGTGTCAGCTCATCACGACTCTCAGCGGTGTCAATCGTGATGTCTTCCCATTCGCTACTGACGGTGTCACGGGCACCGAATCCTAATGCGTCTTCATAGGTAGTCACGAGTGCTGCCCGAAATGCTTCGATGACGTTCGCTGCGGGGTCTGCTCGGGCATCGTTCGCGTCTGCCAGTTCCTCTACAGCCCGAGTAAGTGTCTGTTCGGTCAGGACCCGTGTTGCATGATCGCGAGCCGCACCAGCAATATTATGGGCTTCATCGAACACGACGACAATATCGCTCGGATCCTGTCCAAGCCATTTGAAGAACTGTTCTCGGATGAACGGGTCAAGCAGATGATGGAAATTACAGATACACAGATCTATCCCCGCAATTCCGTCTTTTAATAATTCATAGCCGCACAGATCCATCTCGTGAGCCCGTGTGTAAATCTCATCCGGCGTCCGGACGTCAGAATAGAGCCATTCATAGAATGCGTTCGTATCGCCGGTAAGGTTGTTGTAATAGCGTTCGCAGAAATTTTTCTCTGCTTTGAGGTCCTTGATATTCGACTGGATCGTTTTTCGCTCTCCAGCAATTGATGCCCGCGTTTGTGCGGCTTCTTCGTCACCGTTCTGGCTGGCGGCGAGTAATTCGTCTTCACGGGATTTGAGGTCGGCAACCTCGGTTTCTAAGTCCTCAATGTCCCGGGCCGTATCGCGGAGCGCTTGGCACTCTTCATAGCCCACGTCGATATGGCACATTGAAGCTTTCCCACGGAAGACGACGCACTGAATTGAGTCAGATTGATTGATTGCTCGTGCCTCTTCGATAAACTGGCGTGTTTGTTGGTGAACGTTTGTCGTGATGACGACGGTTTTTCCAGTTGCACGACCATATTCCAGTGCCGGTGCAAGTGCTGCGAGGGTCTTTCCCGTCCCACAGGCGCCTTCAAAAAGAACATCCTGCTCGTTTATGAGTGCCGTCCGAATTTGATCAATTGCGTCCGCTTGGTGGTCATAGGGCTCATCGTATGGGAAAAATCGGGGGACGCTGTCAGACGCTGCCACATCTGCTGTTCCGACGCGGCTTAATAAAAGGATTCGCCGGGGACAGTGAAAGTTGTCGAACCCTCCGATGCGTTTGGGTTATCCTGTTTCTTCCCGCTCGTATTCATCTGCGAAGCGGATTGCGCGAATGATTTCTTGCGGGACATCCGCTAATTTCACGGATGCGTCATCGCGGTTAACTTCTATTAACCCAACCGTTCGAGTAATGGAAGATGGGTATGCCGCAAGTCGAGGTCGAGTTGTTCTTGTCGCCGCTCGTCAGCCATTGTCGTCAGTTCTACCGCCGAGTGATCGTCGATGACATCGACCATTTTTGGCACGTCAACTATGGATTGATCCAAGAGGACCGTTAAGACCCGCCGTCGCGGTTTTGCGGCGAGTGCTCTGAATAGCCCGTCTGCACTCGGTCGAGTTTTTTTCTCCTGGTTGCGGTATCTCCTCGCCGCTTGTGGTTTGGTTGTGGGCGATGGGGTGGTGGGATTCTTGTGTCTGGTCGGGTTGGCTACCAGGAGCGGACTCTTCCACTTCCGGTCGGCTTTCCACCGGGTCGCCCTCCTTTCCCATCTCTATTCATGATTATTAGCACTAGCGAATAAAGGTATCGAGCGAACCAATCCCGTCCATGTCTCTTGGCCCCTGGTTTGACGAAATCAGGATAGTATCGGCCCTCCATAGGCTTTCTCTCTGCCAGTATTGAACTAGTGTGGTAGTTACTTTGTTTCCGTGGTGGCCTTACAGGAAAACGGCAGGAGTCGTTATGCTAACGCGTTTAAAAGGAGGACGAAGACGCCTAACAAGACTCCGAAGGCGACAACTGTCCGAGGATCCATCGTCGGTGCGTTCCGATCTTCACTGTCGAAGTACCTGACAAGCCCGGCACTGGACATGAGGCCGCCAGTATTTTCTCCGCTGCTCATATACTGGCATTCGACCCTGAGCTCCTAAGCGTTTCGGCACAATTGAGGCAGGTGACTCCGGTTTGGGAAACCCTTATGCGCGCGGCTTCAAAACCTCAAAAGTAGTCATGCCCGTAACCATCAAGGACTTTTATGCAGACTGGTGTGGTCCCTGTAAGACACAGGATCCGATTCTCGAAGATTTAGAAGGCGATTATCCTGACGTAGATCTTGAAAAAGTCAATGTCGATGAAGAACAGGACATAGCGAATGAGTATCAGGTCCGGTCGCTCCCAACTTTAATTATTGAAAACGACGATGGCGTCGTCGAACGGTTTGTTGGTGTCACCCAGCGAGATGTTATCGAAGACGCGCTCGGCGAAGCTGGAGTTTAATCCTGTTTCTCTTGCCGGAACACCCATTCCCTCCTGAAGAAATACCCATCCTCCCAACAGAGGACGTCTGTCTTGCCCTCGATTCGCCTGGCTGTCTCGGCGACTTCGCCTGAGCTACCGATCGAGCCATCGTTAATAATGGGTCTCTACCCAACTGACGATGTCTGTTACTTCTGACGGTGTTGTTGCGTGACCAACCGGATAGCGTTCAAACCGAACATCAGCTCCTGCATCACGCAGGCGGTCGGCAGCTCGTTTGGCGCGTGCAGCTGGGATGAGTTGGTCCTGTGACCCACACCCAATGAACACGGGTTTCCCAGCAGCGTTCTCGACTATAGATTCGTGTGATGCGGCGAGATATCCGTTAAGTGCAACGATCCACCGGTATTGCTCTGGGTTTCCTACGAGCGCAGACAGGGCCATTATGGCCCCTTGGCTGAATCCAAGCAGTCCTATCCGGTCGGCGTCCAGGTTATAGCCTTCAATGGCTTCGGCAACGAAGGAATGTACCATCTCGAGGCTTTCCTGGAACCCGTCAGGTTCCGGTTGACTTTGATGAATGTCACCATCCTCTATGTCGAGGTCATACCAGGTGAAACTGCCTGGCCGCGGCATCGATTGGGGTGCACGGACGCTGAGAATATCGAGTTCATCAGGGAGCTGGACACCTATCGGGAGGAGATCACGTTCATTGGCACCCCGGCCATGAATCAGGATCGCTGCAGGCGAGGCAGTCTCGACTGTCCCCGGACGGTGGAGGTGGACTAACGGGAGGTTATCGGTGTTGGTGCTTTCAGAGTCGACCATACGGTGCGTTTGCCATAGAGGAGTAAACCGATGTTGTCTTTCCCAACCACTTCTGGGACTGTGCTAGGCGTTACCATTGGTTTTATGCGTGCACTCCGTATATAGAGTCCTGTATGGCGACCGCGAACGACGACCTTTTTGATGAGTTCCTGGACGAACGGGGCCATGACACTGAATCGCAGTCCTGGGAGCGAGACTACAATAAGAAGCGATGTCCAGACTGTGGGGGGCTCCATGGACTTGACGCCTCATCCTGTACCGTTTGCGGCTGGCACCCAGCCTGAATAAGCCGATAACTCCGTGGCCAGTTCCACGGCTTCTGCATCCCAATAACTGCTTAAATCGCCTGGAGGTATCCGGCGTTCAGGCGGACACTGATTTGGAATTTCGCCCCCGACAGTAGAGTATGTCAATTCAATGACTTGCGCCGAGTTCGGTCCATGTCACCGCAATGCGGTAGACTCACCGGCAAGCACGCTATTTATACGGGAGTAAAGCATTACCCAAGTAATGGCTGATTCCACCCACGTGACACGACTATTCGGCGGTCCTGGGAGTGGGAAGACTACATCCCTCCTCGATAGAGTCGATGAAATGCTTGATGAAGGGGTCGCCATCGACGATATCCTGGTCGTCTCATATACCCGAGCTGCCGCAGCAGAAGTCCGTGAACGGCTTGCTGACCGGTTAAACCGTTCACCAAAATCCCTTCGTGGCAACGTGTGCACCATGCACGCAAAAGCATATGAGCTGCTGAATCTCTCCCGAGGCGATGTCGTCGGCGAGAAGCACAAAGAAACCTTCTGTGAAGAGTATGGGCTCGAGTTCGAAGACGAATACTCATCAAACCGGCGACGGTCCTCCCGCTCGACAACACTGGGCAACAAAATCATCGCGACATCCCAGTGGCTCCAACGAACTGAACGAGATGTCGCCGACTGGTACGACGTCCCCTTCCAGTGGAACGACGATGAAGTCCGCCTCCCCCCGTCGATTGACGAGCGAGCACAGACCGGCAACAAATATACGCCGACATGGCCCTCAGATGACGACCGCATCGATATCCCCGAAGCTATTCGCGCCTGGCGCGCCTACAAAGGCGAAGAAGGGGTCGTAGGTTTTGCGGACATGCTTGAGCGTGTCCAACAACGTTCTCTGGTTCCAAGCGTCGACCACCTCGTTATTGACGAATTTCAGGACATCACCACACTCCAGTATGCTGTCTATGAGGAATGGAAGCCGCACGTCGACACCGTCTTGATCGCCGGCGACGACGATCAGGTCGTCTACGCGTGGCAGGGCGCCGACCCCAACTTGTTACTTGATGAAGTTGTCGATGATGACATCGTCCTCCCCAACTCATACCGACTACCTTCACGGATTCTCAACGTCGTCAACACCCAAATCGGGCATATTGAGAAACGTCAAGAGAAAGATCTCAGACCCCGGATGCAAGGGGGGACCGTTGAGGCGGTTCGGTCACCATCGATGCTAGACTTAGTGCGGAATGTCCGATCGACAATTGAACAAGACGAAGATGGGAGCGTGATGGTGCTGTTCCGAGCCCGGTATCAAATGTATCAATTCATGGATGAATTCATCGATGAAGGCATCCCCTTCACTGCATTAACGGATCAACGTATGTGGACCGACCGTCTCCGTGATTATGTTGATGCAATCGCTGCTATTGAGGATGATGAAGCGATCAATGGCCTACAGGCACAACGGCTTGGGGAGATGCTTGCGGAAAGCGCGTTTGGCACGGGCGAGCGTGATGAGTACTTCGAGGCGTTGGATGAACAGCAGGAAGCTTCAGGCAGTGATGACCTCACAGAACTGACAATTGACGCATCGTTCGTGACCAATCACGCTCCATTTGTCCCCAGTCCACCATCGGCCGCCGACATGCTCACAAAAGTTTCAAATTTCCAAGAGCGATCCGTCCGCGCCTACTTTACGGGCGAATACCGAGGGATGGATCCAACCCGGCTTCGACTTGGCACTATCCACTCAGCCAAGGGCCGCGAAGCCGACCATGTCTTCGTCGCAACCGACCTCACCGAGAAAGTCGTCGAACAGATGGCAGCCTCGGTCGAAGACCGGAAAGCAGTTCGTGGTGTCTCCGAATTCACAAAGCACACCAATCCCGTGCCCACGCTCACCGATAACGAACGCCGGGTATTCTACGTCGGCATGTCCCGCGCCCGAGAACGATTGGTCCTACTGGAAAACCTTGTCGACGGCGCACCCACACTCCCAATTGATGTCTTATTGCACAACCAACCCGTTGAGAAACCTCTCAACCAGCTCATGACAGAGGCACAAGAAGCAGCGGAAGTGACATCATCACCGACCTAACGTGGTGTATTTCACCGACTCAACCTGGATAACAGCCGTTCACGACCTTCTCTCTCAAAATTACTAGGGATACCAGGAGAACACCCATCGACTTCAACCGGGGGAGGATGTCAATTCTCCTATTCATTGCGTTGCCTGAAACGGGTGAGTCGGCTTCTCACTCGATCGGTAATGCGGAGATATATGTATTCACTCAGGCCCAGGAGCCCGATTGCCGCTGCAACAAAAAACATGCCCTGGACATATTCACCGTCTGCAAGCGTCAGCAGGCCAAGAACAGCGATCGGTCCGACAACAACGATCGTCAAGACGAGTTGGAGTGATCGAAGGACGCCCATATTGAGTCACTCGTCGTCTGATTCGTCACCCCGGTTTTGCCGCCTCGTCTCCGACCCCGATCTATCCTTCATAACAGCCTGCTCCACGGGGCTGATGACCGGAGACAGGACACTCGGCACGTATTGGCGGGCAACAACCACTGCCGCAGCGACCGCCAAGAACCCACCGCCGGTAATGAATCGCCCTCCGAGGAGAAACTCAACGCCAAGAAGCGCAATCGGGATAGCGAGGACGGCAGTCATATACAACGAGAGCGTCTCGAGTAACCCCATTACATGGGTGTTATCGTTCGAAGAGAAAAGCTCGCTGGTCGCAGACACCAGAGACAACAGTAATATCCACCGGTCTACTGCTGAGGCCAACACCGTGGACGACACGCTTTCGGTTGCGGCGGGCCAACCGGACGATATGTTCACCGGGATTGTCGAAGAGGTGGGTGAAGTGGTCAGTATTGAGGAGGCCGCTGCCGGCCGACAACTCCGCGTCGCTGCCTCATTTGCCGGGGCTTTGGATCATGGCGCGAGTATAGCCGTTAACGGTGCGTGTCTCACTGTTGAAACGACCGATGCGGACAGTTTTGCTTGTTTTTGTTCCGAAGAGACGCTTGATCGCACGTATTTCGACGAGCTTCACGTTGGTGATGGCGTGAACCTTGAACGGCCTCTCGTTGCGACAGCCCGTATTGACGGTCATTTTGTGCAAGGACACGTTGATGGCGTCGGGACGATTACGGATATTTCGCCCGTCACTCCTGATCAATCCATTGAGACGGCCGGAAATCCGGAGACAGACCCGCAGGATTGGTTGTTTCAATTCTCAGTCCCTCGAGAGTTATCGCGATATATCGTTGAGAAAGGATCGGTTGCCGTTGACGGCATTTCGCTTACTGTCGCCGACCTCCAGACCAATGAATTCACAGTGGCAGTTATTCCAACGACGTACGATTTGACCACGATGGCAGCGAAATCAGTTGGTGATCCCGTCCATCTTGAAGTGGATATCCTCGCCAAATACGTTGAGCGTCTACTCGAAGAATCTCCGT
>CAZSSY010000052.1:0-22668 GCA_964609565.1 uncultured Natronomonas sp.
GCTGGATGCGTCCCCGGAGGATGTTCGCATACGGATCAACGCCTTGGCCGAAATCTTGACGAGACGGATAAAGGCAGGAAAGGTGTCCAGAATCAGGGATACGCCGTTGAGTCGTCTTCTCTCGGAGATGACTGAAATCGATATCGACGTGGAACGGCGAAATGTCGCGGTCCGCCAGCGCCGTCGCCTGCCGATGTTCACGCCAATTCCCGATACCGAGGACGCGAGGGACACCGTGAGTGTCACTAAATATCCAGAATCGATCGAGTTGACCCATGAGATTGGATAGGCTTGCAGATCCTAGTGGATTCAGCGGATTGTCAAGCGGATTCAGCATTGCAAGCGAATCATCAAATCGGTCGAGTAACCGCGGGAGAATATCAAGACGGGTTGCCAACCGCAATGGATCATCGAGAGTATCGACCAAGTCGGTGGGGGCATTCACGAGAATCGAGGCGAGGCGAGGTAACAGCGTCGTAAGATCAACATTCCGTTCCATCGGTTCGTCAAACCGAAAAGCCACATTGAAGACCGGTGGGACACCCTGGCTTTCGTGGGCGCCACCTGGGACACTCTCGTCGGCATCCAGGGCGATCTGCATGAACTCTCCCTTTTCGTCGTTCCACAGCCCGACAACGCAGTAATGTCGCCACGTCTCCCCATCCGGAACCACCGGCACCGCCACCTCAATCTGATTCCGCTCCACATCAACCGACACCCGATCATCCCCCAACCGCTCACCATCGAATTCCGCGCCAGTGCCCCAGGTAACGAGACAATGGTCGATGGATACTCCGAGGGTGCCGAGGCCGTACCCCCACGTCGTCTCGGTGCCGTCCTCGTCCGGATCCGTATCGATCCCAACCGCCACCGCCGCCGCATCCGGCGCCAACATCGTGTTCAACGAAAACCGATACACCACCCCCTCCCCATCATCCGCCAACCGGACCCGAAACTCCAGTAAATCCGCCGCATTATACGCATATCGCTCGGGGTTGTTCGGGTAGTGGTAGTCGCCAGTTGGTTGAGAGAGAATACCGCCGATAGCGGAGGCATCAGTCGGTGATGCAGACGCCCACGACCGAGTATCGGCGCCGCGGTCGTCATAGATGTAGTCTTGATAGAGATACTCCCCGTCAACGTAGGCATCACACCCGACCACCAACAACGGGTCGGCCGACCACCCCGCCCCATTCTCCAACTGCGGGGGTATCGGGTTGTCGCCGTGGAGTGACGCCGGCCCGATCGTGGGGTATGCATCATGGCCACCGGCAGTCTCGTGGCCGGTGTCCTCCTCGGACATACCTGTGCATGGCGTTCGACTGCGAAAGGCGTTCTCCCTAGCATCACCTCCTCTTTTTAGCCCCATGGTAGATCGTTACATGCGGGAGTACAGGAGAGCATTGCTGGCGCCATCCATCTGGCTAAAAAGGGGTCCGACGGCCGTCTGACGCGGTTTTTTCCACCTGGCTGTGATAAGGGGGGCTATGGCAACTGTGTCAGCTGAGGTTCCACGGGAAGATGTCCGCACCGAAACGGATCGAATCGCAGTTCTTGAGGCGGAACTTAAACGGAGCGAGCAACGTCGGGAGGCGGCGATCGCGTGGGGAGAGTTTCTTGAGCGAGAATTGGAAGCGCGTGAACGAACGCTAGAGAACGTGATTGTTCAATATGAGGCACAACTCGAAGAGGCAAAGTCTCGGTCACAACCACGACCAGCCGGGTTCTGGGCACGTGTCAAGAGCTGGTTGTGACCAGTAATTCTCTCGGGGATTATCCGTTGAGACTGATATAGCGGGTTTCGAGGATCCGGTCGTCTCGTTCAAGTTCTCGCCGGCCTTCTATCGGGACCTCTTGGTCTACATTATAGACAGTGAGTGCCTCCCCGCCGTGAGCTTCACGGGCGTTGAACATCGCTGCTATGTTCACATTGTACTCCCCCATCACCGACCCGATATGGCCGATAACTCCTGGTTCGTCAGTATTTCGCGTAATCATCATTTTCCCACCGGGAATTGCATCCACCCGATATCCATCAATCCGGACGATACGCGCATCGTTATCAGCAAATAGCGTCCCACAGACAGACATTTCATCTTCATCGTCGGCAACGGTGACAGTCACGAGTGATTGGAAGTCAGCAGCCTGACGGCGCGTTGTTTCACTGACGTCAATCCCTCTATCTTCGGCGACTTGGCGGGCATTCACGGCGTTAACCTGCCATTCGAGAGGTTCGAACACGCCTTTCAACGCGGATGCGGTCACTAACTCGAGATCTTCTTCGGCGATGTCGCCTTCGTAACTGACTTCGATTCGCTCCACGCGTCCATCGAATAACTGTACGGCGATCTTTCCAGCTGTCGCCGCGAGATCGATATACGGTTCAATCCGCGGGAAAACAGCTTCATCCACGGACGGCGCGTTCAGTGCGTTCACAACCGGTTCGCCGGCCAGGGCAGCTATTACCTGATCAGCTGTCGAGATAGCAACGTTTTCTTGGGCTGCCTCTGTTGACGCGCCGAGATGGGGGGTGACAATAATGTCCTCCACGTCCAGCAGGGGGCTATCGTCATCGAGTGGTTCCTTGGCAAAGACGTCGAGTGCTGCACCGGCGAGTACGCCATCCTGAACGGCGTCGGCGAGTGCAGATTCGTCCACAATACCGCCGCGAGCACAATTGATGAGGTATCCACCGTCTAAGTTTGCGAGTTCGCTGGTGCCAATCAGATGTTCCGTTTCAGGGGTAAGCGGCGTATGGATGGTGAGGACATCCGCGTTGATGAGGACAGCATCAAGGTCCGCTAACTCGGCGCCGAGTTGGTCGGCTCGATCTTCCGAGATATAGGGGTCAAAGGCGATTAATTCCATCCCCAACGAGTCAAGCTTTTTTGCCACCTCCTGGCCGACACGGCCTAACCCGATGATGCCAAGCGTTTTCCCATTCAGTTCAGTACCGAGAAATTCACCTTTTGCCCAGTCGCCGGCTTTCAGCCGCTCGTGTGCCTGCGGGATAGACCGGGCAGCAGCAAACGTCATAGCAACGGTATGCTCGGCTGCAGCACGAACGTTTCCTTCAGGGGCATTGGCAACGATAACGCCGTGGTCAGTTGCGGCATCTATATCGATGTTATCGACCCCGATGCCGGCACGACCCACGATCACGAGGTCGTCCGCGGCTTCGAATACCTCTCGGGAGACCTCCGTACCGGACCGGACAATCAACGCGTGGGCGTCAGCAACAGCTGCAAGAAGATCATCTCCTGCAACATCAAAGTCCGTCACTACGTCGTGGCCGGCATCCCGGAGAACAGTCAGGCCTGCATCCGCAATAGGATCCGTGACGAGTACCTTCATGAGCGTATCCTTCCATGCGTTAGGGATAATGCTTTCCTCATCGCCTCGGTCGGTCATCCACCACCCCTATGAGTCAGGACGTGGTGGTGCGCCCCACGTCGAACGATGGCTGTAGTGGAGATTTCGGCCAGACATTATAGAGAGGGCGATGGCTATATGTGGGACCCGCTGCCATCCTCTGTGAACAACTGTAGTAGCTCGCTTTCGTCGCATGAAGCTCGAATCTCTCGCAGAAGCCGTTGTCGATGAGCACCGTCGGAAAGTTATCGCTGTTACGTTAGCTGTTGTCTTTGTCTTGGGCCTCGGGTTACCGGGTGTCACCCTGGATACGACACTCGATGAATTCCGAGGCGGAACGACCGAGCACGCCGCCGACACCTACATTGAACGGCACCTGAGTGGCCAGGCACCGAACTCGACGGGGGCATTCGTGGTAGTTCGGAATGACGATAACGTGTTGACGCGTGAGCGATACCTCCAACAACTCCAAGCGCAACAGCGTATCCTCAATGATGAGGTGGTTGGTCCGACCATCGTGGAGGATCAACCACCGCTGGGAATTGCGAATGTGGTTGCAATCGTTGCCATTGAACGGGCACAAAACACGGCGCCGCAAGACATCACGGTTGAACCACGACCACCGCTTGAAGACCAAATTGCAGCGGTCGAAAATCTATCTTCGTTTCAGGAAGGCCTCTACACGTCCTACGCGGTCGGGTTGGTGATGGATGATGTCGATCACACGTGGCCGGAAGGGGGCCCGTTTGCGACTGTGCCAACGAGTTACGAAGGGAACGGTCGGACAGCCAGTTCGAGCGCGATTATTGTGTCTCATCGCGAGGAAACGTCGCCCGAGGACTTAGCACACGCGCAAACCAGGATGGCTGAGATTGTCGACGAGGAAGTGGAGGGGGAGGCTCTTGTCCTAGGCGACGGGATAATTGATGATGAACTCCGTCGGTCCTCATTCGATAGTCTTGGCATTGTTGGACCGTTGGCATTCCTGTTTATTGTATTAGTGTTGTTGTACGCCTATCGAGATCCGTATGACTTCGCGCTTGGCTTGCTTGGCGTGGCCTTAGTTTTGGTGTGGACGTTCGGGTTCATGGGGTGGCTCGGGATAACATTCAACCAACTGTTTGTGGCGGTCCCGGTCTTGTTGATGGGGTTGTCTATCGATTACGCCATCCATGTTGTCATGCGGTATCGAGAGGAACGACCACCATCGGGGACGATGAATGAGACGGCTGAAGACGTCGAGAAGAATGGAGGGGACAGTTCAGCATCAATCCGGCGCGCAATGGCGGCTGGCCTCGGCAGCGTGGCTGGTGCATTGACGCTCGTCACTGTCACGACGGCGACAGGCTTTCTCTCGAATATCGTGAGTGCGGTGGGCCCGATCCGTCGTTTCGGCGTGGTCAGTGCGGTTGGTATTGTGGGTGCATTTGTCATCTTTACCTTCCTGCTCCCGGCGCTGAAAGTAGAACTTGACACCACCCTAGAGTCACGCGGTATTTCCCGTCGAATTCCAGCATTTGGGACAGGAGGTGGTCGCCTATCACGGGTGCTGGCAATCCCGATTGCCACCGCGCGGCTTTCACCCAAGACCGTCGTGCTTGCAGCTCTCCTCATCACTGGCATAGCGGCAGGCGGTGCCACATCGGTGGATACCACGTTCGAACAAGAAGACCTTCTCGTCAGTGACGTCCCCGACTGGATGTCGAGTCTCGGGCCGCTTGCACCTGGCGAGTATACTGCCCAAGAAAACATCGAATTCGTTAACGATGCGACCTATCTGTACGATGGGACAACTACGCAAATCCTGGTCCGCGGAGATATCACCCAGGACGATACACTGGAACGTGTCCAACGCGCCTCTGATAGAGCGAATACCACGGACGCCGTCTTGATTCTGCCGGATAACTCAAATGGCACGCAGAGCCCTGTCAGGGTGATGGGAGAACTCGCCGAGGATAACGAAGAGTTCGCAGACACGTTTTATGGTGCTGATACAGATGGCAACGGGGTTCCCGATGAAAACATCGAAGAGGTTTACGACGCCTTCTTTGAAGCATCGCCGAATGGCTCCCATAATTGGATACAACGTGACGACGGTGAATACATCGCGCTTCGGCTTGTGGTTCCAGTCGACGGGACAGTTGGCGAGGCGTCAATAACCTCACAAATTCAGCCAGCCGCAGGCCCTGTCGACGGAGACGGACTCGTCGCCACCGCAACCGGACAACCAATCATGAATCAGGCGGTTGCTGAGAATCTCTTCGAGACGGTCGTATATAGCCTCATCATCACACTAATCGTTGTGCTCGTTGTCCTGATGGCCGTGTATCGACGATTAGAAGGATCCGCGAGTCTCGGCGCCGTCACGCTGGTCCCCGTTGCATTAGCCGTCGTATGGATCACCGGTTCAATGCGGATCCTCGGAATCCCGTTTAATGTCATGACGGCCTTGATCACGAGTTTCACGATTGGATTAGGGATCGACTATTCAATTCACATCTCGGAACGCTATATCTATGAATTAACTCGGGAAATCGGGAGTGAAGAAGCCCTTAAACGAGCAGTGTTTGGCACGGGTGGTGCGCTGTTGGGATCGACCGCATCCACTGCGGGCGGAATCGCTATCCTTGGAATTGCCCTTTTGGTGCCACTCCAACAGTTCGGGATTATTACAGCAATCACGATAGTGTACGCGTTCATTGGCAGTGTCGTTGTGTTACCGAGTCTTCTTGTCCTGTGGACTCAATGGACTGCCGCCGACCCCACGACGTGACCACGAGTGAATACTCCACCTGGACCGACAGGTGTCAATCGGATTGTCCGCGATCGCCACGAGGGGTAGGTGTCTCTATACGATGGCTGTCAACCGGACGATTTGTGACCCCAGCCATCGGTGTAGCGATTATGCTGATTGCATTTGATTTCGACGGGACGCTTTCGGACTCCGAGATGACGGTGTTACTCGGGGAAGAAGCCGATGTTGCTGACGAGATCGATGAAATCACAACGAGAGCAATGAATGATGAGATTTCGTATTCGGAGAGTCTCTATGCCCGAATCGAGATGCTCGCAGGGCTCGAGGAACAACAGGTTGATGCGGCATTGAATCGGGTTGAACTTCGTTCGGGCGCTGCTGACGTCCTGGAGGCGCTCAATACCGCAGGCCATCATATTGCGATCCTGACCGGCGGCTTCGAGAGAGGAGTGTCGCGGGCGTTAGGAGCAGCGGACGTGACGGTTGATACGATCGTTGCCAACCAGCTGTCGCTCCGGAACGGTCGGCTGACAGGGGATGTTAATGGGGCGCTGGTGGAGGGGACGAAAGATAAGGCGTTGAAAGAGCTTGCCACCGAGGTTGGTGTGGCGTTGAGTGACACTGTAGCCGTGGGTGACGGCGCGAATGACCTCCCGATGCTTGAGGTTGCTGGACTCGCAATTGGATATCAACCGAAACCGGCTGTAGAACCACATTGTGACACGGTGGCAACGTCGATGGATGACCTTCGTGCTGTCTTCCGGGAGTACGATTTACTTTAACCGGCATTCATTGCAGAGGCGGTGGATCTCGGGGGGTTAATCGGAGAAGAGGCTCGTGTGGACGGGGGCGAATTCGTCGCCGAGATTTGTCGATGCGTTCGTATCGGTGACGGCTTGGCCGTCGACGCCGTTGGCGAGGAAGTCGGCTAATGGGGGGCCAAGCCGGTCTGGCTCAACAAGGAAAGCGTCGTGGCCGTGGTCGGAATCGATGACGTGGTGGGCTGTGTCGGCGTCACTACTCCGGAACGCGGTTGCGAGTTGTTCTAATTGTTCAATGGTGAAATGCCAGTCACCGGTGAATGAAACGAGCAGTGCTTCCCCGTCGAAGGCAGCGAGAGCGTCGGCATCGGATTCATAGCCCGCTGCAAGGTCGTAGTTATCCATGGCGCGTGTGAGATAGAGATAGGCGTTGGCGTCGAACCGTTCGGCGAACTGTTCGCCCTGATAGTCCAGGTATGATTCGACTTCTCGGTAGGGGAAGAAGCCGGCCGCTGGGTCAGCCGGGAAGGTGTCTCGGCCCACGTCCATGCCGGCTGCCCGCCGACCGAATTTTTTCTCCATGGATGATTTTGAGAGATACATGACGTGCCCGATTTGTCGAGCAAGGGCCAATCCCGCCGTTGGCGGGTCATCGTCGTAGTAGTCGCCGTCGTTCCAGTTTGGATCGGTGGTGATGGCCCGCCGGGCGATCGCATCTAAGGCGAGGCATTGGGGGTCAAGTCTGGCCGCTGCGGCGATTGGAATGACGCGGTCGACGTGGTCGGGGTGACGTTTTGCCCACTCAAGGACGTTCATTCCACCGACACTGCCGCCGACGACAGCATGCAGGTGGGGGATGCCGAGTTCGTCGAGGAGGCGGCGTTGTGCGGCCGTCCAATCGGCGACGGTTACGGCTGGGAAATCCGTTCCCCACTGCGCGCCCGTTTCAGGGCTGATTGATGCAGGCCCGGAACTACCATAACAGGATCCGGGAACGTTGGCGCAGATGACGTGGTATTCAGTCGTGTCAATTGCTTTGCCTGGTCCGACGATATCATCCCACCACGCGTGGGCTTGGCCGGCTGTTTCTGCGCGGCGGCGGTTCCCCGCTACGTGGGCACTCCCGGTGAGTGCATGGCAGATTAAGACAGCGTTATCGCCAGTGAATTCACCGTAGGTTTCGTAGGCGATAGTGAGGTCGGGGATTGATTCACCGCATTCGAAGGTGAACTCGCCAAGGGAGACAACGGCTTGTTCGCTACTCATAGTACCTCATCTAGGTCGGTGATGATATCATCGATGTTCTCAATACCAACGGAGAGGCGGAGGAGGTCTGGGGTAACACCGCTGGCGCGCTGTTCTTCCGGTGTCATTTGAGCGTGGGTGGTGGAGGCTGGGTGGATGATGAGTGTGCGAGCGTCCCCGATGTTGGCTAAGAATGTCGCAAGTTCGGTATTTTCACAGGCGGTTTTCGCGGCTTCATAGCCGCCGGTTGGCCCGAATGCGATCATACCGCCATAGCCGGAGGTGAGGTACTCTGAAGCGGTGTCATGGGTTTCATGGGTTGGAAGTCCTGGATAGGTAACCCAGGAGACGGTGGGATGGTCGGTGAGGTATTCTGCGACAGCTTGGGCGTTCTGGCAGTGGCGTTCCATGCGGAGATGTAGTGTTTCGACGCCTTGGAGTGTAAGCCAGGCATCGAATGGTGATTGTTGGTCGCCGAGGCTTCGGGTGGCTCGTTGGCGAGCGGCGACGATGAAGGCTCGATCACCGAACCGGTCGGTGAAGTTCACGCCATCGAATGCCGGGTTTGGCCCGCCGATCTCGGGATATTTCTCGGGGTGGTCGCTAAAGGGGAATGACCCGTCGGTGACGAGGACGCCGCCGAGGGTTGTCCCGGATCCGTGTATCCATTTTGTTGTTGATTCCCAGACAATGTCGGCCCCGTGCTCTAGGGGCTTACAGAGCGCAGGGGTTGCGAATGTATTGTCGACGAGAAGCGGGACGCCATGGTCGTGGGCGATGGTGGCGATGGCTTCCAAGGGAGGTGTCACAAGGGAGGGGTTTCCGATAGTCTCACAGTGGACGAACGCGGTGTCTGCATCGATTGCCTCGTCGTAGGCGTCCGGGTCAAGAGTGTCGACAAATCGTGCTTCGATGCCGCGGCGGGTGGCGGTGTGGGTGAGGTAGGCGTGGGTGCCGCCGTAGATTGACGATGCGGAGACGATGTTGTCTCCATTGCTGGCGAGGATGAGTGTTGCCGCGTCGAATGCTGCCATCCCGGAGGCCGTCGCGAGTGCATCGACGCCGCCTTCGAGTGATGCGAGGCGGTCTTCGAGAACTCTGACGGTTGGGTTGGTGACGCGTGAGTAGATGTTACCTTCGTCTTCGAGGGCGTATCGAGCGGCTGCGATATCGGCATCAGGGAATTCGTAGGAAGTTGTTTGGTAGATCGGGGGGGCGGCGGCGTCGGTGGCTGGATCTGGGTCTTGGCCGACATGGAGACAGCGTGTCCCGAAACCCCACTGGCGCTCCACATGCGTCATGTATAGTGTGCATATAACCCCATTCTTCTATAACTACGAGTTACGGCAAGTTTTGCTTGTCCGGCGGCCTGACAAGAATGAAGTCGACGAAATATCGTCGGCAACAGCCGGATACCGCGCCACAACCATACGCTGATCACCGTCTCGTCAATCACACCTGCGGGTCGGTCCCCAACACAGACTGATACCCACATCATCGCGCAATATCAACGTCAAAGCCGAGCGATAGTCACGATTCTCGTCGGTGAACAGAATGACGCCCAAATCCATACCGAAGGCGGTTAGCCAGCCGTCGAGACAACTTCCCGTCAGTCGAGACCCGTGAATCAAACCGTTCACCAAGCGCCGCATATATAAGCGGGACATTTACTTCCTGCTCTATCGCCTCCTGAACCGTCCACGACCCCGTTGACCCCCCTGCAACGAAGTCAGCAACATCACCCAGATCATTTCCTTCAACTGCAAACGCCTCCTCACACAACTCCAACAACCACGAGCGGATCACAGCACCATTATTCCACGTCCGAGCGATCGTTTCCAACTCAAGGTCATACCGACCGTTCGAAAGAAGTTCGAACCCCTCTCCATAGGCCTGCATGAGTGCATATTCCACACCATTATGCACCATCTTCACATAATGCCCGGAGCCCGCAGGCCCCATCCGATCGTGTCCATCGGGTCCCGTCGCCACGGCGTCAAACACGGGTCGCAACTCCGCATACGCCCATTCAGGCCCCCCAACCATCAATGAAAACCCTCGATCGGCGGCCGCGGGTCCGCCAGAAGTCCCACAATCAAGGTAAGCCGCATCCACCTTGTCACCCCGAGCAATCGACCGCTCAAAATGTGAATTCCCCGCATCAACAACAATATCGTCCTCGGTAAGATGCGGCTCCAGATTCCCAAGGGTTTCATCCACAGGATCGCCAGCCGGGACCATCATCCAAATGTGGAGTGGCTCCGAAAGCTGTCCTACTAAATCACCGATCGATTCGGCGGGCATGACACCTCTCTCGGCCGTGTCAGCGACCGCTTCTTGATCGACGTCAAACCCGACGACATCGTGACCAGCATCCAACAGCCGGTCGCCGACAATCCGACCCATCTGGCCAAGCCCGATCACGCCTATGTGCATACACTCCACTCGACGGCCCGTCAGGTGAGGGTTGTGGTTCCTCTCGCCTACCTGCGGATCAGCCACTGGAGAAATGACCTCGCATCTATGTCCGGGAATCCGCTAACCGGGGGAGGTCCACCATATTGCGGTGGGGATGGTAAGCGAACCTTTTTACCGGGAAGGACCCACCAACAGGACATGAGCGTTGCCCAGTCGGTAGTACGTGGGCTGTGAACGCGCTTTCTACCGCGCGTCAATGTTCGATGGGTACCGACTGGTCTCCGTGACATCCCAATCATGAGCGATGTGCCAGACGACTACGACGCGGATGAAATTGAACCGAAGTGGCGAAAAGACTGGTTAGCGTCCGATGTCTACCAGTATGAGGATAATCCGGACCGACCGGATTACGTGATTGATACACCGCCTCCGTATCCCACAGGGAATCTCCATATCGGGAATGCACTTGGCTGGTGTTATATGGACTTCGCAGCCCGGTATCATCGATTACAGGGAGACGATGTCTTATTCCCCCAAGGCTGGGATTGCCATGGGCTCCCGACTGAAGTGAAAGTCGAGGAAAATCGAGATATCCATCGGACCGAGGTCTCACGTGAGCAGTTCCGCGAGTGGTGTATCGAATACACTGAATCTCAAATCGGAGAGATGAAAGAGACGATGCATACACTCGGGTTCTCGCAGGATTGGACGCACGAATACCAAACGATGGATCCATCGTATTGGCAAGAGACCCAACGGTCGTTCATCCAGATGGCAACGGATGGGTACGTGTATCAAGACGAACATCCGGTGAACTGGTGTCCACGATGCGAGACCGCAATCGCTGATGCAGAAGTCGAAACCGCCGACAGAGATGGGACACTCTACTATATCACATTTGGAGGGGCGGGGAATGATGACATTGAGATTGCGACCACTCGACCAGAACTCCTTGCAGCGTGTGTCGCAATGGCCGTCGACCCAGATGATGATCGGTATCGCGACCGAATCGGTGACACCTTTACAGTCCCCTTGTTCGGGCAGGAGGTCACGCTGATTGGGGATGAAGCGGTCGATTCAACGTTTGGAACTGGCGCCGTCATGATCTGTACCTTCGGGGATAAACAAGACGTAGACTGGTGGATCGAACACGACCTCGATCTTCGATCGGTGTTCACGGAGGACGGACGACTCAATGAGACCGCCGGCGAATTCGAAGGACTCGCGATTGATGACGCGAAGACCGCAATCGCAGATACTCTGGCCGAAAAGGGGAATTTACAACGGTCGGAGCCAACCGAGCAATCCGTCGGACAGTGTTGGCGGTGTGACACGTCGATTGAGATTCTCTCGAAAGAACAGTGGTTTGTGACGGTCGATCAAGACGAAATCTTGGAGACGGCACGGGCTGTCGACTGGTTCCCTACGCACATGATCACTCGCCTCGAGGAGTGGACAGAAGGGATGGATTGGGATTGGGTGATATCTCGACAACGCGTGTTTGCGACTCCAATTCCGGCATGGGAATGCGAATCGTGCGGCCACATCGAAATTGCGGATGTCGAGAATGTGCCCGTCGACCCAACGAGTGACACGCCACAGACCGGCGCGTGTCCGGACTGTGGGAATGCAGACTGGACGGGTGAGACGGATGTGATGGATACGTGGATGGACTCCTCAATTTCACCCTTGTTCGTTGCCGGTTGGCCGACAGACTCGTTTGAACCGGTACAGCTCCGTGAACAGGGCCATGATATCATACGGACATGGGCGTTCTACACGGTTCTCCGGACGGCTGCACTCACTGACACACATCCATGGGAGCATGCACTCATCAACGGAATGGTGTTCGGCGAGGATGGGAATAAAATGTCTAAATCTCGCGGGAATTTTGTCCAACCGGAGGAAGTTGTCGAGGAGTACGGTGCCGACGCGTTCCGACAAGCCATGGCTCTCGGTGGACAACCAGGC
Source organism: uncultured Natronomonas sp. (assembly GCA_964609565.1). Classification (GTDB taxonomy): domain Archaea; phylum Halobacteriota; class Halobacteria; order Halobacteriales; family Haloarculaceae; genus Natronomonas. The sequence continues at coordinate 12,523 of CAZSSY010000052.1, forward strand.
ACCGATATTCAATTCCAATGGAAAGAGGTGACCGCTGCAAGCCGATTTCAAACGAAGCTCTGGAATATCACGAAATTCACAGCAGGCCACGTGGATGCAGATACTCCTGAAATATCTGAACCGGCCTACCGTGATGCAGACCGTTGGATCCTTTCAAAATGTGGTCGAGTTGCTGACAGTGTCGCAGCCGAAATGGATGAATACCGGTTCGATAGCGCCCTCCGGGAACTTCGCGACTTTATCTGGCATGACCTCGCAGATGACTATCTCGAACTCATTAAGGGCCGACTTTACGAAGGCCGTCCTGGCGAGCGGAAAGCTGCAGAACACGCGCTCTATACAGCACTGTCAGCCGGGCTACGCATGCTTTCGCCGTTTTCGCCCTTCATCACCGAGGAAGCCTGGCATCACCTCCCCACATCCGGCAGTATCCATGCGGCCGAATGGCCTAATGTCCCAGTGGATGACACCGGCGCTGAAATCCGGGGCGAAATCATCGCCGAAATAGCCGCCGCAATCCGCGGGTGGAAATCAGACGAAGGAAAACCGTTAAACGCGGAATTGGACCGGATTGAAGTCTACCTTGAGGAAAGCCAGCCACTCGACACCTATGACTTGGCCGACACAGTCAACGGTCCCGTCTATATCGAGGATGGAACCCCGAGTATTGAACTCGTCCCAGTCGATGTTGCCATCGATCATAGCGAACTCGGGCCGGCTTTCCGTGACCAGGCGGGGAGTGTCGTGTCGGCCCTTGAGAACACGAATCCAGACGAATTGCAAGCGTCACTTGATACCCACGGACACGTGGAAGTCGAAGTCAACGGCGAAACACAAATAGTCGAACCAGAGATGTTTGAAATCATTGAAGAACAACGCGCCGAGAGCGGAGAAGAGGTGAATGTCATCAACACCACGAACGCGACTGTCTTAGTGTTCGACTAGCAGTTGGCTTCCTATCGACCCACCGCCCACCGGCAACCGCCATCCCAACAGGGAAACGATCACCGCCGTCTCCTCCGGCATGCCCAGTCTGTAGCCAGGTGATTCCTGCTGTCAAAATATCCCACCAGCTGCGAACCGAGAGCAATAATTGGAATATTTACGCCATCGTTGGTGACTCGGGCGGTATTCACAAAAGAAGGCCTGTTACATCGTCCCACGACTCAACGAGGTATGCATCTGTACACGCGGTCGGGTCACTATAGGGCTGCTGCATGAGAATCCCGGTCATCTCAGCAGCAATGGCATCAGCGACATTTCCATGATAATCATCGATAAGGGCATCGCCACGCACCTCTCCTTTGTTCGAGGGGACTTCATCATGAAATTCGTCGTACGGGATATTGTGGTCTTCCAACCACTGTTTGGACACGTGGTGGGTGCCGGGGAGGCGGTGTGTCGCAATTTCAACCCGATATTCTGATTGTAATGCAGCAAGCGCATCTTGCACACCGGGCGTCGGATCCATCCCACCGAAATACCATTCTGGCCGATCGGTCATAAGCTCGGAAATGACGGTCCCGATATGTCCGTCAACGCCAGGTATCTCGTATGTCCACTGATCGATTGCAGTCGGCGGGACACAGTGGTCGTACTCCTCCTCAAGATACGTGCAGAGTCGCGGGAGCTGGTCAGCGACGACTCCATCAAGGTCAACCAACAGAGTCGCCTCTGCGTGGAGGAGTCGGTCAGCCATCGATGGTAGTGGGAGCTGGAGCTGCTTAAACGACACTCTCCCAGGCGAGGCCTTGTCCACCACACGTCGAATCCACAGGGGTGATCCGCTGTAGGACCGATCACGACACCCGGCAGTAATTCCCGATCTGCCTCAACGATTATCAGGAAGTCACGACAATCCGATGTGCACCCATGAATTGCCAGGGGGCTGGAACCAGTCGTGGAGGGGAACAGCCGTGAGAAATACCTGTCTTACCCAGGTGGTGAGTGGACCATGCCGGCGTCGTGGTTAGGTAATGTAGGGAGTTCTCATTCGTCTCCAGGATTGTCTTTCATTTCTTGAAGACGTGCAATGAGAGAATCTCCGCTTTCGTCGAACTCAAACTCTACGCTCCCCTGGTGGTCTTTCGTATCCACGGTAACCGCTTCTTCGTCGCCGGTGTCGACGTTCTGGTCACGCTGTTCAGATTCGTCGTAGCTACCGAAACCCATACAAGAGCGACCTGGTACTCCGAACGGAAAAGCTCCCGGGTGACAAGTTCCGCGTCTATTTATCCCACCGACGGACTTGGAACTCAGTATAGCCGGTGTATGCGAACTCTAACGCACCAATCCACCAATTCCACCGGTCTGCCGGCGATCCTTCTGGGGCATCGGCCAACTGCACCACGATATGTTCCGGGGAGAGTTCATTGCCAGTATCTTGCTGATACCGGCCGCTATCGGCGAGATCTCGGGCGTGTCGAGCCACCGCTCGACGTTCAGATGCTGTCCCGCCGAAAGTCTCCAATCCCGCCGCCAGTGCCCGTGCGTTGAACGGTTCGCTCACCCGATCCACAGGTTACTGTCACGGGCCGGGATGCCTTGAGCCCATGGGGTGGCCGAACCGGAGGCTACAAGCAACCTGCCACGGCAGCCACGGGTATGACCGATGTTGATCCCACGGATGTGCCACCAGAGGCGGTTGAGATCCTCCAGGAATACCTTGAGAATCAACATGAATTCCTGTCGTGGTTATCCTTCACTGTCGAAGAATTCGAAGCTGGTCGGATGGTTGCAACGATACCGTTTGACCAGAAATTAACGAATCCGACCGATCCACCTACCGTCCAGGGTGGAGTCGCATCAACCCTTATTGATGTATGCGGTGGTATCGCGTTGCGGCCCTATCTCCCTGATCCGGTGAATGATGACCTCGCCACAATCAATCTCAATGTGAATTATCTTCGGCCTGCGACGAGTGATTTGACGGCGACTGCGGAGGTCATCCGGGCGGGAAAGACGGTCGGTGTCTCCTATATCGAGGTCGTGAGCATCACCCCGTCTGCGGGCGAGAAACGTGTCGCGGTGGGGATGGGCGCGTATCGGCTATTTACGACGTGATGGCCACCAGCCGATCGTCGAGCTCCAGTGCATCGGATACTTTGGTCGCGGAGCACGGACTGGGTGAAAACTCCAAGAGGATTGATTGGTGGAGAAACGTATCGGGAGTGGTCGGGGTGGTGGTGAGACGTAAACCAAGGGTAGAAGGCCCTTCGGCAGCGGACTCATTTGCGGAACCTCTGCCCGATGCCCACCGTTCGGTGAGTGAGCGGTGGTCGATCTTTTGGCTGAAGTGTCAATCGCTGTGCTTTTTGCTGGGCCTCACCGTGCATACAGCTAGATGATAGGACGTGTGTGGGTTGCTGTCGGTTTCGTTGTGCTTGTCTCGCTTGCTGGGTGTAGTGTGGGTTACCAGCCGGCGGGCGAGCCAACAGAGTCTGTTGAGCCAGCAGGCGATGCGGAGCTCGGGGAGTATGGTGGCTATTGGTACAATGATACCCTCGATATCAACCCGGCAACGGGACTGACAGAACCCGAGCAAGAAGCAGTGCTCGCTCGCTCGATGGCCCGCGTCCAATGGCTCCGTGGATTGCCGTTTCAAGACCCGGTTGAGATTGAGATAATCGACCGCGAAGAGTTTCGGGACGAATATGACCTCCTGGAAGCTCAACAACACGGCGAGGAACGCAGCGTACTCGATAATGCCCAACACGAGTTACTTTTTGTCGTCGGGAACGACCGTGATGTTGGTGAGGTTCGAGAGGAGAATTTTGGGAGTGTTGTCCTTGGTTTCTATGAGCCTGAGCCTGGCCAAATCACCATTGTCAGCGAGAGCAGTCCTCCGACGTTACAGAACGAACTCACGCTTGGCCATGAACTGGTTCATGCATTACAGGACCAACATTTCAATCTTTCATCGCTTGACGGTGGAACGCTTGATGAGTCAAATGCTCGGGATGGACTCATCGAAGGCGATGCTGGCGTTGTCGAACGAGCATACCAGCAGCGGTGTGTCTCCGGTGAATGGGCCTGTATCGATAGAAGACAAGGACCGGTGCAGTTGTCCCCCAGTGCGTCGTTCCACCGGGGATTGTATTTCGTAGAATTCTTCCCGTATGCGGAGGGGCCATCGTTCATCGACTATCACCGAGAACGAGAGGGGTGGTCGGCGATTAACGCGATGTACGAGGAGGTTCCGGTGGCGAGTGCTGCGGTTATCAATCCGGAGACATATGGGTCCGAGCAGTATGGATCGCTCGCGGTCACTGACCGGAGCGAGCCAGAATGGGACCGTGTGCAGACAGCCCAGCTAGATCATGCCACAGTCGGCCAAGCCGGTCTCGCATCGATCTTCGCGTACACGGCATTCGAAGATCCCGAACGAGGCGTCATAACGCAGGGCGATTTCCAGAATATTGACCAGAATGGTGACCTGGAACGGCAGCGCCCTTACACGTACGATGTTCCATACACGATGGGGTGGGCTGCAGATCGGCTCGATGTGTATACTACCGACGATGAACAGATCGGGGTTGTGTGGACGGTGCAATTTAACGATGCAGAAAATGCAACAGCGTTCAGAACGGGTTATGAACGAGTCATTCAATACTGGGGTGGGCAGGTCAATCACGTCAACGACGATGCGACGTGGTGGACCATCGGTGAGGAGAGTGCATTCACGGGGGCGCTCTGGGTCCATCGGGATGACAACACCGTGACGGTTGTCAAAGCACCCCAGCGGGATGCACTAAGCGAGGTCTATGGCACTGTCGATACAGCAGTCTAACGTGAACTGAGGCATTATCTCGGGGGTGGACAAAGCACAGACCATAGGGATTTTTCGCGGAACCATGAGATAAGCAACTATGTTCGACATCGTTCCGGAGTCTGCTATCGAAAGTGGGCGGGCAACGGACGCCTACTTTCTCAGAACGGAGAATGTCTTAGAGCATGTGGGGCGGAATCCAGAGGTGGTCGCAGAGGTCGCAGCAGATCAATTTCCGACAGGTGAGTTCGATCTGCTGGCCGGGGTGAAAGACGCAGCTTCTCTCCTCGAGGGCCATGATATCGATGTAGATTCATTGCCGGAAGGGACATTGTTTGATGGGGGGCCGGTGATGCGTATTGAAGGCCCGTATCTCGAATTCTGTCGGTTAGAGACATCCCTTCTCGGATTGCTCTCCCACCCGACTGGGATGGCGACCGCCGCACTTGCAGCCCGTCAAGCCGCGCCCGAGACACGATTGTTGAGTTTCGGGGCGCGGCATGTCCACCCCTCGATTGCTGGCATTGTGGATCGAAGCGCGTTACTTGGGGGATTCGATGGATTTTCGCACGTCAGTGCAGGCGACCTGCTCGATCGATCCCCCTCCGGGACGATGCCGCATGCCTTGATGTTAGTGTACGGGCCGGGGGAGCAAGAGGCGGCATGGCAGGCGTTTGACGATGCTGTCCCAGCAGATGTCCCCCGTGTGGCTCTGTGTGATACATTTGCTGACGAAACGGATGAATCCGTCCGGGCTGCGGAGCTCGGATTTGACAGTGTCCGGCTGGATACAACCAGGTCCCGGCGGGGTGACTTCCGCCATATCATCCGGGAAGCCAGGTGGAAACTTGACGCCGAAGGCCACGGGGATGTCGAGATTTTCGTCAGTGGCGGGATTACTCCAGAAATGATCCGGAGCCTCCGTGATGTTGCCGACGGCTTCGGAGTCGGGAGCGTGGTCTCGAACGCTGATCCAGTGGACTTTGCATTGGATATTGTGGAAGTCGATGGAACACCAATAGCAAAAAAAGGGAAACTGTCTGGAAAAAAGGCGGTGTATCGCACCGCTGATGGTGGTCATCATATCGCGTTAGCGGACCAGGCAGGCCCGGTTGAGGGAGAGGCGCTGTTTGAACCGTTGATTCGCGACGGTGAAATTGTGGCCGACTTCGATCTTGATGAGGCAAGACAACGGGCGCGGGCAGATGCGGACAGAGTTGGATTCCGGGAACAAACAACGTAAATCGCCTGGGCAGGCAGCCCCGGCGGTATCGACGGAATCCACCGGTCTATGTAGAAATCCAATATGGAGCTGGGATCACTTTAGGATGATCTGGAATGAGAAAACCCCACAATGAGAGAGCTTTGGGTGGACCGAACGGCTTAACCGCGGCCGTCTCCTGAGACAATAATGGCAGAGGAAGCCCGGTTCCCGTGGGCATACCGTTGGTGTGCCTATGAGGAAAGTCCCCCCACCGTAGGGCTGGTGACCGGGCGCAAGTCCGGAGCGGGAGACCGCTGGCTCTGGAACAGAAACGAGACCACTCCCGCCGAGTGATGAGGCGTGCGACCCGACCCGTAAGGGAAGGCAGTTAACCCGCCGAACATCGACGCGGGAGAATGGATGGAACGGCGAAACCTCACCGGTGCAAGCCCGTCACATTAGGTAGCCCGGAGACGTGACGGGTGCTTAGCCGAATGCCGGGTGATAACAGAAGGGGGCTTACTCTCCTCAGCCATCTACCATCACGAGCAACCGCTATTCCTGACGCGATATCCACCAGTTGTCTTGGTTCCGTGATGGCCGTCGCTGTAACCCAGTGATAAGGGAAACGTACTGGAAACTGACGTGGTGTCTCATTCATTGAAATTGCCGAAGGACGTTTTTAATGATGCACCGAGAAGGCAGTAATGGATGGCCGGGGGCTTGCTGTCGTGGTTGTGCTTACAGTCACCTTGACTGGCTGTCTCGGGGCTGTAGAGCCAGTGGCGATTGGACAGGGGTGGGATGGTGATCCGGATAATCACTGGCAGAAAGATGTCCTTACCGTGAGTTTCGAATCACCGCCGAATGATACCCGGGATTACGAACCGGTTATTCACGATGCCTTGGTCTATTGGACGCAACACAGCGACGAGTACGTTGGATTCGATATTGGATTTCGGCGTGCCGATGATGGGACTCGTGGAGACATCCATGTTGAGTTTGTCGACACGGTACGAGAATGCGGCGGCGTTTCCAACACCGCCGGGTGTGCCCCGATCCTCACGGACGAGAGTGATATCGACCGGCCTGCATCTGTGGAAGTCCGGACAGGTCTTTCAAGAGAATCAACCGCCTGGGTTCTGAAACATGAACTCGGGCACACATTGGGGCTTGACCACGGGGAGGGCCCGGAGGATGTGATGGCTGCAAAGACGGAGCTGACCACGCTATCACAACCGAATGCCACTGAACGGGCGTTCACGTGGAGTGAACACGATTTCACCGTCTACACCGATGTTTCAGGCGTTCCTGCTGACCAGAAAGACGCCTACGACCGGCAAATTGAGGCTGTACTCCACTATTATATGGAAGGCGCTGCGGGTGCGGTGCCTGAAGAGGTGGCATTCTATCGAACGAGTCGCCGAGAGACCGCCGACATTGTGATTGAGGCTGTCGCCGAAGATGAGTGTCGATCGACGTCCGGATCCTGCGGGACGATTGATGGGGCCGATCGGGATGGAGATGGCGCATACGACGAGTATACCCACCTAGACGTTCTGCTCGTTGATGTGGAGTCGGATGTCGTTGCCTGGCATGTTGGGCGATGGCTGGGAGCGAGTTTTGGACACCAACAGGAGGCTGATTATCCCGAGCCATTGCAACAGAACACAACCGATGAAGTGAGACGGAGCCAGTGGTGGCGGTGAGGACTGACACCGAGGTTATTCCGAGGAAGTATCGTCCGTGAGACAGATGCGTTTTGCTGACCGGTCGAGGAATTCCGCATACTCAGCGCTTAGTTGACTCGTTGAAAGGAACGTATCGAGGACGCGATCTTCGGCGTCGTCTGAGGCCGCGACCATTGTGTCAAATTGGTCATCGAGTGTCTCGTGAGCGTCGGAGACATCGGTGCCAGTGGTGCGTTCGACCGCATTCAGGGAGAGGTGAGATACTGCTTGAGCTGCCGTCATGCTTTCCCGGTGGAGAGCGGCTCCGGTGGAGATGGCTTCAAACAACGTCCGACTTGTTTTCTGATGGGTGTCTGTTGCACTGGGGAACGGAAAATTCTCATCGTCTAAGAGAAAGGATAGCATGCTAATGACTCTCGTACATACCTCGCGTCGTTGGCTCGAATTATAAACCTTCGGTCAAATAAAGCAGGCTTACTGGGCGCTTCCCGGAATCCTGCATTGATAGAACTGCCGGGTTGGAGCGATACTGGGCCGTGCTATCAGCGTGATGAGGATGACTTGTTCTCACCGTGTGGGCAGCGCTGGGCGGATTCATTGTTGTAGTGACGGGGATGGACGGGTCGATTTATCTGGAGCCGTCTTCGAAGACGAATGTCCCGTTCCGTTGGAGAATGGATCCATCGACTTCGATACAGGAGTCTCTCGACATGTCGCTTATAAAGTCGACGTGCACGGCAGAGTGGTTCCCCGTCTCACCAGCAGGAAGGTTAGCGTCGTATGCCCGACCGACGGCAAGATGGACGGTGTCACCCATTTTCTCATCAAACAGGATATTGTCGGTGAATCGGTCGATACCACGATTCATTCCTATGCCGAGTTCTCCGAGACGTCGAGCGCCTGGATCAGTATCGAGAATCGATCCAAGTGCATGACTCCCGGTGCTTGCTGAGTACTCAACCACCGACCCGTCACGAAAGACGAGGTGAACATCGCGGACGCGACGACCGTTAATCGTCATCGGGACATCAAAGAATATCTCGCCCTCCGGGTCATACGGGGCAGTGAAGACTTCACCGGATGGGAGATTATGGGAATTGTATGCGACTGACGCTGCAGAATTCACCGCTGTCCGCCCTTCGATCGACATGGTGATGTCCGTGGTTGGTTGGTTCTCTCGCTCCTTGGTAATATGGACCTCGGTACCGTCGTCAAGAATAGTTTTTACGTTTGCCATCTGTTCGGCAAGTGCTTCCCAGTCTCGAAGGATCGCATTGTAGGCGAAGTCTTGGTACTCTTCGTAGGCCATCCCGGCTTGTTGGGCGAGACTCCGTGTGGGATGAACGGTTGAGACCCAATCGGTGGCCATGCGGGCCTCGCGAATATCGCTCCGCGTTCGGGTGTATGCCTGACGGATATCGGGTGATACGTCAGCTGTTGCCATCGTGTTCCGCCCCCCGTCCAGGCGGAGATAAGTATCGGCGTGTTGGAGTAAGGCTAATTCGGGGGGACCGGGTTCAAAATCACCGTCGTGGTTTTTGAGATATGCACGCGTGAGTTCATCAGATCCATACAATGGGGTAACGGTCGCACCGACCTCTCCAAGTTTTGCGGCTACAGCAACGCCGAGGTCGTGGGCGTCCTCAGCGACGTCTACCACGACGGCATCGCCTGGAGTGATACAGGCACTCCACTCTATTAATAAGGACGCGTGATCGTGAACACGAGGATCCATATGCTCGTGATTTGTCACGCGTGGATTTAGCAGGTAGGTTTCCGATGAAAGCCTGCACGTCAATGGACGGGTTATGTGGTGCCGTTTCCAGATTCAGCCCGGTCTACGGGAACCCGGCGTCTCACCTCTATCGGAGAATATTGCCTTTTTTCCCGTCATCTCAGAGGCACCGAATCCGGCATCCCGGTAATAGTCCGGTCCCCGAGTCCCAAAACGTACTACAAGATCTTGGCTGAGCTGCCTTCAACGTGGGGCGAATCCAGTGATGCCGCAACACAACACGGATGGCTGTGGTGTGAGCGATTGGGGTGAGTATCAGTGTTGTGTTTCTGTATAGCTGGCTTCCCGCAGTGATTCATACAAATCGCTCTGGTGTGATGACGGCGTGAGTGAGGCAACACCGAGAGACGTTGCCCAATAATATGCGTTGTTAAAATGGCAATGGGTTAACGGGTTAAAGACGTCAAAGGGTTCAAGAAGTGAGGGAGATATGCTGACCATATAGCCCGGTGGCCCAGATGTCGTGGTCTAGCAAGAAAGACAGGGGATGATGGAGTGTCGGAGAAAGAGGCAGCAACCACCGCCAGACGGGAGTGAGGGTAGTCCTTACGGGTGGAGCGTCGCTTATGGTAGTCCTCCCAGTAACAGAGATTGATGGTAGTTCCACAACGGGAGGCAGGTCATCCGAATGCCTCCGCAGAGAGTGTTGCCACGGTTATCGGAGCGGATGTGTGATGACATCGGATCT
>CAZSSY010000053.1:0-18184 GCA_964609565.1 uncultured Natronomonas sp.
CCAACCACCCACGTGAGAGCAACTAACACGACAAATGCACCGAGAAAGCCGATGACGGTCGCCCGGACGTTGACGGCCATACCGTCAGGACTCATGGCGGCGGCTTGAACACACCGATGAGCATATGCAGCCGGCTCCTATGGACTAGCTATGGACGAACGGGCGGCACTCAATCTTGTTACCACGCATATCGACGCTGCAGGCGACGACTGTGCAGTTGTCGATGACGTGGTGATAACGACCGATATGCTCCATGACTCGATGGATTTCCCGCCCGGGACAACCCGGTATACGGCGGGGTGGCGGTCAGTCGCCGCATCGCTGTCTGATATTGCCGCGATGGGTGCAACCGCACGAGCGACCGTCGCCGTCTACGGCAGCCCGACCTTCCAGCAGGCAGACCTCGACGCATTCATCCAAGGCTGTCAGGACGTCAGTGAAGTGGTCGAAGCAGAGTATGTTGGCGGGGATTTGGATCGCCACAGCGAGTTGACAATCGCCACCACTGCCATAGGATACAGTGAAAAGCCGGTGTATCGGACAGGTGCATCACCAGGGGACGCGGTGTGTGTCACAGGAACGTTGGGTCGAAGTGCCGCAGCAGTACGATTGTTTGAAGCAGGCGACACCGAGCGCGCCAATGACCTCTTCCGCTTTACACCACGCGTGAAAACCGGGCAAGTGCTCGCTTCCACAGCCACAGCCATGCTTGACTCAAGCGACGGTCTGGCCCGGTCGCTCCATATCCTTGCAGCAGCGAGTAACTGTGGATGTGCAGTCGAATCACACGCACTCCCAGTTGATCCAACCGTCGATGAAGTTGCCAGCGACGAGGCCGAACGACGTGACCTGACAGTCCATTACGGTGAAGATTTCGAACTCGTCGTGACCATCCCGGAAAGTGAGCTGGCCAGTGTCCAAGACAGAGCGCCGGTACCGGTCGCGCGGATAGGGCAGGTCACCGAGAGTGGAATTACAATCGATGGTGAACCGCTCGAAGACCGTGGATTTACGCACTAAGCACTTCGATTGGCACGGGTGTAAAACAGAGCAGGCCGAGGATGAAAGTGGTGACACCAAGGACGATCCGCGTGCGGTCTAAGGGGTCATCGAACACTGGCGTTGTCGGACCGACATATGCGAGCCCGAGGGCGACAAGCCCCCAAAACATCCACAGGAAGGGCGCATTCGCTTGTGCATCGGTGAAGATATAGAGATAACCTGCGAGAGCAAACAGTATTGCTGGAACGAATGCGGCGACCGTTTCTGAGCGGGAGCCGGCCATTGCCCGGACAATGTGGCCGCCGTCGAGTTGGCCGACAGGAATGAGGTTGAGGAAGGTGACAAACAGTCCAACCCATGCGCCAAACACAACGGGGTTCGGCGCGAGTGCAGGGTCAGCATATTCCAGCTGTTGACCGGTGACCCAGGCGATGAATTCGAGGAGTGGTGGATAGCCGATGTCGATTTCGATGGCGTTCTCGCTGTTGAGGACAGACTCAGGGACGTTCACAGGGTCCAAGTGGAGACCGATGACAGCAACGATGATGGCGGCAATAAGTCCTGCGAGTGGTCCGGCGACGCCGATGTCGAAGAGCGCTTTCCGATTGGGAATACGGCCTTTCATTTTGATGACGGCTCCGAACGTTCCGATGAACGTGGGGACCGGGATGAAGTAGGGGAGGCTGGCTTGGACGCCGTGATAGCGAGAGAGGACGTAGTGACCGAGTTCATGGATCCCGAGGACACCGAGGACAGCGAGAGCGAACGGCCAGCCGGCCAGCAAATCGAGCGAGGATTCGATCGAGACGTAGAACCAGATACTACCGGCGTACAGGGTTGTGAGGACGGTTGCGACGAACATCGCGAGATTTGTCCACGGAATGCCATTGAGCCCGATGGTGTGTGGTTCGGCTATGAGTGCCTGTCGCTCGTTGCGGATGGACACCCCGGTGTAGGGGTCGGATTCGGTTTCTTCGACGACGTCTAGACGGACTTCGAAGCCGTGGTCGCGGAAAAGCGGCCAGAGTTGTTGTTCGAGTTGGCGGTATTCGGTGAGTGGTTGGCCATAGTAGATGAGACGACCATCGGGAGTAGTCTCGATATCTGAGACGCGGAACGCGGGGAGGAGTGATTCCGGTGGGGGGCCGTCATGGGTTGGGGGTGCCTCGGGGGTATCCATTACGTCGAGGAAAGTGGTTCGTGAGGATAAATCCCGTGGCGGGATTGGATTGTTTTCGTGGCGGTGCGGGGTGGGCGACGGACGTGGTGTCAGGCGGTGCAGGTCATGTTCGTGTGATACGCCAGGTTGTCGCGGAGGTATAGGACCATTTTTCGATGTTAAGGTCGGTCGCGGAGTCTTTTAGCTTGACCATAAGAGCGCCGATTTCTTTCGGAGAGAGGCCGACATCGTCTGCGATGAATTTGCTTTTGATGTATATTTCGCCGTCTTCGGCGCGTTGTCGGAGGTAGCTGCGGAGTCGGGTTTCTTTTGTATCTGTGGTTTCTGTGGAGGATTCCGTGGTAGTGCTCATCTCTGACACCTCGACTGTTCGTATCTACTGTAGGGGTATATAAAGGGTGGAATCTTAGGGTAACTTCGATTTTATTCGGGGTGAAGCAACAGAAAACGTCTATTTTAATATCGTTTAATATCTCATTAGACGTTTTACACCAACTTCTTAGTTATTATTCCACTGTTATCTCTTCGGAAATATAATTGTTTATTTCGAATAAAACAATAGACGAAAAAACCCAGTTGGAGGAGTCAGACCCCCTAAATCACCCCAGATATCGACCAGGCGCGCTACCCCTCACGCTCGTGCACCCAGAACGTCTCCTCTTCCGTCACTTCCTTTTTGAACAACGGCACCTCCGCTTTCAAACGAGAAATCCCATCCTCCACCGCCTGAAACGCCTCCGCCCGATGTCCCGCCAACACCACAACAAAAACAATATCCTCACCCGCAGAAAGTACCCCTGTTCGATGATGTAGACGCACCTCAAGAACCCCATCTCGATCCTCTAACTCCCGTCGAATAGTCCGCATCCGACCATCAGCGATCCCCTCATATTTCTCAAATTCTAAATACTCAGTCCGATCATCCCCGTCACCCTCCTTAGCGCGAACCCGACCAGTAAACGTCGCAATCGCCCCCGCATACTCCGCCGATGCCGATTCTTTCACGTCGGTGATTAAACTCTCCAACGTAACATACGGCTCAGTCGATTCCACGACCTCAATGACCTCTGGCACATCAAACGCATCCACGGCATTGACCGTAAAAATCACATTCTCTGGCTCAGCCCCCACTCCCACCACCGGGAGGAACGTATCGGAAGCGCCAAGCATGACCGCATACTCGTGGTCGGGCGCAAGTCGATCAAGCACATCCCGCAAGGAAAGTCCTGTCCCGTGCCCTCGCCAGGGCTTTCCAAGAACATACTCGGTGTCACAGCCATCCGGGCAACCATCGCCAGCTGCCGTGTTTGATTCAACACGGATGACCCCCACACGACCCGGTAACTTTGGAAGAAGTCGCCGGAGGGCGGCTTCAGCACCCTCACCATGGAGTGCAAACGCATACATCGTCTCATTGCATCAGACTGCCCGCGCACGCTTGTAGGTGTCGGCGTCCTTAACAACCCTTAAGACCGAAACCCGGCAACCAGCAGGCAATGAGGATCATCATTTCTATCGGCGGGAGTGTGCTCACGCCGGACCTCGCTGCCGAACGCGTCGAGGCATACGCGGCAGTGATCGATCAACTGGTCGATGACAACAACGAAGTAGCCGTGGTCGTCGGTGGGGGTGAAGTTGCACGGGAATACATCGACACGGCCCGTGACCTCGGGGCCACAGAATATGATCTTGACGCCCTGGGCATCGCCGTCACCAGGCTCAATGCCAGACTCCTCATTACAGCCCTTGACCGGTCAGCCTCTCCGGAACCAGCTGAAAACCACGAAGCCGCCAGAGCCTCACTCCGACGAGGAGAAATCGCTGTCATGGGCGGAACTGTCCCCGGCCATACCACCGATGCTGTCTCCGCAATGCTGGCCGAAATGGTGGAAGCCGACCTTCTCGTATATGCAACAAGCGTCCCAGGGGTGTTCTCAGCTGACCCAGAACTCGACGACGGCGCAAACCGGTTTGACCGGTTAACCGCCAGTGAACTCGTGGACGTCATTTCCTCGATCGAAACCACAGCTGGCTCCAATGCCCCGGTTGATCTGTTAGCGACAAAAATCATCGAGCGGTCTGGACTCCGCGCTGTCGTTCTAGACGGGAATGAGCCGAGACGAGTCGCGGACGCTGTTGCGGGTGATTTCGATGGGACTGAGGTAATCCCTGATGAATGAACTTGGGAGGAATGGAACCGGCACACACCGTGTGTTTTGGGCTGACGCGGTTGCAGATGAAATACAGGACCGTAACCCCGATGACCCAATCATAATCAAAGGCGGTGTCTCCCCTTCGGGGGTCCCCCACTTAGGGCATTTCAACGAGATCATGCGGGGCTACTTCGTGGCAGAATCACTCCGCAACCGAGGATACGAGGTCCGCCAAGTATTCACAACTGATGATCGTGACCGCCTGCGGACACTCCCCCGGGCTCTGGCCGATCTCGAGTGGAATATCGTGGGCCTCGGTGATATTGATGCAGGCGCCCTTGGCCAAAACCTCGGGAAGCCATATACGGATGTCCCTGACCCGTTTGGATGTTGTGACTCCTACGGCGACCATTTTACAGAACTACTCAAGCAGGCGGCCGAAGCTGTTGATGTCCCTATTGACATCGTCTCGAACACGGACCTATACACAACCGGAGAGTTTGACGCGGCGATTCGACATGTGTTGCAACAACCAGATCGCGCTCGATCTGTGCTGTCTGAATTTCAAGAGAAGGTTGATGGATCATATATCCCGTTTTTCGCCAAGTGTGCCAACTGTGGGAATCTCACAGAGACGATAACGGCCGTCGATATCGATGCTGAAACGGTCGAGTATATCTGTGAAGATGTCCAGGCTGGGGAGGGGGTTATTGAAGGTTGTGGCCATACGGGGACGGCAACGTTTCGAGAAGGAAAGTTGCCGTGGCGATTCGAATGGCCTGCACAATGGCTAACGTTAGGTGTGGATTTCGAACCGTTTGGCAAGGACCATGCTGAAGGTTCCTGGCCGTCGGGAAAACGCATCGCGCATGAAGTATTCGAATTCGACCCGCCCGTCCCGATGGTGTATGAATGGTTTACGGTGGATGGAGAGGCACTCTCCTCCTCAACGGGCAATATCGTTACGGTCGATGAGGTGTTGAAGTACCTCGAGGTTGAAGTCTTACGGTTTTTCTTTACGAAAAACCCGAACAAGCAGCGTGACTTCTCAATTGAAACGCTTGATCGCCTCGTCGACGAATTTGACGCCTATGAAGATGTTTACTATGAGGGGGAGGGAGAAAATGAAATCGACCGGCAGCGCGCCGAACGTGTCTATCCAATGGTGGTCACTGATACGCCCAGTGAAACACAACCCATTCGCATCCCCTATACGTTTGCCGCTGTGCTGGGGATGACGGACAATCGAGATCTCCAAATTCAGATGGCACACCGATCCGGGCATCTTCCCGCAGATGCGGCCAAATCGAAGATCGAGATTGCGCTCCAACGGGTGGATAAAGCCCGAGCGTGGGCCGTCCAGACGGATAATGAGTTTAATTACCGGTTGGCTGTATCGTTACCGGAGGTCGATTTCGACCCGGCGGTATCGGCGGCGCTTGATGAGTTGGCTGCGGTTGTGGAGACAGAACAACCTGACAGTGACACACTGCAGGAAGCGATATACGAGATCGCATCGGCCAGAGAGATCGATGTTGGAGAGTTCTTTCAGGCCGGTTATCGGTTATTTCTTGATGAAGCACAGGGACCGCGTCTGGGGCCATTTCTGGCGGCGCTTGACCGCGAGTTCGTAATCCGTCGTCTTCGACGAGAAGAATAACTTGAAGCCACCGCTCGTGAGCAAGAGCGCGTCCTCCGCAGTCAATAGCCTTGATTTGTTGGGGATACGTTTCGGTATCGGAATAGGTGAGCGGAAAGCGGCGTCTGAACGCGGCATGCTGTCGTGAAGGGAGATACAAGGTCCTGTGGAGGCCATTCCTGGCCGGTAGGGATATCGATTGATACTCTGGATGTGTCTCGACGGTGGTTCCTGCGGGTGGTTGGAGGGTGGAGTGGAACAACTTTTGGGTGCCGACGCCTGTACCTGGAATAATGAATACGTTGGTCTGGCTGCTCGGCGGGATTCTCTTGTATACTGTTGGGGCGATGGCGCTCAATACGCGAGGGATGCTTCCCGACTCGTTCCGCGTCAACGGCCCGATACTCACGATCCACACCAAGCGAGGACGAGTATTTTTGAATCGGTTGGCCGCCCCCAAACGCATCTGGCGAGCATGGGGCAATCTTGGGCTCGGCATCGCGATTGTGATTATGGTCGGTTCGTTTCTCGCAGTCTTGCTGTCTGCGATCAGTGTCCTCCTTGAACCGACGGCGACATCACGGTTAGTTCGGCCGCAAGATGCCCTCGTCATCCCCGGCGTCAACCGATTTTTACCATGGGAGGCTGCGGTCCCGATTCTGGTCGGTCTGGTTGTCGGTCTGATTGTTCATGAAGGCGGCCATGGCTTGCTGTGTCGGGTTGAGGATATCGAGATTGATTCGATGGGGATCGCGCTACTCGCATTCATTCCCCTGGGCGCGTTCGTCCAACCTGATGAAGAAAGTCAAGAGTCTGCCGATCGGGGCGGACGGTCACGAATGTTCGCCGCTGGCGTCACAAATAATTTTCTTGTGACTGCGATCACGTTTGCCTTGCTATTCGGGATTATTGCAAGTCTCGTTACGGTGGTTCCAGGGGTTGCTGTCGGGGGCGTACTCCCCGGGTCGGCTGCGGAGGACGCCGGTATTGAACGCGGGGATGTCCTGACTGCTGTCAATGGCCAGACTGTCACGGGGGAAGACGAATTTGAAACGGAGCTCGCTGGCGCTGACCGAGAAGTCGAGATTGACCGTGAAAATGCCGACCCT
Source organism: uncultured Natronomonas sp. (assembly GCA_964609565.1). GTDB lineage: Archaea > Halobacteriota > Halobacteria > Halobacteriales > Haloarculaceae > Natronomonas. Next base: position 7,084 of record CAZSSY010000053.1, read on the forward strand.
GTTACGGTCGAACGGGAAATCATGGTGACACGGGCTGTTGTTGACGCGCCAGTTGGGGCGGGAACGACGATCACTGCCATCGATGGCGAAACGGTGTATACACGGGCAGCATTTACCGATGCAATTGACGACAGAGAAGTTGTGGTGCTCGAAACACCGGACGGCGCTGCTCCATTCCCGGTTGGCGTCTTCGTCAGTACCGTCCCAGAGAGTGATCCACTGGGGAGTGCGGGAGCACCGGATACACCGATGCTGCTTCACAGCGTGGGTGGTGAATCGACCGCGACACCGGCAGAACTGTCAGCGGTGCTATCTGGATACGAGCCAGGTGAGACAGTCACGGTTGTTGCCTACCATAGTCCTGATACGTCGCCGTGGCGGGGTGACCGCCATACATATCAGGTGGAACTCGGATCACATCCGACCGAAGAGTATGGGTATCTCGGTGTCGGTGGAATTCAAGACGGCATTAGTGGCGTTGTGGTTGACGACATCGGTATCGACACGTATCCAGCAGATCAATATCATGCCCTCCTCGGGGGTACTGGATGGGGCAACGATCCGGTAACGACCTTTATTTCCCGGACATTTGCGGTACTCGTCTTACCGTTTGCCAGCATTGTTGACCCGAGTCTAGGATATAACTTCGCAGGGTTCAACAGTGACATTACCAATTTTTATGCGGTTTCCGGACCGTTGAGCGCCGGAGTAGTCTTCGCTCTCGCGAATGTTCTGTTTTGGACCGGGTGGGTGAATATCAACCTCGGTATGTTCAACTGTATTCCCTCGTATCCGCTCGATGGGGGCCATATCCTCCGATCGTGTGTCGAAGCAGTTTTGGCGAGAGTCCCCGGGGAAACGGGATCGCTCGTCGTCACGACCGTGACCGCTGCAATCAGTGTCACGATGATCCTGAGTCTTCTCGCTATGTTGTTTCTTCCACAGCTCCTTGGGTGAGATCACCCAGCCGTTTGGACGAGATTGGTTCCGTGAATTCTGGATGCCTTCAGGTACCCGTGATTTGGTCTTGATGCGTATGGAAGGAAACGAGATATGAGGAGCGCACCGACGATGGTCGAAGAGACCGGGTCGTTACCGCGGCCCGGGTGCAAGGGGCCGCGTGCCACCGGAGCCGGGAGTGGCACTCCGGTGGCCGGCCACAATCGACCGCCGTGGTGGAGCGGAGGTGGTGGTTATCTCGGGGTGTGTGAATGACCGATAATTGCACAAACGGCATTCATCGCAAGCGTACCAGCGAGCAGGGATGGGTAACGGTTGGCGGCCCCGGTTGTGAGACCGGCAAGGATCATCAGCGGGAGCAAGGCTGCGATCCAGAATGCGGCCGCGCAAACGAGTGTGGTAAGCCGATCGAGACAGATCTTCACCAGTCCATGCAGATTACGTGTTATCGGCGTTCGTGTCGGCGTGGCGGTCGACATGGTGGTGAGCTCCTCACGTTATACTCACTACCTCCATTGCTATATAAACGCGAGAGACTTAGGGTCAATTCAGAATAGTTCGCGTCGTTGACGCGATTTCATTCTTGCTAGTCGGTATTTAACGACGTTTTTTCCATCCTTTAGAGGTTTTATATCGGATTCTATTCCAGTAATTCATTTGTTTTTCGTTCGAGTGTATGCCTCGTGGATGATCGGCGGGACTCACAACTCCCATTAGCCGTGCGCCTGAACTGGCGTGATATGGTACAACGGAAACCCCCAGCGACGGAGGAAGGGTGGTATGTCCTCCATGATTTCCGGCGCATCAGATGGGATGCGTGGCGTGATGCGCCCGAGCGGACCCAGGATCGGGCGCTCACAGAGGCCACCGAATACATCAATTCGCATATTGCGCTTGACGATGCACCAGCAGGCGGCACAGCGGTCTTCTCTATCATTGGCCATAAAGCCGATATTCTCATGCTTCATCTTCGTCCAACCCTGGACCATCTGGACACTGCCGAGCGACGATTCGAATCGACAGCGTTTGCCTCGTACACAACGCGGGCGTCATCGTACGTTTCTGTGACTGAGGTATCGGGCTATATGCACGAACAAGTCACTGACGGCCTTGATGCAGTCGAGGATGAAGGGATGCGGAATTATATGCAACAACGGATTTATCCAGACATACCAGACGCTGAGTACCTCTCGTTTTACCCTATGGACAAACGGCGAGAGGAAGGGTACAATTGGTATGACTTGCCGTTCGAAGAGCGGAAGGAACACATGTCTTCCCACGGTGCTATTGGCCGTGACTATGCCGGCGATGTAACTCAAATCATTACGGGCAGTATCGGGCTTGACGACCACGAATGGGGAGTCACGCTCTTTGCTGACGACATGACAACCATCAAGCATCTTCTCTATGAGATGCGGTTCGATCCATCCTCCTCGAAGTTCGCTGAGTTCGGTGAATTCTATGTCGGCCGCCACATATCCCCGGCTGAACTAGCCGCCTACCTTGAAGGAGATATCGCCCAAGAGACAGCACCAACCACCGAAAATCACGCAGAGGACACCACACCTGGATCGCTGACCACGGAATCAACCACACCAGGTCACTCTAACGATGCCGAGGAGACAACCACGGAGATGCCACTGCGTCCATCCGGTGAACAACCCTCCTCGGGGTCCACAGGATTCGAAGAAGTAGATGCCGAGACATTTATCCAAGAAACCGGGTCCTCCGGCGTATCGATGGCCGACACCGAGGCTGGGTATGGCGTCATGTTCACCACAAATACTAATGCTGACACGATTGCCGATGAAGTCGACGAGTTGCGTGAGAACTTCGACCACTACGACAGCCACGTTGACACAGTAGTCAGGTCAGCCGGTGGCACGACCGCAGTAATTTCACTGTGGACAACGGAGCAACCCGCCCGAACGGCCGCCGGGTTTCTGCAGGATCTCCCTGGTGTCAACACCGGGATTGGAGCCCCAATCACCGAACCCGACACGGCGGCTGATGACGATGGCACCGAGGAGTCACCTAGTCCAACTCGCCCCGAACCAGACGAAACAGCCTACGAAGACATCTCCGTTGACGTGTTCCAGCGGCGCATTCATCGGTTTGGTGTCCGTCTCGACGATTATCCGGATCTCGGGTATGGCTTGTTATTTCACTCAGATACCGTCGCCGAAGAACTCATCGAGGATGTCGACGAACTCCGGGGTAACTTCGATCATTACGACAGCCACATCCTCACGACTGTCCGAGCGGACTCGGGGGATACAGCCGTTATTTCACTCTGGGAGACAGAACAAGCCGCCCAGACAGCCGCTGGATTCCTCGGGGATTTACCGGGATGTGGCCCCGGCGTCGGCGCCGCGTTCGACGCAGAAATCGCCAAAGACGGGGGTGGATCGACAACGCACCCAAAAAGCACCGATGGAGCCCCGGACGTCCGAGCCGCATTGAGTGATGTCGACATTTATGCCGGGCAACCGCATGGTGAGGATGTCTACGCACTGGTGCTGTATTCCGATGCCGACTACGAGACGCTCCGCCGTGCGTTCGACGACGCGTTCACGCAGCTCGAAGACGACGACTCCCATGTCAAATCGACGATTTACACCGATACCCAGCACAACGAAATTTCGGCTGTCGTATCAATCTGGGCGAGTCAACACGCCGCCAACGCCGCAGGGAAAGCACTTGCTGACCTCCCCGGTATCGTCGAACGGACACGTGAGGCGAGTAACTTCGGGACAATGGGGATGTTTTACACGGTGAAACCTGAACACCGTGATGCGTTCCTCACGACATTCACCGAAATCAGCGATCAACTCAATGACACGGAGGGACACATTGATACGCGGCTCATGGCCAACCACGAAAATGAAAACGACATGTTCATTGCAAGCCAATGGGTCGACCGTGACGACGCCATGGCATTCTTCCGCTCTGACGCGTTTCGTGAAACAGTCGAGTGGGGCCGAGAAATTTTAGTAGATCGTCCCCGACACGTCTTCCTTGTATGATCAACGTCGGGCGACATCCAGGCGACGGCTTCGGGATGTGATGGTTAATAGAAGGCGATTGGTTTTCCGGGCGCATCATCCTGTGAGACCTTCTCTAAGGCATCAACGAAGTCAGAGTCACTGAGTTCAGTCCGGCCATCCCGAATGGCGAACATCCCAGCTTCAGTAGCAAGGCTTTCGAGTTCTGCGCCAGAGAAGTCATCGGTATCCCTGGCTATCTCGACGAGATCGATATCGTCACCGAGGTTCATGTCTCGCGTATGGATACGGAGTATCTGTTCGCGGCCATCAGGGCCGGGTTTGGGGACTTCGATGAGGCGGTCGAAGCGGCCGGGGCGGAGGATGGCGCGGTCGAGCATGTCGAACCGGTTCGTCGCCGCAATAATCGAGATTTGGCCGCGGTCTTCGAATCCGTCCATTTCGGAGAGGAGTTGCATCATGGTGCGTTGGACTTCGGCGTCCCCGGAGGTCTTGGATTCGGTGCGTTTGGATGCAATCGCGTCGATCTCGTCGATGAAGATAATAGCGGGTTCACGTTCGGCTGCAAGTTCGAAGAGGTCTCGGACCAGTCGGGCACCTTCGCCGATGAACTTCTGGACGAGTTCTGACCCGGCCATTTTGATGAAGGTGGCGTTGGTCTGGTTGGCGACGGCTTTCGCCAGCATCGTCTTCCCCGTCCCCGGCGGTCCATACAGGAGAACACCGGTTGGGGGTTCAATCCCCACTTCAGAGAATTTATCCGGGCTGGTGAGTGGATCTTCCACTGCTTCCCGGACTTCACGAATCTGTTCATCTAAGCCCCCGATCCCGGTATAATCGACTTTGGGCTTTTCCGAGATTTCCATCGCTTGGGCGCGGGCGTCCGTTTCCGCGTCAAGAACAGTTTGAATAGCGAATGAGTCGTTGATGGCGACGCGCTCGCCGGCTTCAAGTTGGTCGTAGAGCCGTGGAGAGACATCTGTTAGGACTTCTTGGTTGTTCCCATGTTGTTTGAGGAGCACCTGATCGTCCGTGAGTTCTTCGACAGTTGCGAGGTATAACGAAGAAGTCTTCAATGCTTCATTTTCTTCTTGGAGGGCAGACACTTCTTCTCGGAGTTCCGACTGACGGTCTCGAGCTGTATCTAACTGTTCTGCAAGTTCCTCATGGACCTGGGATACATCGATGTAATGCTCCCGTAGGGCGGCCAGCCGCTCTGACTCTGGCATATCGGGGTCGAGGTCAAGCGTCGGGCGGTCAGGTAGCGAGGGACTATGCGACATGGGATGTGAAACTGTAGGGAGTGGAGGTTAAAAGTGGCTTTGGGTAGGGGGGACGTTTGCGACCCATCAGAACCAACCAAAGGCGGGGGATCACTGCGAGAAGTTACCATCTGATTGGTGGACGGGCAGCTAGTGGAGTGACTCGAATTCGACGATGAGGTCATCATATGCGGTAATCGCCGCCTCCACGGGTTGTGGTGTCGACATATCGATCCCGGCAATCTCCAGTAACTCAAGCGGGTAGCCCCGAGCCCCTGATCGGAGGAAGTCGAGATACTCCGTCGCCGCGTCCTCGCCCTCGGAGAGGATCCGGTCGACGATCGCATTTGCCGCGCTGATTCCGGTGGCATATTGATAGACATAGTATGCTGAATAAAAATGCGGGATGCGCATCCATTCCATAGCAATCCGGTCATCAACTACCGCTGGGTCATAGTATGCCGTTTTGAGATCGTGATATATCTCATCGAGACGATCTGGTGTCAGTGCCTCTCCGGCCTCATTCAATTCGTGGGCTTGGTGTTCAAAGGATGCGAACATGGTCTGTCGGAAGAGGGTTGAGCGAAACCGTTCAAGATATTCATCGAGAACATGTCGTCGGAACGCGGCATCATCGACGGCATCAAGTAAATGATGCGTGAGGAGCGCTTCATTGACTGTCGAAGCAACTTCAGCGACAAAGATTTCATACCCCGAGTACACGTATGGTTGCGATTCACTCGTTAATTCCGAATGCATTGAGTGACCTAATTCGTGTGCCAAGGTGAACATCGACGAAATATCGTTTTGGAAATTCAACAGAATATACGGCTGGCTATCATACGTGCCGCCACTATAGGCCCCAGACTGTTTATTTTCGGTCTCATAGACATCCACCCAACGAGACTCCAACCCGGTCGCCATCCGGTCTTGATAGGCATCACCCAACGGTTCAACAGCAGCAACTACGTATTCTCTCGCCTTGTCGTATTCCAAATCCGGCGTCTCCCCACCGGTTAATGGAGCGTATAAATCCCACATCTGTAACTCCGCAACATCAAGCCTGTCACGTTTAAGTTCAGCATGGCGATGGAGCACGTCAAGATTGCTCTCGACAGTATCAACAAGAGTATCATACACGTCCACCGGGATATTGGGTCTATCGAGGGCTGCGGCTCGCGCCGATTCATAATACCGCGTCTTCGCGAGCTTTGAATCTGCTTTCACACTGTTTTTATACGCAGTTGCGATGGCATTTCGATACTGACGCCATTCATCGTAAAACGCTTCATAAACGCGGTGTCGGAATGCCCGATCCGGATGTTTTTGGAGGGTCGTAAAGTTTGACAACGTGATACGCCGGGACTCCCCATCCGGATCGTCAACCACTGGGAATTCCAAGTCGGCGTTGGTGAACATATTATAGACATCACCGCCCGCGTTGACAACCTCGCTCAAATCAGCGAGCACAGCCTCAATCTCTGCTGATCGCGTATGCTCCTTCATCCGTAGCACATCATCGAAGTAGTGGTCATACTCTGCCAAATCAGGGTTCGCTTCAAGATACGCATCAATTGTGGCTTCGTCGTCGGCCTGAAGTTCCGGCTCAATGAAACTCGCCGCGCTGGACGCATCAGCTGCCAATGACTGCGCTCGGGTTGCAAACGCCTGATAGCGTTGATTCGTGGTATCTTCATCCTTCCGCATCCGGGCATACGCAGTCACATTCGATACGTGCCGCATGATATCTTCACGAAGTTCTAAGACCTCCTGAAGTGTCTCCGCATCCTCCGTGACACGTCCCTGATACTCCGTTAACGAGTCAATACGGTTCTCGACGTCCTCGTAGGCCGCTTCCCACGCCGCATCATCAGCATACAGATCGGTGAGATCCCACGTATACGCTTCATGTATCTCACTCCGAGCCGAGACTGAACTCATAATCAAGAATAGATCGGGATAGCCCTAAACCCCTTGTCAAACACATATCACCCCGACCCACGTCGAACGACGCCTCCAATCACGTATGACCTGACGTCGGCTGCAACTGGGTGGGCCATCGCCAAACCTACTGTAGTCAACATATCTACAGGTGGAGCAGGCCGAGTGCCTAGGGGCTTGACCCCGAGGCGGTTCACCAGCGACCAACGAATGAGATCCAAGCGGGGTCGCCAATGATTTTGGAATCGGGAACCCTGTTTTCGCGGGATACACTGGAGTTCGCCAATACAGCGTCGACGAGGGACCTCAAATACACGTCCGTTTGTTCGGGAATGTGCGTTTCACTCAGTATAATCGTGGTACGTTGGTCGCCCCGTTGACGGTGGGAATGAATCAAGCGGAGCTTCGGTCTGTTCGCCGGTCGCCATATCTTTGAGGGTGACGACGTCGTTCGAGAGATCTTGCTCGCCGACGATCACGACAGTTTCGGCATTAATACCGTCAGCATAGGAGAGTTGGTCACCGAATCCACGTCTATGGAGATCCATTTCTACGACATGACCCAATGCCCGAAGGTCCCGTGCAATATCGGCTGCCTCCTCTTGAGTATCGCCAACAGTTAAAATATAGTAATCCGTCTGCAGATCTTCCGTCGGGGCGACCCCCGCACGCTGACAGAGAAGATGCAGTGTCTCATGACCGATACCGACGCCGACTGCTGGCATCGAGTCACCACCAAAGGATTCGATGAGGTCATCATATCGACCGCCACCGAATATCGAGCGAGAGACATCGCCAGCCGTATCAAAGCATTCGAAGACAACTCCCGTGTAATAATCCAGACCGCGCGCCGTATCCAACGAGATGGTACAGTAGTCACGAACCCCGAGATCTATAGTGGTCTGCAATACACCTCGAAGATTATCCACAGCCGTAGTAACGCGGTCGGTGTCGGCAAATGCCACTAGTTCATCCAGGTCATCGGTGGCTAAGACCTCATCGAAGGTGTCCGCTTCCTCAGCATCCAACCCGGCTGCTACAAGGAGTTCATAATACTCATCCTCATCGATTTTCTGGCGTTTATCCACAGCACGGATAGCCGCGTGGGTATCGACATCCGAGTTCAGCGACGTGAGCAAGCCCGCGAGGATATCTCGATGGGATACTCTGAAGACGAAATCATCACGTGACAGCCCAAGATCAGTCAGGACATCAGCGGCGGCAGCGAGCACTTCCGCATCAGCCTCCGGATTTGCTGAACCAAAGATATCGATATTTGTTTGATAAAATTCTCGGAATCGGCCCTGCTGTACCTGCTCGTACCGCCAGAATGGTCGGGTTGAAAACCATTTAATGGGTTTAGCGAGCGCCTGCTCGCGGGCAACAACCATTCGCGCCACCGTCGGTGTGAGTTCTGGCGTAAGTGCCACTGCACGGCCGCCCTTATCCTCGAAATGGTACAATTCTTCAACAATTTCATCCCCGGATTTGTCTGTATACATTTCCGTCCGTTCGAGCGATGGGGTTCCAACCTCCCGGAAGCCATACTGACGAACCCGGCTTTCAATGATATCGGTTACAGCCCGCCTAGCGGACATTTCCCCCGGATAGAAGTCACGAAATCCTTTTAAACGGTCATACATGGAACACGGTTCGACTGGCCACCCACTAAAAGATGCGATTCGACAAATGAGCGGGAACCGACCACCGATGCTAGCTTCATCGGATGAGAATCATCCGTACGCTCGGTCGCAACGACTCTCGTTAATCGTCAACGACGACTTCAACTGGTTCATCCGTCGGTGTCCCTTCAATAGTGTCGCTCGCTTGTTGTTCCTGGTAATACAGGAGTCCAGCAACGATGAGTACAGCCCATGAGCGCCAATTCGCGAGGTTAAGGGTATACCCAATCCCAAACGGTTTCTCAACCAACATGCCGTTCCCCGGTTGCCAGTAGTTCGACATCATCCGACCGAGCGACGGTTTCTCAAAATTATACGGGATTCCAAACAATTCTCCTGATTGGGGTTTCTCTGGCATATCCATGGATACGACAGCACGGGACTTATAGGCACGCCTCTGGCTACGATTACATCACTGGTAACGACCTCTACCTTCAATCTCTCGTAATTGGTCGATAACTTGGCCATCACCAACATCACGGTACGCCGCTTCGAAGGCATCCAGGAGCGGCTCCGCAGTCTCAGCCGTGCCCTCAAGAGCCCGTTCGAAGAGATGGAGGTCCATCGCAAAATCCTCGATATCATCAGTATAGTAGCCGAGACCAAAATCGATACAGTAGGTGAAATCTGGCGCGATGCGTACGTTCCGAGGTGTTGGGTCGCCATGGACGAACCCTTCGTCGTGACAGCACGCCAAATGCCGGGCAAGATCACTGACACCGTCCGTAGATAACCGGTCACGGAGATCCCTGTCGCCGACATATTCAAACTCAATGTGGCCGTCTGACGGGTTCACATCAAATACAATTGGCGTTGGGACGCCGACTTGTCGGGCTTCACTCGTTAAGCGAGCTTCCGATCGGGTTCGACGCGCACGGAGGGTTGCATCGAGGTCCGGATGACGGTACTCTTTCGTGACACGACGTTTATGCACGCGGTCCGTGTCGGGGTTGAGGTCCACGATCGCCTCCGCCCCCTGGACTTGCTCGGGATCAGTCGGTGGGTGTGACATGGCTTCATCAGGTCGCCAGGTGACCGAGACCTCGTCAGGCCGAAAATTAGGGCGGACTTGTGAGTCCTCAATCGGAACGGTATCACCGGCATCGAACATGAGTGCACCAAGGACAGCGATCATGCCGGCGTTATCTCGGAGGAAACGGGGTTCAGGGGCGTAAAAGTCAGCGTTACGAGCATCACACATTGTTGCCAACATTTCACGGAGCCGTTGATTCTGTCCCACGCCACCGCCAAGAATGAGGGTCCCTGTACCCGTGAGTGACAGAGCTCGTTCGCTTACCTCTACTAACATGGCAAAGATTGTTTCTTCTAAGCCGCGACAGATATCCTCAACGGGATGGCCATCATCATACGCCTGTTTGGCAGCCGACGTTATTCCAGAGAATGAAAAATCCATCCCTTTCACAATGTAGGGAAGTGGAATGTACTCTCCATTCTTGGCCTGCGTCTCAACCTTCGGGCCCCCCGGATGGGACCATCCTACATAGCGGGTGAATTTATCGAGCGCATTCCCCACCCCGGTATCCATTGTTTCACCCAGGATTCGATACCGGCCCTTGTGATATCCGAGGAGATGAGCGTTGGCTCCCGATGCGTTCAGGCAGATCGGCGACGCATAGCCAGAACGATACCGACCGATTTCAAGATGGGCAACCATGTGATTAACGCCAGCCAACGGGAGGTCCAATGTGCCAGCGAGTGAGCGAGCTGCCGTGGCAGTAATGCGGAGACAGGGGCCCAGGCCAGGGCCTTGAGAAAATGCAATCGCGTCAAGCGATTGCCTCGGTTGCCCGTACTCTTCAGTCACAGTTTCGATCGTGGTATTGATGACATTCGGAATTGCCGACCGCATGTGTTCTGCGGCTTCACGTGGATGAATACCTCCGCTGTCCGGTTGGTACTCGTCCGATTCGACGAGAATGGTATTCTGGCCACTGTCAAATACGGCAGAACTCGCACACCAGGCAGTCCCCTCAATACCGAGAACGCGAGTCACGACCTATTGGAATTCAGTGTAACTACACTTCCCGCAGTGTTTTCGATCACCGTAATCCCCGAGGAATGTGTCGCCACACTTCGGGCACTGTTCCTTGTCTGAAGAGCCATCGTCATTGTAATATTCATGGCGAGCCATCTATGCTTCCTCCTCACCATCACCCTCATCCTCATCCACCTCAACCTCACCATCACCCTCATCCTCATCCACCTCAACCTCACCATCACCCTCATCCTC
>CAZSSY010000053.1:18284-22223 GCA_964609565.1 uncultured Natronomonas sp.
ATCCACCTCAACCTCACCATCACCAGTCTCGGATTCAAGGTCGCCGTCGGTTGAGATTTTGTTCCGGGTGAGGATGAATTCTTGTTCGACAGCGTTGGCATCCTCTGCTGTTTCGTAGACTTTTGCGGTTCCGATGGATTTCCGCATTCCGTATTTTGTGTTGAGTTGTCGGACGACGACCTCGGTGGAATCTTTATTTAGTTTCGCGGCTAGGGAGTCGCGAACGGAGAGACGTGAAGGGGTGGCATCTTCATGTGTTAACTGGAACCGAACGTCAGTCCGGTGCAACATAGGGTTTTCATCCTCTGAAATAATTTCGACGTCCATGGTTACGTTACACCGATTTTCCGCAGAAGCGCGTAAAAGGATTTCGAAGCGGTAACCCGGTGAAAGGCTAGTGAGTCCCTTTCAGAAGCCGTCAGACGACCGGTCTCTTACTACGTTCAATCAAGGAAATATATCCAGCTATCCCCCAACCACCCTACTCTAACCCACGATTCCCGTCCTCATGAAGTGATTTATCATACACTCTGGGCAAATCCAGACTGGAGTCACCACTTGCTGTCTCCCGTGGCTTGTAGCTCTCGATCGTACTGCACGGAGGTGTCGTGGAGTCGGTTAGCTTGCGAGGAGGGTTGATAACTGCTCCAGATCTCCGTCCATTTTGTGTAATAACTCCCAACAGTGGGCTCGAAGAGCGTCATCAACGATTGCCAACACCATACCTTCGTCCGGTTGGCCATAGACGATGGATGCGGCGTCGGGCGCAGCGACGATAACGGGTAATGTTGCGAGATCTTCCTCGCCATCGACGGTGACCACCACTGTTCCGTCAAGCGTGAAGACTTCATTGATGGTGTTCAACAGCTCTGTTGTCAGGACGGCTGGTGGATTGACGACACTGAATTGGTGATCGAAGCCATCAATTGCATCTAATATCTCCTGGTCGACGGGGCTCCGTTTGGTCATCGTATCAATAAACGCCACATCGGGTCGACGACCTGCTGCCAGCAAGTGGTAGGTCACCATATCGCCGACAGTGATTATGGGGGTAGTTGCATCTGCGAGGAGGGCGGTCGGATCCGTGTAGATTGGTCCGAGTGGGTCCTTCAGTTCACCGCGGATCTTTTCCGGGAGTTCTACCACGTGAGAGGACATGTTACCGGACTTTTAATGCATATCGCCCGGGTTCTGTGATTTCCATCTCAGCGGCGATCTGGCTGGTCTCTGGATGGGCGATGACGACATATCCAGCCCAATCCTCAGTGAGAGACGTCGACCCGCATGATGGGCACTGTGAGCTGTCATCGACCTCAAGAACCCGATGGCAGTCCCGACAGACATAGCGGTCCGCCATCTAATCACCTGCCTGCGCTTCACGGCGTTGTCGTTCTTCTTCAAGCCATCCGTGTTTACCCAGCCCGGGTTGTTTCGCCGTGAGCCCGATTTTCGAATCCCGTGGATTCCGCTCATCAATGCTTTTCGTCACGATGCGTGCACGGACGGCATCCCCGACGCTCAAGACGCGGTTAGAGTCGCGAGAGGCCAGTTGTTGGTTTTCTTCGTCGAATGCTAAATACTCATCTGAAATCTGGGAGACGTGCAATAAGCCATCGACTGGTCCGATTCCGACGAACGCACCGAAGTTAACGACTTCTACGACTTCACCATCGACGACTTCCTGCATCTGTGGATCGAAGGTGACGGCATCAAACTCAGCTTCGTAATAGACGCCGGGTCTGTTTGGGAGGACTGCGCCATCTCCGATATCGTGGACTGCAGTGACAGACACGACGCTACCGACATCCTCGTCCATCTGTCCCTCTAGTTTATCTTGCAGTAATCGTTTGACAAGCTCTGGTGACACATCTGCGAGATATGCAGGTGGTACCTCAACCGTATCCTTGAGTCGTACCCGTTTATACATACTATGGTTCAGTGATTTCGAGTTTGTTTTGCCCGTGTAAACTAATTACGGGAACGTTCGCTTCCAATAATCGGTCTTGTAGCTCGCCATCATTCGTGACGGCATACGCAACCTGGCGTCCAATTTCGAGGACAGCATCATCCGCACCGGCCGCGTCATGAGGAACCGTCTCACATTCCGTTGAGGCAAGGTCCGTACCGACACTTGCCGCAACAGCTTCGTTTCCGTGGCTCCCCGCCAGCGTATTGAGTTCGGTTACGATCGCCTCCGGAACAACGGCTTCATAGTCCCCGAGGAGACGATCCAGTTCCTCAAATGTCCGGACTCCAACTTCGACCGGCATCATCAATGCATTTGTATCAAGCACAACTCTCATCCCCGCAGCGTCCCGACACCAATGAGGCGCCATCGTGCCCCGACACGACGGTTAATAGCAGTTTTCGAGCCTGTCGGGGCACAGACCGGGCGCTTCAGTTGGACTTCACACTCGGTGTCCCGCGCGCTTGTCACAGACCCAACGGTCGTTGCTGTTCCAACCGTCAACATGAGCGGTTCGCCTGTACTAATCGGCTCAATTTCGTCTGTATCCTCACCGACAACCCGGTCTAACAACTCGACATCCATGGTGAATGCGTCATGAACCGGGGGGAGACTTCCCGGTGGACCGACGATTTGACCAGCAAGAGCATCACCCTTGGTCAACGAGGGATCTAGCCCGGTCCCAACGCCGAGAAGGCCGCCAGGAGCAGCGTCATCGACAAATTCACCGCCTGCCTGCAACGTCCGGACCGTGGTCTGGACTGGTTGATATTCGGTTTGCCCCCCTGTTGTACTTTCTCGCCCCGGCTTAATTTCGACATCGTCGTCAACTGCTAATCGACCTTGTGTGAGGGAGCCACCGAGAATCCCCCCAGTGAGGTCCTCCCATGTTGTCCCGGGGCGATTAATGTCAAACGACCGGGCGACTTGGAGGCGAGCGTCAGCATCTGGATCCCGTTCCGGAGTGGGTATTTCTTCCTCAATTGTTTGCATCAACAGGTCCATGTTGACGTTTTGTTGAGCAGATATCGGGACAATAGGAGAATCCTCAGCGACCGTACCTGCGACGAACGACGTGATCTGTTCGTAGTTCTCTTCGGCTTGCTCTCGGTCAACCAGGTCAATCTTGTTTTGCGCTATGACAATATTCTCGATACCGATAATATCCAATGCCATAAGATGTTCTTCTGTCTGGGCCTGGGGCACGGGCTCGTTGGCTCCAATGACGAGAACGGCACCGTCCATAATCGCAGCCCCAGAGAGCATTGTGGCCATCAGGGTTTCGTGGCCTGGCGCGTCGACAAACGAGACTGTTCGGATAGGTTCACTCTCCGATCCATCCGGACAGGTCTCCGATACCGTATACCGGTTTGGTTCATCAACCTCCGGACACTCCCGGAATGTGGCATCGGCGTAGCCAAGCCGGATGGAGATCCCGCGCTTCATCTCTTCGGAGTGCTGATCGGTCCATTCGCCCGAAAGCGCTTGTACAAGCGTGGTTTTTCCATGGTCGACGTGACCGACCAATCCGATATTCACCTCCGGTTGTCGGTGTTCACTCGTCATCTAGTAATGACGTGAACATCTGCCCGTGCGCGTGATAAACCTGACTGTTCGAGTTTTCGTAGCATCCGGCTTTGAGCAGGCTAACACTGCCAGTTTCGCATTGAGCGTCAGGCTACATACCTCCGTCTCTCGTCTCGCATCATGTGAGTGACCGTTCGGCGTGGCAACAGGCCTATCAAGGAAACCCGTCGCACCGCAACTGGATAAGAGGGAGACATACAGGAGACCCTGCCAATGGAGAGGAATCAACGCCGGGAACAGGAGGGATGGAGCCTCGACGTGTCGCCGATGTCGGCGCTGGCCGGGCACCCCCTGTGAATGCTCGAATAAGCCAGGTGTTTTCACCTTTGAGGGCATCCCTCCGGTCAGTGCGAGAGTACGCGTTTGAACTTGCGATGTGCGCCTGC